>CAZMQY010000078.1:0-3092 GCA_964568335.1 uncultured Clostridium sp.
AAAAGTATGCAGGGCTTAAGGGACAGTTTTAAAGCTATGGAACTTCCAAAGACAAGAGATGAATTTGAAAACAGGGCTATGCTTTACCAGTTTTTAAATGATTTAGAACAGTTTTTAATTATTAAAAATGACTTTAAAAAGAATTTGGATGAAAATATAATTGTTGATGTGTATTAAAACAGGTAGAGGAGGTCCTCTACCTGTTTCTATTTAGGAGCCAGTGGATTTGTAGTGTCTAACTCCAAAGTTCCAAACGAAAATGCAGGGAATTATAAAGAGCAGACCAAACAATGGAGTAAGCATATAAATAGTAGAGTTTCCTTGAGTTTTATCAAGAATAAACATAAGTGGAAGATAATTTACCGTTCCAAAGGGTATTACAAAGGTGAAAAACTTTCTTATCCATTCTTTGTAGATGCTCAGAGGATATTGAGCCATTTCTCTTCCACCATCGGTGAATATGTTTACTACCTCAAGTCCTTCAATAGTCCAGAAGCACATAGTAGCTCCCAAAACATATATTCCTGCGAAGATAAATACTGCACTTATTACCATAAGGAATAAGGTTATTATTTTATATATATTCCAATGAATCTGAAGGTTAGTTAAGGAAAAAACTAGTACTATTATGCTTTGGGTAAGCCTGCCTACTCTGGTAAATTCAAATTTAGAGCCAAGCACCTGCAGCACTGTTGTGCGAGGTCTAACTAAAATTCTATCAAAGTCTCCATTAACTATAAGGGAGGAAAAGGAGTCAAAGCCTCTTGCAAAACATTCGCTTAGGGAGAAGCCCATATGAATTACTGAATAGCATAGAGCCACTTCATATAATGACCAGCCGCCTAGGTTTGAGAATCTTTCAAAGAACATAAATATTGATACAAAAGTTAAAAATGGAACGAAGAACTGTCCTATGGAGAGAAGAATAAAGGAGGTTCTGTATTCCATCTGACTTCTGAAAAGTATGGACAAATATCTAAAGTATAATTTCATTTTCTGTTCTCCTTTCAGTACGAACCCTGGGCAACCTAAGCCCGCTCGTTTCCCTTTGGGTACTGGGTAACTTAGCACGTTCGCTTACGCTCACAAGTTACCCGTCAAAGTTCATTTAGAACTTTGACCTCGCTAGGTTGCCCGTTAAAGTCCATTTAGGACTTTAACCCCCTTGTACCACAACTCTTTTTAAAGCTTTGTTCATCCACAGCTTTCCTCCAGCAATTATTATAACTATCCATAATAGCTGAACCCCAATGCTAATTACTGCTTCATTTATACCTATGTTTCCTGCATATATCCTAAAGGGAAGGTCAGAGGTATATCTAAAGGGCAGTATATAAACTATAGTTTTTAAAGTATTCGGCATTAACGGAACAGGAATAACAAGCCCTGAGAAAAATTCGCCGAATACACCAAAGATAAGCAGAGAGCCCATTCCAGACATTGTATAGAAAATGGATATATAAATAAGCATTGATATGGCTACTATTAAAATCAAGCCTAGTGTTAGAGTTATTACAAAGAGTATAAAGTCTGACAGGCTTGGAGGAAAAGTAAAGTTATAGGGATAGGGCAGCAGCACTGCAACAATCAGTATAGGAAAGCATCTTAAGAGTGCTCCTGAAAGCCTTTGAGCTATTAGTTTTGCATACCAAAAGCTGTACAAGTCAGCAGGACGACAAAGCTCGTAGGCTATATTGCCGCTAGTTATAAGATTTATAAGTTCATTGTCTCTAATCCAAAGCATTATGAAAACCAAGAAGCTTTGCTGGAGCCATAATACTTGAATTAATTCCCTAAAGGAAATGGGTTGAGGAGTTGATGTGCTTTTGTAGAAGGCCTCAAAAATCATAACAAACATAAAACCCCAAAAAAACTGTGTTGAAACTCCTGCCAAGGCGGCCGCTCTGTATTGAAGCCCTTTTAGAAGTCTCATTTTAAAAAGGGAGTAATAGGCTCTCATATCTCATACTCCTTGTACAAATCAACTATAATTTCTTCTATAGGGCGGCTGTCTACAGAAACATCAAGAATATCAAGCTTATCTGATAAATGTCCGATGACCTCTGAAACTTTAATTTTTGAAAGGTCCACAGACATAGACATTCTTTCCTTGGAGCGTGACAGTGTAGTTGTCCCTTCAATAAGTATAGCTTCATCACTTTCTGCAAAATCTACGGTTAAGGTTTTATGCGTGGCAAATCTATTTTTTAGCTCTGTAAGTGTACCGTCAAGCAGTATTTTTCCCTTGCCTATGAGTATAATTCTCTCAGCTAGGGCTTCTATATCACTCATATCATGAGTGGTTAATATAACAGTAACCTTTTTTTCTTTGTTAATAGTTTTGACGAAGTTTCTAACTGCAATTTTAGAAACCGCATCAAGACCAATAGTTGGCTCATCAAGAAATAGTATTTTAGGATTATGAAGCAGAGAGGCTCCGATTTCGCATCGCATTCTTTGGCCGAGACTTAATTGACGCACAGGAACTGAGAGTAATGTGGATAGGTCTAATGTGGATGTTAATAAGTCTAGAGTATTTTTGAACTCTTTATCAGGAATTTTATATATGTCCTTGAGTAGGTTGTAGGAGTCAATTACAGGAACATCCCACCAAAGCTGTGAGCGCTGACCGAATACTACTCCAATGTTTTTTACGTGTTCGATTCTGTTTTTCCAAGGCGTATTGCCTAGTATGCTGCACTTGCCGCTATCAGGAACAAGAATTCCGCTTATAATCTTTATAGTTGTTGATTTTCCAGCACCGTTTGGCCCTATGTAGCCCACGATTTCTCCTTCATCAATTTTAAAGGAAATATCCTGAAGGGCTTGTACCGAAGTGTATTCTGGTTTAATAAGAGATTTTATTGCCGCACCAATGCCGGCGTTTCTCTTAGCAACCTTAAAGGTTTTATTTAGGTTTTGGACTTCAATCAATAGAATTCACCGCCTTTACCTTATTTTACAAGAAATATTATTATATTCTTACTTGGCAGTGATGTCAATATGAAAAATAGAGAAAAAATAAGTATGAAAAGCTTCAGTTCTCCCGGATACAACTAGATAAGAAGATATCTTCTTATCAAAATATAGGG
>CAZMQY010000078.1:3102-11284 GCA_964568335.1 uncultured Clostridium sp.
GCTACAGTTATAAAAATAAGCGATTAAAAAGGGGCTATCTTAATGTAGAAATGATTTTCTAGTCATAAGTAGTCCCTTATCATTTAATGCTATTTTAGATATTTAAGATGTTTTACTGCTTAGAGCAGCAGAGGATAAATTTTTTCGTCTATAAACACTCAATATTAATCCAGCTGAAGCCATATCCATTATTATGTGCGAGCCTCCGAAGCTCATGAATGGCATGCTTACTCCAAAGAAAGGAGAGAAGCCGAGGCTTGTAGCAATACTCAGTATAAACTGAGTTGATAAAATGGCTATAAAACCAGCTGAAAGGAGTTTTCCATAGGAATGCTTTGAAGTACCAGCTATATGAACCATTCTTAAGAGGAAGACTAGGATTAGAAGAATTATAACTGCTGCTGCAAGCCATCCAAAGGTAGATGTTATATAGGTAAAAATAAAGTCGGTGTGGAGCTCTGGTATTCTTGATTGAATTTCTGTATTTTTGTTTCCTAAAATACCAGCAGATTTAATGGCATTTTGCAGTTGAATATATATGTATCCGGAATTTTGTGGGTCAGCCTGTGGATTTAGGAAGACTTTCAATCTTTGAAAATTATACGGAGTAGTAGTTATAGTCAAGAAGGCTGTCCCCAAGATGCCCGCTGCAGGCAATAAAGCCAGATACAATTTGGCTCCTGAGATAATCATAAACACTGTGCAAGCTATGAGGTATATAATCATTGTAGTGATACCATTAATTAACAAGAACAATCCTGGCACCGCCATAAATAGTATTCCTATTAAAAACTTACCTGTACTTTGCCAGTTCCAATCTTGAAATATGCCGGCTAGTGAAATTACAAGAAAGAAAGGGCATATATCTATAAAATTTATACTTAAATTGCCAATGGGTAAAAAAGGTCTCCCATTAACAGTTGTCCCGAAAAACATAGTAAAAGCTAAAATTATTAAGGTTCCTAAATATATGTACTTTGAATAAGGTAAAAGCTTTCTATAATCAAAAAGGTATAGTACAAGCATCATCACAATACCGATGGAATAAAACAAAAGGCTTTTTTGAAATATCTGTATATCTCTAACCCTAGAAGTAAGAGTATTAGCTTGTATTATATACATAGAAAAAAGCCCAAACATAGACAAAGCAATAACAGGTATTAAAATTTTCAAATCAAGCTTAGCTTTGTGAGTTGAATTAAGTTGTTTGCCTAATACCGAAGCCTCACCCATATGGGCAATAGCTTTATGAATTGCTTCTTCTTCAGAAGCACCAGCAGCCATAAATTCCTCCCCAAGAGTTTGCAGATGGTCTTCAAGCTCTAGCTTTATTTCATGATGAACCTCTTTATTTTTAATTTGAGAGCAAACCTCTTCTATGTATTCTTGAATTTTATCATTTCTTAAATCGCCCATTTCTAAGCCTCCCCAAGAACTCTATTTACAGTTTTACTAAAAATAGACCATTCTTCCTTCTTTTCTTCCATATATAATCTGCCTTTGTCCGTAATTTTATAATATTTTCTCTTACGTCCTTCTTCGCTGTCGCTCCAGTAGGCTTCAATCATGCTGTCAGCTTCAAGGGAATGCAAAATAGGGTAGAGAGTTCCTTCCTTAAAGCTGAATATTCCGCTTGATTTAGTTTCCATAACCTTTATTATTTCGTAGCCATACATAGGTCTTGTGTTTAACAGACTTAAAACTAAAGTCGCAGTGCTGCCCTTAAGCAATTCCTTATTAACTTTCATTTAAACAATACCTCCTTATACATAGAATAACGATACATAGAATATCTAGGTATAATACTAATGCAATATTTACCTATTGTCAATAGAGAGACAAAAAATCCATACCTTGGTCTAAAGGACCAAAAGTATGGATTATCTAAGGATTCTATGTACTTCGTGCACCTCCTGTTGACAATTAACCTACCAGCGTTTGCAATTACCTTAGCTCAAGCCAGGTTGTGCCACGGCACTCAGAAAGTTTCACTTACCGCTGCTTTCTTCCGAATCTGACGGAGTTCATGATTTTCTGCTGCATGGGACCAAGCTCTCAACACTGATTTAATTACACTGACCTGACAGACTAAAGCCTAAGCGAGGAATTCAACCCTGCTGTAGCGGATTGCAGGTTACAGGGCACCGCTGGCTCCCCGTCTAGCACGACTTGTTGATGTAACTATAATAACATGCTTAGTATAAGCAAACAATGTTGTTCTTCTGGTAATAAGCTTTGAATATGGAAAAGTAGTTTTATAATCCTAATTGAATAAATCTTCTCCAAGCAGGGCAAAGCTTTGAAGTGTCATGAGTACCTTTATATCCATCTTTACATCTTTTTTTATAAGCTCTTTAGCTTCTTCCTGTGATATTAAAATTGCTTCTATATCTTCGTCAGCCTCTAAGTACTCATTAGAAATAGTGCCTTCGCAGGTGCAATAAACCATAGCTACAGATTCATCTGTCATGCCTGCAGAAATATAAACTTTTCCTTTGCTCTTCTCAGCATTAATATTCAAAAGCGACAGTCCTGTTTCTTCTTTTAGTTCTCTTTTAACGGCAGTTTCCATACTTTCATCAGCATCTAAAAGCCCGGCAGGAAGTTCATAGACATAATCATTAAGAGGAATCCTAAATTGCTTTATTATTACAATGCTTTTACTTTCTTTATGAAGTGCTGCAATTATAACTGCATCTATTTTCTCTTCTTTTTCACCATTATATTGTGCTTGAAGTGTGTCATAGTTTTTTCTAGAAGCTATGATCCAATGCTTTTCATTTCCTTTTCTATTAGTGTATTCAGCATCATAAAGACTTAAAAACTTGCTTTCTGCTAGTGGAATAAGTTTTTTTATTCTATCATGTGTCATAATATTCTCCTTGGTTTATTTTTTGATGATTCAATTAGTAAATAACTGATTTGCTTTGGCATGCATATAGTATATTTCTGTAATAACATCTTTGTTTATTATACATAGTATTGGTTGTTGTAATCAAATTATATTTAAGAATAAACTTTAAATATTGTTAAAAAAATATCAATTTTAAAGGATATTTAGAGACTATATAGAATATAAGGTGTTGAGGAAATCATTGAAAAAATAGAAATAATAATTAAGTATTGAACAGGAGTGGAGATAATGGAGCAATCTAACAATAATTTAAAAAGAGAGCTTGGTCTATTTTCAGCTATTACAATAGTTATAGGAATGGTCATTGGATCAGGAATTTTCTTTAAGCCTGCCATAGTTTTTAAAAATGCAGGTTCACCTTTTATGGGAATTATGGCTTGGGTTATAGGCGGACTTATTACAGTAGCCTCTGGACTTACTATTGCAGAAATAGCAGTAGCGATACCTAAAACAGGGGGCGTATTTGTTTATCTTAAAGAATTGTATGGAGATAAGTGGGCATTTTTATTTGGATGGGTACAGACTGTAGTATATGTTCCAGGTTCTGTTGCTGCCCAAGCTATTATTTTAGCAACTCAAATTACATCTTTTATAGACTTAAATCCTACCCAACAGAAGCTAGTGGCTATATTTTTCTTGGTTTTTATAGCTGTAATGAATGTTATTTCTACAAAGCTTGGAGGCAAAATACAGGTAGCAGCAACTGTAGCAAAGCTGTTACCTATAATAATTATTATTGTTCTAGGCTTCGCTAGGGGAACAGCCAAGGGGCTAGTATTTAATATGACAGGAGGACCAGCATCAGCAGGACTGGGGGCAGCTGTACTAGGTACCCTTTGGGCTTATGACGGTTGGGTTAGTGTAGGAAATATGGCAGGGGAGCTAAAAAACCCTAAAAAGGACTTGCCAAGGTCAATAATATTAGGGCTTTCCTTAGTTATAGTTGTTTATACTTTAATAAACATTGCACTTATTAAGATTATGCCTGTTGAGGCTGTAATAGCTTCGAGCAAGCCGGCATCGGAGGCATCAATTGTGTTGTTTGGAAGTCTAGGCGCGAAGTTTATTTCTGCTGGAATAGCGGTTTCAATTTTTGGTGCACTTAACGGATATATGATGACAGGAGTTCGGATTCCCTTTGCTATGGCTCAAGACAGGCAGCTTCCTTTTTCCAATTTTTTAGGAAGGGTAAATAAAAAACTTGAAACACCTTTAAACTCTTTTATACTTGTAGTTGTTTTAGCATCTGTATATGTTTTATCAGGCTCATTTAATACACTTACTGACCTGGTAATGTTTATATTGTGGATATTCTTTACTATGGCTGTGGCCGGAATTTTTATATTAAGAAGTAAATTTAAACATATAAAAACCTCCTATCGAGTTCCTTTATATCCTATTGTACCTATTATAGGAATAGTAGGAAGCATCTATATAATTATAAGCACTTTGATTACTAACGTATCCTATGCTGTTTTTGGAACTATAATAACTTTGCTAGGTTTGCCAGTTTACTATTACTTAAGAATAAAGAAGAATTAAAAGTAATGTAATGAGTATTTTAGCTAACATTTTATTATTTCTATTATGTTATAATTTAAGTAATAAAAATCTGCGGAGGTTGGACCTAAAGTGGATAAAGTTATTATGCATGTAGATATGGATGCTTTTTTTGCAGCGGTTGAAGTATTGGATAACCCAGACTTGAGGGGGAAGCCTGTTATAGTTGGCGGCACAACTGAAAGAGGTGTTGTAGCAACCTGCTCCTACGAGGCAAGAGTTTTTGGTGTTAGGAGTGCTATGCCAGCGTATATTGCTAGGGCAAAATGCCCTGAAGCTGTATTTTTGCCTGTTAGATACGGCAGGTACAAGGAGTTATCGAATAGGATATTTAATATTTTTTATGAATTAACCCCTTATGTAGAGCCTCTTAGCATAGACGAAGCATATCTAGATATAACCGGAGTAGATAGAAAGCCTATAGATATTGCTAACTATATAAAGAGTGAGGTTAAAAAGAAAACCGGTTTAACAATTTCTGTAGGCATATCCTACAACAAGTTTTTAGCAAAGCTCGCTTCTGACTGGAATAAACCAAATGGCTTAAAGATAATTACAAGGGATATGGCGCCCGATATATTATTCCCTTTACCCATAAGCAAAGTTTATGGATTAGGGCAGAAGTCCTCTAAGAAGCTTAATGATATAGGTATCTTTACAGTAGAGGAGCTTTATAGGCTGCCTAAGGAACTTCTTATAGAGTTCTTTGGTAAATTTGGAGTAGAGATTTATGATAGAATTAGAGGAATTGATAAAAGAAAGGTTGAAATATCAAGAGAAAGAAAATCAATAGGAAGAGAAACTACTTTAAGAGCAGATACTAATAATAAAGAGGATTTAAAAATCTACCTAAAAGCCTTTGCAGAGTCTATAGCAATTACTATGCAAAGCAAGGCTGTTAAAGGGAAAAATATAACCTTAAAGGTAAAAACCTCTGGTTTTGTTAATCATACCAAGAGCAAGACGCTAAATCACTACATAGATACCAAGGAGCACATATATGAGGAAGCTGCAGGTATATTGGAAGAGCTGGAGCTTAAGGAAACTATTAGACTTATAGGAGTCTCAGTTTCCTCCTTGAAGGAAAATATTGTAGAACAACTAACTATGTTTTAAAATAAATATGTTGCGTAATTAAAATATGTATGTTACACTAATTCAGTATTAGAGAGTATTAGTGTCTAATACTAAGATTTAATATGGTAAACAACATATCCTCTTTTTTAAAAAGAATATACTTGTTAATCTAATTTGGTCTTAATTAAAGAAAAAGGAGGAATGTTTAAATGGCAGATAAAACAATAGTTTGTAAGGATTGTTCAAAAGAATTTATATTCAGCGAAAATGAGCAAGCTTTCTACAAGGAGAAAGGATTCGATAATGAACCTCAAAGATGTGCTGATTGCAGAAGAGCAAGAAAGCAACAAAACAACAATAATAACAGAGGCTTCAGAAGATAGTAAGTTGATTACTGGATCCCTATAGGTTAATCCCTGTAGGGTTTTTATTTTGCTTATACTTAATTGGAATAAAAGTGGTAATAATATAAATATAAAACTTTATGAGTTGTTAAAACTCATAAAAAGCAGTCGGTTAGTGGGTATCAATCGACTGCTTTTGCTATATAACTTTACTCTGTATAATCCTTACTAGCCTTTACAACTCTAGGATATTTAGCTCTATTGTCTATTGGAGCAGCTCCCGTAAACTCAATTTCAAATTTTATCTCATCGCCAAAATCATAAAGGAACAGAAATTTTTGCTTTTCATAAAGCTTTAGCTTATGAATTTTATGCTTGGTGGCAGTATTCTTTCCATTATTGTTATAAGGGGAAGTAATTTCATACTCTTCGCTCCAAGCCTTATTGTTCATAAAAAAGGAATAAAGATGACCTTGATCCAGACTAAAGGTATTGATTATTGCATTTGCCAAGTCGTCAAGAGTTTGAGTACCTTTTAGTTCAATAGCTTGCCAGGAGCGTTTTTGATAAAAGTTTTTCACCTTGAAAGTATAAGCAAGCTTTGAATTTGTAACGGCAGTTTTATTTATTGCTTTAGCTGAGGAAGAGCTTTTAGAACTATTCTTAATAGGACTAAGGATATCCTTAAATTCGCTTATAAGCTTATCAAGGGCGTCCTCAGACATTTTAAAGTCTCCAAAATCCATATCTAAAAACTCATCAGTTTCATAATAATCAATAAGCTCCTGATATAGATCTTCAAAGCTATAATTTTCAATAAGCTCTTGAAGCGTATCCTTAGGCGGTTTTCCTTCTAACAATACTTCGCTGCCTAATGGGGTTATATCAAAGCCATTTCCCATAAAGAAATAAAGTTTAATAGGAGGAACGTTTGATTTAAAGGCCTCTACTAGCTGGGCAAAGTGAAATTGAAATACGGTTTCTTCACTGTAAATAGGCTGTATTAACTGAAGATAGTGACCTAAGGGAGTTAAAAGCTGAGCATCCATTAAGAAATTAAATTCCACATTTAGACTTAAGGCCATTAAGGTATCCTCGGGAATTTCTAAGTCCTGACCTTCCTCTATAGAATTAAGATAAAGTTCCTCTAAATCAAAATCATGAATATCTATATTAAATTTTTTTAAAATATTTCTCGAATATTCATCGAGACTTTGTGAGTTTTGCAAAAGAGTAGTTAGAGCTTCTTTTGAAAAGCTTCTTTTATCAAAGTCAAAGATGCTTGTTAAGGATTTTGACACAGTTCCTATTACTGCATCAACAATTTTTTTTAGCTGCTCTAGCTTTGACATATTAAAAAAATTCTCTATGCTGCTTCTGTTTGCCATAGCCCTGTGGGTATTGATTGATGGCATTTTTTTAATAAAATTAAGACTATAAGCTAGATTAGTAAGAAAGGTAGCATAAAAAATTTCAGTAAAGGTGAATTTCTCAATAAGCTCATCTCTTTCTCCTTCTAGCAGTAGCCCATTTTCATCTACTTCCACATCTGGAGTGCAGTGCTCCAAAAACAGCTTTAAATCTTCTAATACAGGGTGATTATTAATAGTGAACTCTTTGTAACTAAACTGAAAATCCTTCAATATTTTGTTTTTATATACAGGTGAAATGATTGGAACGACTCTAGAGGACTCGCCATATTTTGCTTCTATCTGAGCATTAATTAAATTGCTGGGGGACAAATTGGTGCCAGACATAAGTGTTGAGTAGTACCAGATTCTATATAAATAAGGTATTGCCTTTAGTATGGGCGGTCTTTCTTTTGGTTTATATTCCTTAAAGTTGGTTGAAAATTCATTCTTAAATATATTTAGTATTCCATGAATTGTTTCTGTATTATTACAGAAGCTTATGATATCAGTATTCAAATTTTTACATCCTTTCAAGTTAAAATAACTATAGCAGTATCTAATAACATTATATTTTATATTTTTGACACAAAAGGTGGAATTTATTATTTAATTGAAAAACATTGTAAAAAAGCTATAATATAAGCTATATAACTAGAAAGAAGGAAGTAAAATATGAGCAAAATAGCTTTTAAAGGCAGTACTATATTAAACCCAGTGCCAGCTGTTATGATAACATCTCAAAATGCTGAAGGAAAGGTAAATGTATTTACTGTAGGCTGGATTGGAACTGCCTGCACTCGTCCTCCAATGATAACTGTTGCAATAAGACCAGAAAGATTATCATATGAATATATAAAAGAGACAGAAGCTTTCGT
>CAZMQY010000078.1:11294-13074 GCA_964568335.1 uncultured Clostridium sp.
GTTGTTAATCTGCCAACAGCTTCTATGACAAAGATAGTAGATTATGTTGGAGTAGTATCAGGAAAGAAGGAAGATAAGATAAAAAATCTGAAACTTGCATTAGAGCCTTCTCAAAATATAGTGGTACCCTCCTTAGCGGATTGTCCTGTAAACATTGAGTGCAGGCTTAAGAGCATAACTCCACTTGGAAGCCACGATTTGTTTTTAGCGGAGGTGGTGTCCATCTCTGTAGATGAAGAAATTATAGATGAGAAGGGGAAAATACATTTAGAAAAGGCTAATCTTATAGCTTACTCCCATGGCGAGTATTTTGCCCTGCATAACAAGCCCTTGGGCAAGTTTGGATATTCTATTCAGAAGAAAAAGAAGAAAAGAAGCTAGAGAGTATGAGATTCTTCAAAATAGTGGGTTTTTTCTTAGGCATAATATTTTTCTGTAATCGATAAACTAAAGATTAGAACAAACATAGAAAGGATGATTTTTATGGATTCTAATCAAAGCATTTCTGTTTATAGCGAAATAGGAAATCTAAAGTGTGTACTGCTTCACTGTCCCGGATTTGAAATAGAAAATATTGTGCCAGAATATCTTAGAAGGCTTTTATTTGATGAGATTGCATACCTAGAGCAGGCTAAAAGAGAA
This sequence comes from uncultured Clostridium sp., assembly GCA_964568335.1. Taxonomy (GTDB): domain Bacteria; phylum Bacillota; class Clostridia; order Clostridiales; family Clostridiaceae; genus Clostridium_AT. The sequence goes on from CAZMQY010000078.1 coordinate 11,937, forward strand.
CATAATCAATTTGCAGATATACTTAGAAAAGAAGGGGTTGAAGTTCTTTATTTAACAGAACTAATGGCTGATATTTTAAAGGACTCAAAGGTTAGGGAAGAGTTTCTGATAGAATTTATGGAAGAAGGAAAGATTGTTACAAAAGGGCTGCAGGAGGCTTTTATGGAGTATTTCAGCAGCTTTTCTTCGCTAGAACTTATAAGAAAATGTATTGCGGGAGTTCGAGCAGAGGAGATTAAGCATATTAAGCCTAAGTCTTTAGGAGATATGGTTAAAAAACCCTATCCATTTTATCTTGATCCTATCCCTAATATGTACTTTCAAAGGGACCCCTTTGCTTCTATAGGACGCGGAGTTTCTTTAAATGTTATGGCAAATGAGACAAGAAATAGAGAAACTTTGTTTGCCAAATATATTTTTAATTACCATCCAAGATTTATGGATACGGAAAGATGGTATAACAGGGATAAAACTCATGCTATCGAAGGCGGTGATATCCTTGTTCTTTCTGAAAAGGTGGTAGCTATAGGAATATAGAAAGATTGGCATATAAGCTTTTAAGTTCCTATGAGCCTTTTGAGGTAGTTCTGGCTTTTGATATACCAAAAACAAGGGCCTATATGCATTTAGACACTGTGTTTACTATGGTTGACTATGACCAGTTTAGCATTTTTCCTGAAATTGAAGAGCCTCTAGATGTATATAGTATAACAAGATGTAAAGATAAAGAGATTAAAATTACTTATGAGCATGAGGATTTATCTCAGATATTGAAAAAGCATTTGAATCTATCTGCAGTCAATCTAATTAGGTGTGGAAATGGGGATAGAATTGCTGCCAGCAGAGAGCAATGGAGTGATGGAAGCAATACCTTAGCTATATCGCCGGGGAAGGTAGTTTGCTATAATCGAAACTATATAACAAATGAGGCCTTTAGAAGAAATAATATAGAGGTTTTGGAATTTGAGTCCTATGAATTATCAAGAGGTCGTGGTGGTCCAAGGTGCATGAGTATGCCCATTATAAGAGAAAAGCTATAATAGAAAGGGAAGAATAGTGATGATACCATTCTTCCCTTTAATATTGTGAAAAGTTATAAATCTAACTTCATATCGCCGAACTTAATCCAATTTTTTCT
>CAZMQY010000079.1:0-13060 GCA_964568335.1 uncultured Clostridium sp.
AATATACTCCCGCCATATAGTTGCCTTGTAAGGAATCGCCGCTGTAGCTTTCTTCAAAATTAGCTCTTTGTCCCATATGTCCATTTCCAAGGCTGCAAATGCTTTCAGCTACTCTGTTATCCTTTGGGCTAAAGCCTTCCTCTATAACTCGCCATTCATCAACCTTAAAATATTGCTTCATAAGATGTATCTCCTTTTCATAAAAAATTACATTACGTTATACTTTGTATTATAAATTTTAATAAAATCACCATTGAGCAACCGTTTGCACAATATACCTAAATTAAAGGCTAGCAAGTTGAACTAACCTAAAATCTAAGCTTATCTGCCGTCATTTCTTCAAAGCTTGATATAACTAAATCAGCTCTATCTAAAATTTCAGGGGAACCCACCCCTATGCTGTACATTCCGGCATTTATTGCAGCCTCAATGCCTGCCTTTGCATCTTCAAATACTACGCAGTACTTTGGATCAACCCCTAACTCCTCAGCACCCTTTAAAAATACCTCAGGATCTGGTTTTGCATGAGTGATTTTAGTGCCATCAATAACAGCGTCAAAATACTCAAGTATTCCAACGTTTGTCAGTATAGTCATTGCATTTTTGCTTACTGAGCCAAGAGAAATTTTTATACCTTTTTCCTTTAGCTCCTTTATAAAATCTATAATTCCTGGAAGGATTTCAGAGGAATCCATCTTGGATATATATTCTACATACCAAGCATTTTTCTTTGCAGCTAAAGCTTCCTTTGCTTCTTCATCAAAAGAAACTCCGCCAAGCTCTAAAAGTATTTCTAAAGACTTCATTCTGCTTACGCCCTTTAGTCTTTCATTATCCTCTTCGGTAAACTCAAAGCCAAGCTCCTTAGCCAGCCTTTTCCAAGCTAAATAATGATATTTAGCCGTATCTACTATAACGCCATCTAAATCAAAGAGGCAAGCCCTTATATCAGTCAAATTAGCTCCTCCTTTAAAGTGCCACCCACCTGGCAAGTGGCAAGATTATGGTTGTGCTAACGTATGCACATTATCTGATTTATAGTATATCATAAAATTTATAAAAGGTTAATAGGAAATTAAAGAATACAAATATTTTTAATAGTGATATAATATCAATTAACAATGAACGATTTATATTGTTTTTCTTCAGGAAAAACCACCTTTGTTGTTAATTATTCATTGTTAATTGTTAATTCGAAAGGTTGATTTTTGTGGATATTATAAAATTTGAACAGTTTAAAAATAAAGTAAGCGACAACATAGGCAAAGTAATAGTTGGTAAAAAAGATAAGATTGACAAAGTTGTGGTTGCTTTTATATGCTCAGGACATGTGCTTTTAGAGGACGTACCAGGGCTTGGCAAGACTAAGCTTGCAAAGGCTTTATCTAAATCTATGAACTGCAGCTTTAAGCGAATACAGTTTACACCGGACCTTTTACCTTCTGACTTAACAGGCATATATTTTTACAATCAAAAGAATGGAGAATTTGAGTTTAGAAAAGGTCCCTTATTAAGCCAAATTGTTTTGGCGGATGAAATAAATAGAGCAACCCCAAGAACTCAATCTGCACTATTAGAGTGCATGGAGGAAAGACAGATTACTGTGGAGGGTGAAACTATAAGATTAAACAAGCCCTTCTTTGTTATTGCAACGCAAAATCCAGTGGAGCAGTTTGGTACTTTCCCACTTCCGGAAGCACAGCTTGATAGGTTTTTTATGAGACTTAGCATGGGTTACCCGGAATTTGAAGAAGAAAAGGATATATTAGACAGATTTATGGAAAGTGACCCACTAGAGGAACTGCAAGCAGTTATATCCATGGAGGATATAGAATATGTGCAGAGTACTTACACAAAAATTCATGTAAGTGATGAAATCAAAAATTATGTCTTAGAGCTGGTAGGTGCTACTAGAAAGCATAAGAATGTAGAGCTAGGCTGCAGTCCAAGAGCCTCTTTAAATCTTATGAAGGGTAGTCAAGCCTTAGCTGCTATTAGAGGAAGAGATTATGTAATCCCTGAAGATATAAAAGAAATGGCAGTACCGATATTAAGCCATAGGTTAATTTTAAAGAATGATATCAGCGGCTTATTGAACAAGCCGGAAGATATAATAGTGGATATTTTAAACACAGTTAAGTCTCCTCTTGAAGAAATATAGGCGGTGGTGCAATGTTAGGTTACTTTGCATTTATAGTCCTGCTGATTCTTTTGCTTGGCTTTGCTGAATTTACAGGCAGAAGAGGCTTTGATAAGCTTACTATATGGAGAGAAAGCGATAAGCAGGCAGTTAGTGAGGGAGAGGAATTTAAGATATCGATCAACATTGAAAACAATAAGTGGCTGCCAATATCCTTTTTGCTGCTAAAGGAAAAAGTGCCGGGGAATATTGAATTCTCCTTGGATGAGAGCTTTGATAGGTACGTTGAATTTAATTATCATGTTACACGCTATAATATAAATTGGTTTGAGAGAATAAGACGAGGCTATGTTTATAAAGCGCACAAAAGAGGAACTTATTTATTAAAGGAAATCGAAGTTTCTATAGGGGATATATTTGGGTTCTTTTCAAAGGATATTATGCTTGAAGATTATTTGGAGCTCTTAGTTTACCCCAAACTGGTGGACTTAAGAAAAATCCAATTCAGCACTACCAGCCTTTATGGCGATAATATAATCAGAAGATGGATATATAAGGATCCCTTATATATTAAAGGTATAAGAGAATATAGCATAGAAGATAGAATGAAGGATATTCATTGGAAGTCCAGTCTTAAGATGAATAAGCTTATGGTCAAGGATTATGATTATACCTCAGAAATGGAGCTTATTATAATAGTGGATGTTCAGTGTGGTGATCCTTATTGGCAGAGTATTATTCCTAAAGACATTGAAAGAGCCATAAGTGTTGGTGCTTCCTTTGCCAAACAGGCCCTACAGGAAGGAATTCCAGCAGGGATGATTACAAACGCACAGGTGCTATGCTACGGCAACTCTTCCATAAAAGGTGTAGCTCCTTCTTCAAGCTCATTGAAGGATATTATGGAGCTCTGTGCAAGAATGGATTATACTCCAAGGCTCAGTTTTAATGAATTTCTAAAACAGGAGGGCAAATATTTCAACAGAAATCGCACCTATCTAATTATAACCTCATACTTAAATGCAGAAGCTGTTTCCCTCCTTGCTAAGCTAAGAAGAACAGGAATTCTAATAAAACTCTTGGACGTTTCCTCCAAGCATAATCTGCCAGAGGTTCAGGGAATTGAAAAGGCAGTGTATATGGGAAAGGAGGATTCATAAAATGAGCTGGTACAGACAAATAAAGACCTTTTATACAACAAGCATAAATATGTTTTTCTTTATAATTTGGAGTATAGTAAGTACTGTATTTCTAGGAAATAAAGTTGACTACAGGCTTTATTTTGTTTCCTTGGCTTCAGCTTTTTTGCTGCAATTTATAATTAGCAAAGCTGAGGGCAAAAGCTTTCCAAAGATAATTGCTCTTTTAGCAGGAGGACTGCTTACATTTGCTGTGAGTAGAGGTGTTTACTTTATAGTAAATAGTGCTTTTATATTTTTTATTTTATACATAACTAATGCAATGGAGCTTGAAGACGTAAATTATGATGCATATAAAGCCAGAGCTAGGAATGGGCTTGTATTCCTTTTGTTCTTGGGAGCTTTGCTTCCGTTGGTTGATATTGCCTTGAGCAAAAGCATTTTAAAATTTTATATTATGTATTTGATATCCAATATAATAGTTATGAGAGAAGCCAGAAGTTACTACTATAAGGTTAGAAATCCAAGAAGCCTTGTTGTTAATGTGTTGATTTCGCTGTTTGTGCTTGGACTCTCTGTAGATATAGTATTTGAAAAGCTTTTAGTGATTATCAAATATATAATGTCTATTATAGAATTTGCAGTTAATGCTTTTATAGAGCTTTTAGGATTTGTTCTAGCTAAGCCCATGCTGTTTGCTATAGCTAAGCTTAGAGAACTGCTCTTAAATGGAACGAAAGTCATTATGAGTATTAAGGAAAGCCCGGCAGCAAATAAAAAGTCTCCATCAATTTCAATACCTTTGGAGGATCCCACAGCCTCAATATGGCTTTACAATGTTGTAAAAATAGTTACGGTAGCAGCAATTCTAATAGCTGTATTTATTATTATTTCAAGGTTTGTAAGTTACTATGGCAGCAAGGACACAGCCTTGGAGGAGCGTAGAGAAAAAATAAACAGAAAAAAAGCCCTCAAAGAAAGCTTTATTAAGAAATTAATAAAAAATCTATCAAGACCAAGGGATTTACGAGGACAAACTTTAAATATCTACAGAAAGTTTGAAGAAAAAACCTTTGAAAAAGGAATCTTTAAAAAGCATATGACAGCAAGACAATTAGAAAATGTGACAAAGGCTTATGTAGAGAATCCTGAGAGCTTAAGCAGTTTAACAAGTATCTATAATGAAGCTAAGTTTTCAAAGCACCAGGTGGACGAAGAAAAGCTTAGACTTATAAAGGAAGATTTTAATAAGATTAGAAAACAATTGTAAGAAGTTAACAATTAACGATTCTTTTCTAATCAGCATCAATTTAAAAATCCCGTAAGGGATTTTTTTTATTCAATTGTTAATTCTATTAAGTCCAGGCATTCTCTTCTTTGCATATTTATTTAAGGCGGTGTGCAAAATAAGTAGTGTCTACAGAGAAAGAGAGGTGCAATAATGAGAAGCAAGGAATACATGAAAAAGATATATAGAAGATTTTCAGATTTTGTTGCAATAGCGTCAGCAAGGGAACTGGAGTACTTTGTTATGGATTCTAAATTTACCTCAAGCTTTAATTATAGAATGAAAAAAATGATAGAGGAGATTAAACAGGAAAAAAATGATGGCATAGAATTCAGCATTTTATTCAATACAAATGGTGAAATTGCTCTAATTGATGCAAACCTAGTAGGTCGATATATAGGGAATAATTATAATGTAACTATAGAAGAGTACTATAAGAACGCTTCCCTGAATAAAATAGTGAGAGATGTGATAAATGGCAGTGAGAAGTCACAAAAAGATTTTATAACAGTATCATATTCCATTTTATACCGCACCTTAGATACTGTTTATAGTGAAATAAAGTGCAAAAAAGATATTGTTGATAATTATAAAAGAGATTATATGCTGACAGAATACGAGGCTGCAGATATAGGAGCTGTTACTGCCTGTATATTAATTCTGGAGGATATATGTAGATATATAGGAATTAGGGAAAATCTAGTGTTGCAAGCTGTCAATCATGCGGTTCTAGGAAAAAAAATATAGTCATTTTTATTATAGTTTCGACATAAAAATGATTTTTCAGAGATAAGAATCTTGCAAAATGGTAATAACCAGTGTAATTAATGGTATCAAGGTGTAAACCTTGTCACATTATCGAGATAAAAAGTTATAAACAATAACTATCATACGACAATATTCTTATGTGTATAATGTTAATATTGTGATAAAGATTATCTCGGGGGGTGAAGGACTGTTCTGCTTAGCGACTTTCTGGCAAGGAAAAAGTTTTCCACAGATGTTGATAAGTGATGTGGCTTTTGTGGACAAGTGTGCTGCATAGGAACAGCTATTTATGATGATAGTAGAAAGTATGGTTAGAAACGAAATTTGTGAAGACATGAGAAAAAATTATTTTTACAGGCTTACAAAGGATAAAGTTTCACTAGCATTAGGGCAGGATGCTATGGAGGTACAATCCTATGGAATTGAAATAGAAAGACAAGATATATTAAACAATTCCATAATCAATATAGAGCGTGATAGTGTAAAGAGTATAAGTCCTCATAGACATAAGGTACATAATCTTCTTAAGTTATTGTACGATCATTGTGTATCCCCAGTTCATCTCATCGATGTTTTAGGTGACTACATAGATGAGTATATAGTTGATTTTGATGAAGTATTAAAGGAAATTGCCATATATTAAAAGAGGAGCAGTCCTCTTTTTTTCGTATTTAAATGTTAGAAATGATATTTGTTTCATGGTAGAATGTAAGATAAGGCATTACAGTGCCACCCACATGGCAAGTGGCAAGTTGATAATGCTTTCAACTTGCCACTTGCCATGTGGGTGGCACTATTAGGAGGTAATATGATGATTATAGGGGTTGGAGTGGACATAGTTGAGATTAGAAGGATAAAAGAAGCGATAGATAGAAATGATAATTTCATAGATAAGCTTTTTGATAAGGAAGAAATTGAGTACTTAAAGAGCAGGGGCATGAGACCCGAATATGTAGCTGGAAGGTTTGCGGCTAAGGAGGCCGTGGCTAAGGCTCTAGGCACAGGCTTTAGAGGCTTTAGCTTTAAGGATGTGGTAATAGATAGAACTGCACTTGGAAAACCTATTGTTGTGCTAAAAGGTAAAGCTAAGCTGACTGCGCAAAAGAATGGCAATTATAAAATACATATTAGCATATCCCATGGGCAGGATAGTGCAATTGCCTATGCGGTTTTAGAAAATGATATAAGTAAGGGTGAGGAAAGTGAAACTGGCAACAGGCTCTATGATGAGGGAGATAGATAAATATTGTATAGAAAGCTTAAGGCTTCCGGGCATTGTTTTAATGGAAAATGCAGCGCTTAAGCTTATTAAGAATATTGATTTACAAAGCTATGATACCTTTGCTGTAATTTGTGGAAAGGGAAACAACGGCGGCGATGGCTTTGCTGCTGCAAGACATCTTCATGTTTTGGGAAAAAAGGTAGAGGTATTTTTGGTTGGAGCAAAAGAGGGCATGAGCGAGGACTGCAGAACAAATTACAGCATACTTAGGAACATGGGTGTAACTATAAATAAGATAGAAAATGTAGAGGATATAAATGAGCTTAGAGATGTGGCAGGAAGAGCTCAGTTCACAATTGATGCGGTATTAGGAACAGGCCTCAGTAAAAATGTTGAAGGAATATATGACATGGTTATTTCCATAATAAATGAAAACAGCAAGTTTATACTGGCAGTTGATGTTCCCTCAGGCTTTAACAGCGATACAGGAAAAATTATGGGCAACTGTGTTAAAGCTAATAAAACCGTAGCGCTTCAGCTTTTTAAAAAGGGCTTTTTAAGCTATGGCAGTGACAAATACACTGGAGAAATTGTTGTAGAGGATATTGGAATTCCGGAAACAGTTATAAATAAATTTCATAACAATGAACTTATCATAGATAAAGAAATGGTTAGAAAAAGCCTTCAAGTCAGAGATAAATATTCTCATAAGGGGGATTACGGAAGAGTTTTAATTGCTGCAGGTTCAAAGGGTTTTACTGGAGCTGCTTACATAGCTGCTGAAGGAGCAGTGCGAAGCGGAGCAGGACTGGTTACATTATGCTGCAGTGAGGAGCTTCAGCCTATCTTAAGTGCTAAGCTTGTAGAAGCAATGACCATATCCTTTAAGGAAAAGGAACGATTAAAGGAAGCTGTGGATAAATGCAGTGCTATTGCTATAGGACCCGGCATGGGAAATAATGAGGAAACTTTAGAGAGTGTGAAATATACTTTAAAATATGCTAAATGTCCAATAGTAATTGATGCAGATGGAATTAATGTATTAAAGGATCATCTTTCACTTATAAAAAATAGAGAAAGCAAGGTTGTTTTAACGCCCCACCTAGGAGAAATGGCAAGAATAACGGGTATGTCTATTGAATACATTAAACAAAATAGAATAGAGGTTTCAGAGAAACTTGCTAAGGAGTACGGTGTTATTATACTGCTTAAGGGCTACAACACAGTTATCACCGATGGTGTCATTACAATGATAAATCCAACAGGAAACAGCTCTATGGCCTCAGGGGGAATGGGAGATTGTCTCACTGGAATAATAGCTTCCTTTATAGGTCAAGGCTATAAGCCCTTGGAAGCAGCTTATCTTGCAGCCTACATTCATGGATATGCTGGAGATAAACTTTCAAAGAAAATGTTCTGCGTAAATGCAAGCCATGTGCTTGAGAACATACCTTTTGTTATTAAAGAACTGCAAAGTTAAATGAATATCTGAGAGACAAGCAGAATAGTATTAATAATGGAACTTGATGTATTTGGAGGGTAGGATGAAGAGAAAATTATTAATACTATTTGCTGCAGCTATAGGCTTGTCTGTCTTATTTGCAGGCTGTAAAATGGGACAAGACGATCCAGATAAAATATTATTTTTTTTAAAAGAATTAAATGTCTATAGTACTGATTTTATTATGGAAACCAAAAATGACAAGCAAACTATAACTCAAGAGGGGAAGCAATTTTATAATAAGGGGCAAGGTTACCGGTTAGAATTAGGACAAGATAGAGTGCTTATATATAAATCGGATAAGATATATGTTCATGATGTGAAAAATAATTTTAAATATACATTGGACAAGGATTTTGACATCGGCTATAAAATCAGCTTCATTAGCGAATACGTAAAGCTTCTGTACACAAACGAAGAAATAAAGTATAATTTTAAGGACATTGAAGGAAAAAAATATCAGCTGATAGAGCTTATAATACCAGGAGGCAGCAGAGAAATAAGCAAGGCTGTAATGTATGTAAATATGAAAACCAGGCTTCCTGAATGGATTTTTGTATACGATGAAAGAGAAAATGAAAGAATAAAAATAAGCTATAAGAATTTTCAAGCGAATCCAGAGCTTAATAATGATTTGTTTAAAGTTGAGTAAGATTTGATTTTGAAATGGAGCTACTAAAGAGAAAATCATACGGGGTGATAACATGTTCAGACACTTAAGACCAGTATGGGCAGAGGTGGATTTAGACAGGCTTGCTCATAATATGAGAGAGATTAGAAGAAATTCTAAGAGTAAGGATATAATTGCAGTGATTAAGGCAGACGGCTATGGTCACGGCGCGTTGGATATCGCTCCAACTTTGCTGGAAAATGGAGCTACAAGGATTGCGGTGGCAGTTTATAATGAGGCTGTGGAGCTTAGGCGTGGAGGAATTGAGGTTCCAATTATGATTCTTGGATTTACTCCGCCGAATTTAATAGACACTCTGCTTAGATATGATATAGAACAGACAGTATATTCTTATGATTTAGCAAGAGAAATATCTAAATTAGCTAAATCTAAAAATAAAACAGCTAAGCTTCATATTGCACTTGACACTGGCATGGGGAGAATAGGTTTTCTTCCTAATGATGAAGGCGTAGAAGAGGTATATAAAATCAGTAAATTGCCAAATATAATCATTGAAGGTCTGTTTTCTCATTTTTCATCAGCAGATGAAGAGGATAAAGCTTATACTAATATGCAGCTTGACAGGTACAATAGCTTTTATAATAAGCTTGTGGAAAAAGGTGTTAAAATAAACTTAAGACATATAGCAAATAGTGCGGCAATTATAGACATGCCTCAGTCCCATTTCGAGGCAGTAAGACCAGGCATAATACTTTATGGTTATTACCCTTCAGAGCAGGTTTTAAAAGAAAAAATAAATTTAAAGCCTGTAATGTCTTTAAAAACCAATATAGTCCACATAAAAAACCTTCCAGCTGGGGAGTATATAAGCTATGGAAGGAAATTTAGAACATCTAAAGAAAGTGTTATAGCAACATTGCCTGTAGGTTATGCAGATGGCTATACAAGGCTGCTGTTTAATAAGGCTAAAGTAATTATAAATGGACGTTTTGTGCCAGTAATTGGACGAATATGTATGGATCAATGCATGGTAGATGTTACAGATATTGAACAGGTAAAAGTGGGCGACGAGGTCATATTGATGGGAGAACAAGGGGACTTAAAATTTACAGCAGACCAAATAGCAGACCTTTTAGGAACTATTAATTATGAAATTACTTGTATGATAAGCAAGAGGGTTCCTAGGGTTTACGTAAAAGATGGGAAGGTTGTAAAGATAAGAAACTACGTGTAAAGCTATTTGTTCTAATATGCCGCAAAATGGGAAAAGACAAATTATTACTTTTGACATATTGACATATTTTGAATTATAATTAACATACATATTTGCGCCTTGGCGGCGTGGATGAATGACTTTGTATATTACATGCGATGAGTACTTAGTACACAAGGCATTAGGAGGCGTTTATTTCCCATGGCAGGATCGAAAAAACTCGTAGTTAATCTCACTGAAACACTAAATAATGAATTTAATAAGGCTCTTGAAGAAGATTGCAAAAAAAGAAGTGAATTTATTCGGGAAGCTATAATATTATATATTGAGGAGAAGAAAAGACTTAATCTTATTGACCAGATGCGAAAGGGATATATGGAGATGGCTCAGCTTAATCTAGAAATTGCAGAAATGGGCTTTGCAAATGATGTAGATGAGTTAAAAAAGTATGAAGCGAAGCTTGCGGAGAGTGATTTTCCAAATGACAATAATAGTGAAAAGAGGAGATATATTCTATGCTGATTTGAGCCCGGTGGTAGGTTCTGAACAAGGCGGAATAAGACCAGTCATCATCATACAAAATGATGTAGGTAATAAATACAGTCCCACAGTAATTGTTGCTGCGATTACTTCACAGATAAATAAAGCAAAACTTCCAACACATGTGGAAATCTCCTCAGAAGAATATGGATTAAATAAGGATTCAGTAGTTTTGCTAGAACAAATTAGAACGTTGGATAAAAAGAGACTAAAGGAAAAAATAGGTCACATGACCGATAGCGACATGAAAAAGGTGGATGAAGCACTTTCTATAAGTGTTGGGTTGCAATAGGGGGCTTTTATAGCCCCTTTATTTAATTAACAAAAGAAGGGGGGAATTCTAATGAAAAACATTCTTGAAGACGTATCATATTGCTTAAAACTATCTATTTATTTTTTCGCGATACCTTTTATTCTAGGAATGATAATAGGACTTATTTCCCATGGATTTAATATCATAGAGATTCTTCTATGGGGCTGCAGAGTAACTGAGCTTTTGGCTGCCTTTGGATTGGCTTTGGCGGGGATATCCTTTGTAAAGAAGGACTTAATGAGGCCTCTTGATTATGAAAAGAAATGGAAAATGTATTTCTACAGGCTAAATTTGGCCCAAGTAATATTTTTTATTTCAATATTTATAGCAGTTATAGCGTATACTATAGATTATTTTGTAAGACCGGTACTTATATAAAGCGTAAAATTCTTACATTGTGCTGAGCAAAATATCCAATCTTCACGGATTTTTGTGAGAGCAGAATGTAATAGAATTTTTGCTTTATATTATTTAGGATGAAAGGAAGAAGTTTATGAAAAGGTTTAAGGAATACATATTTATTACAATAGGCTTTATACTTGTGTCACTTTCATTGGAGCTTTTTCTTGTGCCGAATAAAATAGCAGCAGGTGGTGTATCGGGAATTGCAATTATTATAAACAGTATTTTTCCTATTATCGATGTTGGCGCATTAATGCTTATCATGAACGTTATTTTGTTTATAGTAGCTTTTATAGTTATAGGCAATAAATTTGGTGGCAAAAGTATTTATGCCAGCTTAGGCTTATCAGGCTCTATATGGATAATGGATAAATTTCAAGTATATAAATATGTAATTACTAAGGATTTGCTGCTTGCTTCCGTCTTCGGTATTCTTCTAAGCGGAATAGGAATGGCTATGGTTTTTAATCAAAATGCTTCTACAGGCGGCACAGATATATTAGCGAAAATATTAAATAAATTTTTTCATCTGGACATAGGAAAATCACTGTTAGCAGTGGATTTTATTGTAACTCTGTTTGCAGGAGTTGCCTTTGGTGCCGACATAGCAATGTATGCTCTGCTGTGTGTTATAATGAATGGCTTTGTTATAGATAATGTTATAGAAGGTATCAATACTTCTAAAGAAGTTATGGTTATAAGTTCTAAAATAAATCTAATAAGCAAGTACATAATAGAAGAGTTAGACAGAGGCTGCACTATTTTTCATGGAACCGGTGGTTTCAGTGAAAAGGAAACCAATATTTTATATACAGTACTGCACAGAAAACAATTTATAAAGCTTAAAAAATTCATAAAAGATGTAGACAGTAGAGCCTTTATAACCGTAAGCGAATCTCACGAGGTGCTGGGAGAAGGATTTAAGGATATACTGGCAGACGAATAGAGTAACTAATCATTAATAATTGCGAATGAAGCTCAGTTTTCAAGTAAAACTGGGCTTCATTTAATATTGTTGAAATGACTTCTATGTTATCAAAGAGAATGCTTATCTCAACAATATTATTAAAAAGCGTAAAAAATTAAATATTGATATAAAATTAACTATTTCAATAAGATATAGTTAATTTATTAATTAACATAGTTTAACGATAAAATTATGTTAATATAACAAAAATTATGAAAAATAGTATGTACTTTTTATTATTTAGCTGTTATAATTTACATGTAAATATTTTCATGAAATGGAATACTTGAAATTATAGTTTGATAATTAACAATCAAAATTGTTGTTTTATCAATTTGACAATAAAATATTTGTATTTCGTGAAATTATTATTTATACAATATTAACCAGGGGGAGATTCTATTGAAAAAAACACTAGCAACAGTAGCCTGCGCATTAGCGCTTGTAATGTCAATTTCGGTCCTGCCTAATACATTAAAGATAGGACCTTTTGGTGTGGATGTTGTATCTGCAGCTTCAGAAACAAACAAGGATCCACAAACTCCTACAAATACAGGCAAAACTTCAACTTCAAGTAAAACATCAGGATCAATAGCAGGAACGCTTAAACTTGGTTCTAAAGGAAGTAACGTTAGAGCACTGCAAACTTTTCTTAACAATAATGGACATAGCCTAAAGGTTGATGGAGATTTTGGCAAGTTGACTTTAGTTGCACTTAAAGATTATCAAGGTAAAAATGGCCTTGTGGCTGATGGGATAGTTGGACCAAAAACTCGTGAGAAGATGAACGGGACTATAATAGCTGAAACTCCTGTTACTTCAATAGCAAGATTGCTTAAATTAGGTACTAAGGGTGATGACGTTAAAGTTCTGCAAAGACAACTTAACGAAAATGGGTACAAGCTTACTGTTGATGGTATTTTCGGAAGTAAGACT
>CAZMQY010000080.1:0-1250 GCA_964568335.1 uncultured Clostridium sp.
TATTTGTAGCGCCAATATTGTTTGTATTCCATGTTGCTGCTGCCTTTTTATCAGGTATTATAACAAGTGTTCTCAAAATTAGACTTGGATATACTTTCTCTGCTTCTTTTATTGATTATCTACTAGGCTTTAAGTTTGCGGGCAATCCATGGCTTATTTGGATAGTGGGATTAGCTTTCTTTGCACTGTATTTTGGGGTATTCTATGTAGCTATAAAGGCCTTTAACATAAAGACACCAGGAAGAGAAGATGAGGATGCTGCCCAAGCTGCTTCGCTAAATGTTAAAGGCAGCGAGAGAGCTTTTAAAATATTGGAAGCAATTGGCGGTAGAGATAATATTGAAGTTTTAGATGCTTGCATAACTAGGTTAAGACTTACATTGAAGGAATCCTCTAAAGTAAATCAAAGTTCATTAAAATCACTTGGAGCAGCTGGAGTATTAGTTGCTGGAAACAGTGTTCAAGCAATATTTGGAACAGAAGCTGAAAAAATAAAAGAGGATATAAAGGCAATTATTGCAAGTGGTGGAAGATTTGAAGCTTCAAAAACACCCGAAGTTAAAAATGAAGCTGTGAAAGAAGCAGCTGTTAGCGGGAACTATTATTTAGCTAGTCCAATGAAGGGTGAAATTGTAGAACTTGACCAGGTTCCCGATGATGTATTTTCTGAGAAATTATTGGGTGATGGCTTTGCTGTTATACCTAAAGACAATAAGGTATATGCTCCAGCAGACGGAGAAATAACAGTATTGTTTCCAACAAAGCATGCAGTTGCTATAACAACAAGAGAAGGTTTAGAAATTCTAGTGCATGTTGGTATTGATACTGTAAGCTTAAACGGCGAGGGCTTTACAGCCAATGTAGCTCAGGGGGATAAGGTAAAGAAAGGAGATTTGCTTTTAACCTTGGATTTAGAGCTTATAGCAGCAAGGGCAAAGAGCTTGATTTCGCCAGTACTTGTAACAAATATGAATGCTGTTGAGAGCATTTCTGTAGGCAGTGGTATGAAAAACAGTGGTGAAAAGGCTGCTGATATAATAATTAAATAATACAGAGCTAAAAAGCCTTGGAGTGATTTTAATATGTCGCTCCAAGGCTTTTTTAAAGTTATTTTAAACCGTAAGAATAAATTTCTTCTCAAGCTTTATAGGATGATAGGACATCTTTGCTTTTCGAAGTCCTTCAATTCCAAGATCCTGTTCTCTATTTATAATCTCAGCATTATTAAAGCATCTATCTATTAATGTTTT
>CAZMQY010000080.1:1260-13033 GCA_964568335.1 uncultured Clostridium sp.
AGCTATAAATTCCTTGAATATTTTTATCTCCTTTTTCAATGTGGATGACAGCAAGCTTTTCATTTAAACGTTCACCTATACTGAAGGCTGAAAGCCTTCCATCAACATATACTGCAACTCCATTAAGATTTAATAAGTTCATAAAATTAAGTATATCCTTTATGGCTAAAAGTTCATGATAAAGCTTTTCATCTTTTTCAGCGGTTTCTTCATACCACCTTTCAGCAGCTTCAATAACATCCATAATTACTTTTTCATTATCAATATCTACTACTTCATAGTTATAGTTTTTAGTGAAAAAGTTATAATGATTCTTTTTTGAGTGAAGCTTTTTACCGGAAAAGCTCATAAGTTTTTTTGCTTCATATAAATAGTCAAAGTTATCTCTGTCTTCCTCTATGCAAAGCTCATCATTTTCATGAAGTATAACATCTACTTCATGTATAAAGCTTTCTGCTAGGTCTTTAAATAAATATTCCATTTCATTTTCTTCTCGATAAGCTGCTAATGCCTCAATGATATGCTTTAAATTTTTTTTACAATACCCTAAAGGCTGCATAAAGTGATATCTGCCTTCAAAATCTTTCTTTTTTAGTATGAGGGCATCATCATATATAGTGTATTGAATATCACAGGCATCCTTCCAAATATATAAGCTTGTAAAGGAATATTCACAGCTTAGGAATTTATAGGGATAAATGTACTTATCGAATAGCTTTTTATCCTCTAAAGTTAATTTTTTAAATATCATAAAAACTACCTCTCTAATGTCACTTTTCTTTGCTTCAAACAACTTTTTCTCATGTCCACTATAAGAGCAAAGCATCTTGGATAATTTCAATTATTTCTTGAAGCATTTCTTTTTTCTCTTCTTCCGAATTACAGTGAGTATTTGAGATTGATTTAACAGGTGAGAATATAACAGCCATAAGGTTGTCATTTTTAAAATCTTTAATTATTTTTTTAGCCTTAAGGTCATCAAATAGACTATACAAAGGACCTATGCCTTTCATTGCCTCACATCTATTTGATAAAGCCGGGCAGCTGGAAAACTGCTCAACAAAGTGAAATATATCCTTATGCTTCTGAATAAAAGAATAGTAGCTTCGAATCAATGCTTCAACAAGCTGCTTTCCGTCCATATTGTCATTTATATTGTTGAGCAGATAAAAATAAATATCCTCAGAATAATCTAAGTATATATCCTTAAGCATCATTTCCTTATTCTCATAGTAGATATAAACAGTAGCAGGGGATACACAGGCCTCCTTAGCGATTTTTGATATGGAGGTTCCATGAAAGCCCTCTTCCAATATCAACTTAATTACCGCTTTTTTTATATTCCTTTGTTTTTCATCATCCTTTTTCCTCATATACTCACCTCGCTATACTTCTATAATAAATGACCATTCATTTATTGTCAATGAGGTTTAATAAATATAAAATAGTTAAGGCACCTGCAGCACAGGTGCCTTAACTATTTTTCTACAGGCTTAAACCTAATCATTTTGTTTACAATAGAATAAGTATAGTGGAAAGGTTGGTTTTGGATTTCTACTGACAGAGAATTATCAGTAAAACTTGTTACTTTAACTTCATCTTCTCCTATATCATAAGTTTGACAGAATAGAGTCTTTATATCTTTCTCATTGTTCATTATTAAAATCTCCTTTGTATATCTATACTTATATTATTTGTAACTCTTGAAAAAATATAAGCATAAATAAATGTAAAAAAATGAAGAGCCTATAAAGACTCTTCTACTAGTTTTGCATTAATATTTTCGGAAGAATTGCTGTGTGCGTCGGCTAAATGCTTTAACTCCCTGAATAAGAAAAATGCTGTTAAGATAGAAGCTGCAGCATCTGCTATTGGTCCCGCAAACCAAATGCTTTTTAAGGTACCGAATATTTTGGGGAGTAATATATATAGTGGAATTAATAGTATAACTTGTCTTAAGAGACTTAAAAACATAGAAATTTTTGCTTTACCTATACTTTGGAAGTAGTTTGTACTTATTATCTGAAAACCTATAATTGGAAGCATAAATAAGTAAATTCTAATTCCAGTAGAACCTATAGCAACTAATTCAGGATCATTGTTAAATAGCATAATGATTTGCGGTGCGAATGCCTGAACTAGTATAAATCCAAGGAGAACAATGCTTGACGCAGCAAATATAGCATATTTTAAAGTAGTTTTTACTCTTTTATAAGCTCCTGCTCCATAATTAAAACCAACTATTGGCTGGAACCCTTGGTTAATTCCGAATATAGGCATTAAAAACAAGGTAGCTACACTGTTTATAACTGTCATAGCACCAATAGCTAAGTCACCGCCATAGGTCATAAGTGACTTATTTACAGTGATAGAAACTACACTGGCTGCCAGCTGCATTGAAAAAGGAGATACTCCTATGGCAAAGATGGCTTTCATTATTTTAGGATCCAATTTAAAATTGCTTACCTTAAGCTTTAGATTACTTTTTCCTGAAAGGAAGTAACTAAGCACCCAAGCTGCTGAAACTGCCTGAGAAATTATAGTAGCCAGTGCAGCACCTTTTACTCCCATATTAAATGTGAATATGAATATTGGATCTAAAATAGTATTTAGCAAGGCACCGATAAGCATTGTAGAAGCTGCTCTTTTAGGATTTCCTTCTGCTCTTATGGAGTGATTCATGCTAAAGGCTGTAATATTGAATATTGTACCAAATAATATGATTACAATATAGTCTTTAGCATAGCCAAAGGTATTTTCGCTTGCGCCAAATATAGGAAGCAGCTTGTCTACAGACATGAGTCCAACAATTGTTATTATAATTGAAAAAATAACAGAAAGTATAAATGCATTGCCAAGGATATGTTCCGCTTCATCTCTTTTTCTTTGACCAAGCCTTATTGATATGGTAGTGGCAGCTCCGATTCCGGAAAGCATCGCAAAGGCCATTATAACTGTCATTATTGGGAAGTTTAGTCCGACTCCAGTTATAGCGTATTGACCAACACCCTCCATTTTACCTATATAAATTCTATCTACGATATTATACAAAGCATTTACAAGCATGCCTATTATGGCAGGTATTGAAAAGCTTATTAAAAGGCTCATTATATTTTCATTAGCTAGTCTTTTTTCTCTTTCCATAATTTACACTCTCCTTTTGGTATTTGTTTATTTTTATTTTCAAGCATTCTTTGAAGAAATCTTGAAGCAGTTTCTTTTTCTTCTTCAGTAAAATCAGCAGTCAATATATCATCCCATTCACGTAGAACCTCAGATATTTTTGCAGTGACTTTTTTACCTTTCTCAGTGAGGTATACCTTATACGCCCTTTTATCCTCGGAATCCACTAACCGATTAACGTAGCCTTCTTCCTCTAACTTTCTTATTGCTTTTGCAGTAGTACCCTTGTCAATAAAAAGTCTGCAGCTCATTTCTTCCTGAGTGACGCCTTCGCTATGGGATAAAAACATTAGGAATAAGTACTGACCGCTGCCTATATTGTACTTTTCAAATTTACTGTTAATGTACATTTTTCCGGAACGATACAATATTGAAATATACTTTCCCATATTTTCTATATTTTTAGTCATTAAGTATCCACCTCTAACTATATGCTTATAAATAGTTGCAAATGCAACTAATATTATAATCGATTAATTGTCATATGACAACCTATAATTTTTTCTAAATAAAAGAAGAAGACAATCAATATCTTCTTCTTTTATAAGCTTATATTATTGCATATGCTTAAAGGTCCAATCAAGCAAATCTATTGCTATATCAGCAGTAGCATCATTTCTATCTAAAAGCGGATTAAGCTCCACAAAATCCATTGACTTGACAAGCTTAGTATCTGCAAACATTTTTAGCAGAGTTTCAGCTTCTTCTATAGTCATACCTTCAGGTACCGGCGTACCTGTACCTGGCACAAGCTTAGCATCTATAAAATCCAAGTCGAAGCTTAAATGAATTGTTTGAATATTTCTAGCTTTAATATCCGTAAGCACTTCATTAACTACATGCTGTATGCCATATTCATGAATTCTCTTGGCAGTATAAACATGGAGATGTTCTTTCTTAATTAAATCATACTCTCCCTTGTCTAGATCTCTAGCTCCAATAATAAAAACATTTTCATTTTTAACCTTTTGACCTTTGTAGTAAACATCAGTTAAATCAGGAAAACCAATTCCCATGGCCTTAGCTAAAGACATTCCATGCACATTTCCGCTTTCGCTTGTTTCAGGAGTGTTAATGTCACCATGGGCATCTACCCATACAACTGCAAAGTTATCAAAGGCTCTGCTAACCCCTGCAACGCTTCCAAGTCCCAGAGAGTGGTCGCCTCCAAGAATCAGGGGGAAGCTTCCTGCCTTTATGGAGGAATATACAAGGTGTGCAAGATTGTTATTAACCTGAACTATTGGCTCAAGATATTTCATGTTAGGATGAGAAAAAAATTTATTGTATTCCTTTACCGATGGAACATAAAGATCACCAAAATCAAATACCCTATGATTATGTTTGCCTATTATTTCAACAACTTTTTTTTCTCTAAGCTTGTCAGGCCCATATTCTGGCCCTCTTTTGTCTGCCCCATAAAAAATTGGTACGCCTATAATACTTATATCCATAATATAACCACCTTAAAGTTAATTAAATGAATTAAATTTAGTATTCCACCAATTTTAAATTTTTATAAAATTAAATACTATATAGAAAAATATGTATGTTTATGATATATTAATTTAATAACGATGCAAAAGGAATGATGATAAATGGAAGAAAAACGCACTTCAACAAATTTTATTAAAAATATTGTTATAGAGGATTTAGAATCAGGAAAGCACCAGGAAATAATAACTCGTTTTCCTCCAGAGCCAAATGGATATTTGCATATAGGTCATGCGAAATCCATAGTATTAAATTTTGAACTTGCTGATGAGTTTAAGGGCAGAACAAATTTACGTTTTGATGATACTAACCCTGTTAAGGAAGATACAGAGTATGTTGAATCTATAAAGGAAGACGTTAAATGGCTTGGGTTTCATTGGGATAATTTGTATTTTGCTTCAGATTATTTTGAAGAGATGTACAATAGAGCTGTGCTTTTAATTAAGAAAGGTAAAGCCTTTGTTTGCGATATGACTCCAGAGCAAATTAAAGAATACAGGGGTACCTTAAAGGAGCCTGGAAAAGAAAGTCCATTCAGAAACAGATCTGTAGAAGAAAATCTGGACTTATTCGAAAGAATGAGAAAAGGCGAGTTTAAGGATGGAG
Source organism: uncultured Clostridium sp. (assembly GCA_964568335.1). Lineage (GTDB taxonomy): Bacteria > Bacillota > Clostridia > Clostridiales > Clostridiaceae > Clostridium_AT. The sequence goes on from CAZMQY010000080.1 coordinate 6,544, forward strand.
AGAAGGTATTAAGAGCTAAAATTGATATGTCTTCTCCAAATATTAATATGAGAGACCCAATAATATATCGTATAGCTCATGCAACCCATCATAATACAGGTGACAAGTGGTGCATTTATCCTATGTATGATTATGCACACCCTATTGAAGATGCTATTGAAGGCATTACTCACTCAATTTGTACTTTAGAATTTGAAGATCATAGACCGCTTTATGACTGGGTAGTTAATGAATGTGAGATGGAAAAGAAGCCTAGACAAATTGAATTTGCAAGGTTAAATCTTACTAATACTGTTATGAGCAAAAGATTCCTTAAATCTTTAGTTGATGAGGGAGTAGTTGACGGTTGGGATGACCCCCGTATGCCGACTGTTGCAGGACTTAGAAGAAGAGGATATACACCAGAAGCTATAAGAAACTTTTGCAGTGAGATTGGGGTTTCCAAGGCAAGCAGCATAGTTGATGCACAAATGCTTGAGCATTTTATTAGAGAGGATCTTCATGCAAAGGCACCCAGAACTATGGGGGTTATAAGCCCCCTAAAGGTTATTATAACAAACTATCCAGAAGGTCAGGTAGAAATGCTTGATATTGAAAACAATCCTGATGATCCTAGCGTTGGAACAAGACAAATACCATTCTCTAGGGAAATATATATCGAGCAGGAGGACTTCATGGAAGTTCCTGTAAAGAAATATTTTAGATTATTCCCAGGAAATGAAGTTAGACTTAAGGGTGCATATTTTATTAAGTGTAATGACTTTGTAAAGGATGAGAATGGAAATATTGTTGAACTTCACTGCACCTATGATATAGAAACAAAGAGTGGTTCTGGCTTTACAGGCAGAAAGGTTAAGGGAACTATTCACTGGATAGATGCTAACCATTCAGTACCAGCAGAGTTTAGATTGTTTGAATCACTTATACTAGATGAAGAAGCAGGAGAAGAAAAGTCCTTCCTTGAAAGGATAAATCCAAATTCAATGGAAGTGCTGCAAGGCTATGTTGAAGAAAGTATGAAAGAAGCTAAGCCTCAGGATAAATTCCAATTCTTCAGACATGGATACTTTAATGTAGATCCTAAGTACACTACTGATAATAAGGTTGTGTTTAACAGAATAGTATCTTTAAAAAGCTCTTTTAGCTTAAATAAGCAATAAAGTTAATCAGCACTGGCTCAATTTGTCAGTGCTGATTTTTGTTTGACATATTTATTCTTTTGGGTTAGGGTTAATATCTGTACGAGTAGTTTGTGCAGATTTCATTCCCATACTGTTTCCTTTATTGTTGCTTGGAGTCTTGTTTTGTTTTTGATTTTTAGCTTTATTTTCACCCTTTGTCATACTAACTCTCCTATCTTAAAAATTATATCAAATATAGTTTTTACATATTATGAGTTAAGTATGTAGGATTGTTTTTCCTATTACTTATTTAACCTTAACCAGTAGATAGAAATCAACTTCGCTGTGGTTAATGCTTTGTGAGGATTGATCTATCATTCCTGATAGATTTAAAATAATAAATTTAACTTTAATCTTGTCATTTTCCTCAGTAATAGTCAGTTCTTCAGCTGGAAGTGCTCCTTCTTTGCTTTGAGCACCATGCTGTTCAATAATATTTTTTATAAAAGTATCTAAGCTTTTGTTGTACACCACTTTGCCTTGATAGCTAATTTTAACTGTATCGGAATTATTATTGAACTCTACTGTTAAATCATTAACTGTTGATTTTCCCTGGGTAAAAAATATACTTCTGCCAAAGAGATAATCAAAGCCTCCTATTTCAACAGCCTTATCTGTGTCAATTCTTTTAAAGGAAAAATAGTTATTTGGAGAACTGTAGCTTGGGTATTCATAAGAGAAGCCAAAGATTTTGTTCATGTTCTCCAGCCTAAAGTCTTTTGGCAAAAGCTTTACATCCTTTAGGCTGTGATTTCTATTAAAATAGTCAAGTATGCTGCTTATCTTAATCTTATCTTCTTTAGAAATATCAGAAGAAGGTTCTATTCCTTGATTTAACATATTGTTCTTCAAGAGTACTAACTCCAGTCTTTTATTTTGGCTCCTTATTGAAAGGGAATAACTGCTAAGCGGACCCAAAACAGCTATAAGCGCAAATATGGATAAAAAAACTGGAAGCAGAATGGTTTTAATCTTCCTATTAAAGGCGAAGTAACCCATTACCATGAATACCCATAAGGCCAATATAGAGATAAAGTACCTGTTCTCTGTTACTCCATATGCATTAATCCTTATATATATGGAAATAAACATCATAATTAAGATGGGAAGTATTATTTTTGGAAAAAGCTTTAAAAACTTAAACGCCCATTTATTTTTCTGTTTTAAAGGAGTTATGAAAAATAGTACCAATACTGAAATAACCGAGTACCAAAGCACAAGATGGGTTACAATGTTAACTGGCCATTGCCAGGTTGCTATTATCTTTGCAAAGTATATATATAGTATTATTGTATATGCACTTATCAGCGGCATTACTATATACAATAGAAGAATCTTTAAAAGCTTTGGATAAGTATTAGCTGAGAGCTCCTCGTTCCTCTTAGGTATTCCGGCAAGGAAGTAGGTTACTCCAAAGAGAAATACTACAAGCAGCCAAGTATAGTAGTAGACCTGGCTTTTTATTGTTACTCCAAGCAGTTTATCCACTGCAAATAGAATTGCAGATAGTCCTCCATAAAGTACAATAGAGTAAAGAAGTGTTATAAAAAATCCTGAAAATAGGGTTATTACATAGTTTTCAAAGTTTTCCCTTTTATGAAAGTAGGGAATAAATATAAAAGTAAGGTAAAGGGTCAAGCTTACAGCAATATACCGTGTAACCTGAACCATTTTAAAATCAGGCAAGAGAATGAAGTAGTACATCACTAAAAATAGAGCACTAGCTATATAACTAACTAATACCATATATAATTTTATAGTATTTTTTCTTTCGATACAGAGTTTGACAGAAAGTGATAGAGGTATTCCTAGGGCAAGAACCATTGCTATTTTAGCCAAGTCATCTTGTGCAGGCCTAAGCTCTGAAATTGCGATTAAAACAGCAGCGGTAGAGGCTGAAAACAAAATGGAAGCTGGAAATCTTTTAATGCTTAGATAAAGTCCTGATAGGATGTTCTTAATTGATTGAATAATTTTCATAGTATACCCCCTTATTTATTATTTGGTTTTGCAATAAGGATTAAAAATAATTCAACTATTAGCATGCCTTATTAGCTGTTCTTAGTTAAATATTAATATAATTTTCGGAATAAGTATATGGAATTGTTTATATTTTTGAAATTATATTGTTAATTATATGTATTGGGATAAATTACAACTTATGTTAATATATTTAAAGAGGTTTATTTGTAATTGGTGGAAATTTAAATATTAATTATTTTATTAAAAGAAAGGAGAGATTACGATGGAGAGACGTGTATTAGGGAAAACAGGAGAAAGCTTATCAATTGTTGGCTTTGGAGGGATTGTGGTCGCTAAGGTTACTCAAAAAGAAGCCGATGCTTTTGTTGGAGAAGCAATTGATTGCGGAATAAATTATTTTGACGTTGCTCCTACATATTTTGATGCTGAAGACAGGCTTGGACCGGCCCTAGAATGCAAGAGACAAAATGTGTTTTTGGCTTGTAAAACCGAAGATAGAACGAAAGAAGGCGCAAGAGAGTTATTAGATCAGTCCTTAAAAAAACTAAAAACGGATTATTTTGATTTATATCAACTACATGCAGTTACAACATTAGAGGATGTAGAAAGGATATTTGATGCTGATGGGGCTATGGAAACCTTTTTAAAGGCAAAACAGGAAGGTTTAATTAAACACATAGGTTTTTCAGCACATTCAGAGGAGGCTGCTTTAGCTTTAATGGATAAATTTGAATTTGATTCAGTACTTTTCCCTATAAACTGGGTTAATATTTTTAACTCCAATTTTGGACCAAGGGTAGTACAAAAAGCAAAGAGCAAGGGAATAGGTATACTAGCACTTAAAGGAATGGCAAAAACAAGCCTTACAGAGGGCAAAGAAAACAAATATCCAAAAGCTTGGTATGAAGCTATAGATGATAAGGAACTAGCAAGCCTTACTTATAGGTTTACATTATCTCAGCCAATTGCAGCTGCAGTTCCTCCAGGAGATATTGAACATTTAAGATGGGCTATAGAAGCTGTAAGAGATTTTAAGCCTATTACTGAGGATGAAATAAAATACCTAAAAGATAAAGCAAATGGGCTTAAGCCACTGTTTCCATTGTAATAATAAGGGTAAGCGTTTTTGCTTACTCTTAATTTTTGGCTTCATTGATTTTCATATTTCTTAATATATTTATATTTAATAAATTTATACTTTTAGACTATATGAATAATAATTATTATATAATAAATGTATTGGTGATTATGTTGTGTTATAATGATAATAATTAATAGAAGAGAAAGGTAGGAAATTTTTATGCTAAAGATAGGTTCCCATGTTTCCATGAGTGGAAAAAAGATGCTCTTAGGCTCAGTAGAAGAAGCTTTATCCTATGGTGCTAATACTTTCATGATATACACAGGAGCGCCACAAAATACGTCTCGTAAGCCTATAGAGGATTTAAATATAGAGTCGGCTTTAGAAAATATGGCTGCTAATGGAATTGAAGAGATAGTAGTACATGCTCCATATATAATAAATCTAGGCAACAGCGAAAAGCCAGAAACCTTTGAGCTGGCAGTGAGCTTTTTAAGAGAAGAAATAAGAAGAACAGAAGCGATTAAAAAAGCAAGACAAATTGTGCTGCATCCAGGAGCTCATGTTGGTGCTGGAGAAGAAAAAGGCATTCAACAGATAATCAAGGGACTTAACGAGGTTATAACTAAGGAACAGACTGTTCAGATTGCCCTTGAAACCATGGCAGGAAAGGGATCGGAATGCGGAAGAACCTTTGAACAGCTTGCACAGATAATAGAAGGAGTTGAATATAACGATAAGCTTAGTGTTTGCCTTGATACCTGTCATATAAATGATGCAGGTTATGATGTGGTGAATAATTTTGATGGAATACTACAGGAATTTGATAAAATTATAGGACTTGAAAGACTTAAAGTAATTCATTTAAATGACAGTAAAAATCCCTTGGGGGCTAAAAAGGACAGACATGAAAATATTGGCTTTGGAAGCATAGGCTTTGATGCACTTTGCTATGTTGCTCATCATGAAGCGCTTCAACATATTCCTAAAATACTTGAAACTCCTTATGTTTCAAATGAAGCCGGAGACAAGAAGGCTCCATATAAATTTGAGATAGAAATGCTTAATAATAAGAAATATAATTCAAAGGTTATAGAAGCTATTTTTTCATAAAACTTAGATTTATTTATAATGCCAGGTCAGAATAATATTGTATTGTTTATTCTGACTTGGTTTTTTGTTGTGGAAGAGATTGAGAGTTAATGTAATTATATAGAGTGAATAGTTTCTGTAAAACTATATACAAGCTTGCGTAAAAAATGTAAAATTAAAGGTATATTTAAGGAAATTTGAGGGAATTACTATGAGAATTTTTAAATCAACAAAAAGAAAGCTATTTATTTCGCTTATAGCAACCTTGATAATAATTTTAGCTCTGATTTATGACAGTACTAAGGTTAACAGTTCTCATAGGGCTATGCCTATAGCTGTAGACGGAGTTATGGACTTAAGGGATTGGGATTTTAAAAAAGACGGCATGATAAAACTTGATGGTCAGTGGGAGTATTACAGCAATCAGTTTCTTGCACCAGAAGATTTTACTAGCAATGTTCAGCAGCATAAGAGTTTTGTTTCCATACCTGGCGCCTATGCAATTCATGGGCATGGTACATTAAGATTAAAACTGCTTGTAAAGGAACCAAATGATGTAAATTCAATTAAAATTGACTTTCTTCAAAGTGCCTATAAACTTTGGTCAAATAACCAAGAAATTATTTCCGCTGGAAGGGTAGGCACGAGCAGGCAGGAGATGAAGCCTACTATTATGCCTAAGTCTGCAAGCTTTTCTGCAAATAATGGAGAGGTTTATTTAACTCTTCAGGTAAGCAATTATTATGCCAGTATTGGCTCCATAGATACTATAGTAGTTGGAGAGCCTTCGCAAATAATGAACAATGTGAGAAAAAACCTTGCCTTTGATTTGTTTCTTTTTGGAAGTGCAGTGATGGCTGCTCTTTATAACCTTGGACTATTTATTAAGAGAAAAAAGAATAAGGCCACCTTATATTCTGCTCTAGTGTGTATCATAGTTTCAATCAGAACAATATTTTTAGGAGAAAGATTCATTTATGACATTTTCCCTGGCTTTAGTTATGTTGCAGCGGGAAAAATAATGTTCTGGACATTCTATTTATATATTCCTTTTATAGTGCTGTTTATTCATAGCTTCTATAATGAGCTGCTGTCAAGATGGGTCATTAAGATTTCAAAACTCTCAGCCTTTATTTATGCTTTATATATTCTT
>CAZMQY010000081.1:0-11400 GCA_964568335.1 uncultured Clostridium sp.
CTCCTTTTAGTCGGAAGCACTGAGTAATTAGGATTACTCGCTCCCGCTCGATAATACTCCTTAAAGACCATTTGGGGCTTTAAGCTTAACAGCTTAAATATTTATATCTTATTATAGGTTTCCCTATAGTAGAACTTATATAATAGTTAATGTAACCGTGTGCATTTATAGGTATATAACCTATTTTAATGCTCTTGTAGATTCTCTAATTATTAATTTAGGCTGTAGCATAGTGTTTATGATTTTCTTTTTCTTCTTACCGTTTATAAGGTCGATTAACCTCTGGCAGCCTAGAAGCGCAATTTCCTCTCTTGGCTGATGTATAGTAGTAAGGTTAGGTTTAAAGCTTTTTATTAGCTCAATATCATCATAGCCAACTATTGAAAAGTCCCCTGGAATTGCATACCGAAGTTCCTTCAATGCATCCATCACTCCAATAGCCATTAAGTCAGTCTGAGCGAATATGGCTGTTACTGATTTGCTTATTAAATAATCTATATTTTCCTTTATAAGCTTATAGCCTGACATTATGTCTCTATCTCCGTAGAAAAGCAAATCCTTATCATAAGGTATATTATAGCTGCTCAAAGCGGCCTTATAACCTTCTGTTCTCTGTATAAATTCAGTTGATTTTTGTTGCCCATGAGATGTTATACAAGCAATTCTTTTATGTCCTTGCAATATGAGATGCTCTGCAGCCAGAAATCCACCTCTTACATGATCTGTATAAATTGCATCTGCTGTATTTTCCTCTATAAAGATAGGATAATGATGAAGAAAAACATAGGGCACCTTAGACATCTCTAAAAAATGCAGTACCTGTTCATCAACATCTACTAAGTTAGGGTGCACAATCATAATTCCGTCAATTTTCCTGCTAACTATAAGTCTCTTTATATTGCTTTCCCCTGTAAAGTTATTTTTAGGAAAAGTCACTATTATATCAATTCCCACTTTTTCAAGACTATCTCTCAGTTGATTAATCAAGGAAGTGTAATACATGCTGACTCCATGCTCATCTTGACTTTCAGGATATATAATACATATTGTTCCAGATTTATTAGTGCTTAAACTCCTTGCATTGGCGTTAAATTGAAACCCTAGGCTATGTGCTATTTCATTTATTTTATTTCTAGTTTCCTCTGCTACTAAAGGGCTATTATTTAAACTTCTTGATACAGTTGCATGACTTACCCCTGCAATTTTCGCAATGTCTCTAATTGTAATTGGCATTTAAATCACCGCATCTTATTTTTTTGGATATTTTTACTTGCTATAACTTAATTATAGTTTAGAAAAATGTCAATGTAAAGGCATATAAACAAAAATTGTACACGGTTACATTGCACTTTATATTTATGGAGCCTAACTCAGGCTCCATAAAGTAAATTATACAGCTTGAGTTTTTGCTTTCTTTTCAGCCTGCCTTCTTAATACATCCACATATACAGCACCAATGATAACTGCTCCAATAGCAACTACTTGAAGGTCTGCTGATACTCCAAGAAGATTTAGCCCGTTTCTTAAAACAGCCATAATCATTGCGCCAATAAGAGTTCCCCACACTGAACCTGAGCCGCCCATAAAAGAGGCACCACCTATAATGCAAGCTGCAATAGCATCAAGATCATAGTCAAGACCTGCTAAAGGAAAGGTAGCATTAACTCTGCCTGTAAGTACTATTCCACCTACTGCTGCCATGGTTCCACAGAGTACATATACAAGTATCAAAGTCTTGTCCACATTAATACCTGAAAGCTTTGCAGCCTCTGGATTTCCTCCAACTGCGTATATATACCGCCCTTGAGCACTCCTATTAAGGAAAATCCAAAAGCCAATAAACACAAGTATTACTAGAATAAAACTTACTGGTATAGGACCTATAAAAGCTGCTCCTAAATATTGAACAGACTTTGGAAAGCCTGATAATGGAGATGCCGCTGTTAATATAAGTGCAAGTCCTCTGGCAATATTCTTTGTTCCAAGTGTAGATATAAATGGATGTGGAAGTCTAAGCTTAGTAAGCATAATTCCATTTAAAAAGCCTAAGCCTGCCCCTGTAGCTATACACAAGCCCATGGCTAAAAACGGATTCATCTGCCATTTTATTATTGCTACTCCCATTAAACAAGTTGAGAGAGCAAGTATGGAACCAACTGAAAGGTCTATTCCTGCAGTTAATATAGCTAGCAGCATACCTACTGATATCAAGCTGTTAATTGCTGACTGCCTTGCAATATTCATTATGTTTGTTAAGGTAAAAAAGTCTTCTGAAGCAAAGGCAAGCGCTATGCACAGTATTATTAATCCTAGCAAAGAACCAAATTGGCTGAATATATCTTTCATAGATTTTTTATCTGAAATTTGAAATCTTTCTCTTTGTATACTTTTAGTTTCAATTTTACTCATATTTTATTTCCTCCTTTTACGCTCAACACGGAATCCTGTACTGGCTCCTTTAAGTTAGGCTTCGCCAGATGCTGCAAGCATTATATTTTCCTGATTAGCATTTTTTCTGTCTATTTCAGCTGTAATTTTTCCTTCGTGCATAACGTAGATTCTGTCGCTCATCCCAAGTATTTCTGGGAGTTCAGAAGAAACTATAATTACTGCACAATCTTGCTTTATAAGAGAGTTTAGAACATTATACACCTCAACTTTTGCTCCAACGTCGATTCCTCTTGTAGGTTCATCAAATATGAAAATATTTGCTTGAGTATTCAGCCACTTAGCTATAACTACCTTCTGTTGGTTTCCTCCGCTGAGCTGCCTAACTACAAAATTTTCTGAAGGAGGATTGATGTTAAGCTTTTTAATATTTTCTCTAGTTAATTCCTTAAGTTTTTTTAAATTTAACAATGGTCCTAATGAATTTTTATCATAAGAAGCTATATTAGCATTAAAATCTATAGTGTTATCAAGAATTAACCCTTGTTCCTTTCTATCCTCGCTCAAAAATGCAATGCCATTTTTCATAGCATCCTTTGGACAAGTTATCTTAACCTTTATTCTATTTATAAATATTTCCCCAGAATCATATTCATCTGCTCCGAAAATAGCCCTCATAACCTCTGTTCTGCCCGCACCCACTAGTCCTGAGAAACCAACAATTTCACCTTTTCTAACATTAAAGGATATATCTTTAAAAACACCACTTTTATTTAGCTTTTCTACTCTTAACGCTTCTTCAGAAGGCTTGGTTTCAATCTTTGGATACTGTTGTTCTAAATTACGTCCAACCATAAGCTTTATGAGTCCTTCTATATTAACCCTCTCTCTAGGTAAAGTTTCAATCTTTTTCCCATCTCTCATTACAGTAACTCTATCGCATATTTCCATTACCTCATCTAATCTGTGAGATATATATATTACTGCAATCCCCTTATTTTTTAGTTCTTTAACCGTCCTTAACAATTCTTTCACTTCTCTGTCTGTCAGGCTTGAAGTAGGCTCATCCATAATTAAAAGCTTTGTTTTTACACTAAGGGCCTTGGCTATTTCCACCATCTGCTGCTGACCAATACCTAACTTGGCTACATTCAGCTTAGCGTCAATTTTTTGTCCAAGCTCTGCTAAAAGCTCTTCAGAGCGCTCTATCATTTCATTTATATTTAAAAGACCCTTTCCACCATTTTTCTTAAGTTCTCTTCCAAGGAAGACATTTTCAAAAACTGTCAGCTGCTTTACAATATTAAGTTCCTGATAAATAGCAGTAACTCCATATTTCATCGCATCTCTTGGGCCATTAAAATTTATCTCTTTGCCTTCAATAAATATTTTTCCTGCCTCATTTTTATGGGCCCCTGTAAGTATCTTTATTAAAGTAGATTTACCTGCGCCGTTTTCCCCAACAAGTCCATGTACTTCTCCAGGGTATATTTCCAAGTCAACTGAGTCTAACGCTCTAACTCCAGGAAAAACCTTAGATACCCCCTTTAATTCTAAAAATGGCTGCATATTATCCAACACCCCAATCCTTTATTATTTGAAGAATTGAATCCAAGTTTTTAAGTACTTGGATTCAATTCAATCAAATTATTATAAATTTATTTTCCTAAGATTTTGTTAAGATCCGCTTCTGCCTTTTCTACATTTTCCTTTGTAATCATTGAAGTTCCTGTATCAATTCTGTTATCAATAGTTTCTCCTTTTGCGACCTTAACTGCTGCTTCAACACCAAATTTTCCTATATTATATGGGCTTTGTGCAACTGAACCTGTAAGTTCTCCAGCCTTTATAGATTTCAATGCATCTGGTGAACCATCAAAGCCTACAGTTATAACATCTTTTTTGCCAGCTTGAGATAATGCCCTAACTGCACCTAGAGCCATTTCATCATTTGAACAGAATACAGCCTTAACCTTTGGATAGGTCTGAAGTAAGTTTTCCATAACTGACATGGCCATATTTCTATCACTATTTGCCGGTTGAACTGCTACAACCTTAAGACCAGCATCTTCCATAGCCTTCTTAGCTCCATTTGTACGTTCATCATGGGTTCCATCCCCAAGAGCACCTCTTATGATAACAACCTCATCTCCTTTTTGGAGCTTGCCTGCTATATACTTTCCGCCAACCTCTCCACCTGCAAGGTTACCGGTACCAATAAAGGATTTTTTCTTATCCCAGTTTGCATTAGTATCTATTAGAAGAACAGGAATCTTACCTTGATCTGCTTTATCGAAAGTAGCTACTGCTGCACTTGGCTGTGATGGTGCTACTACTAGAGCGGAAACCTTCTTGACAATTTGGTCTTCCATTATAGAAGTTTGTCCAGCTATATCAGTTTCAGCATTAGGACCAAGAACATCTACCTTAACTCCTAGAGCCTTACCCGCATCTTCAGCTCCTGCTTTAACTATCTTCCAATAATCACTGTTAACCGCTTTTAAGACTACTGCAATTCTTACTTCTTTTTTGTCAGAGCCTTGTTGTCCATTTGTACTAGTTTGACCTGCTTTACTGCAGCCAGCTAATGAACCCACAATAATTGTTGAAATTGCTGCCAGGCTCATCACCTTTAATAAGTTTTTTCTCATTTTAAATTTCCCCCTTTAAAATTTAAATATATTTATGTGCTCCGTCATCTCCACCGATGTTGTCACAATTATAAAACGTTTTCATAGCTGCTGGTAGTTTAAAATTTGTGAAAACCTTTATTTTATGTACTCTAATTACTGTTTAAAACTTATTGATGTGTTTAAAATCTAAAGCATTGTTAAATAAATATTAAAGTTTAATTAAAAAGCTTATAATAAAAGGGAGATTTAGTGTAAAGTCAATAATTATACTAAATTCCCCTTTATTTAAGCTATACTATTTAATTTATTAAGTTACGCTGCTTATATTGTTTCTATACTGATTCGGAGATACACCATAATATTTCCTAAAGGCAGTATAAAAATAATTGCAATTTGCAAAGCCAATTTTTAAGGAAACCTCTACAGCAGTTAAGTCTGTTGTCTCTAAAAGCTCTTTGGCCTTTTCAAATCTTATCTCATTTATGTAGTTGGAAATAGATTTTCCCTCAACCTCTTTAAATAAGGTTCTTAAGTAATTTGGTGAGAGTCTCATTTCGGAAGCTATTAATTCTAAAGATAACAATTGATCAGAATAATTTTCTATTATATATTTTTTAACATTTTCAATTATATCGTTTTTTCTGCTTGCTTTCTTTTCCTTTAACTGAATTATAGTATTTTTATATAAATTTAGGAAATACTCTTTAACTTCGTGAACAGTCTCAAATCTAGATATAATATTTAAAAACTCTTTAATATCAATATAGGCATTTTCCTTACCCATTTGATAAATATTATTAATAACCTTTTGCGAGTTAATACCAAGCTGTGTAATTGAAATCAACATATCGCTAAAGGACATCTTTTCTATCAAATTAAATACTTTATTGACTTCAGCTTCTACCTCGCTAATATTTCCTAGCTTTATAGCCTTAAAGACAGCTTCCACCATTGCTTCATCATACTTAATTTCATTTGATATGCCTTCAGCTATCTTCTCATTAAACAATATTGACCTTAAACCATATTTAAAGCGATAATTGCTGCAATCTTGTGCAGTTTTATAGGAAGCGGCTAAATTCTCGATTCCATATACATACCTCCCTAGTGCTGCAGAAAGTGAAATATTTAGTTGGTTAGAAACTACTAACTGACTTTCTTCAATAAATTTAATTATTTTATCGGTCAAATAGTCATCGACAGCTTCTGAAATTTTTATTATTAAGCATATTTCATCTTCTCCCATTCTAATAATTTCACCTTCAAAGTACTTTTGCAGTACGATTGATAACACTGTATACACCTTTTCTTTTATACTCTTTCGCTCTTCTTCACAATACCTGCTTGTAAATTCATTAAAGCCATCAATTTTATATAGTAATACAGCCATGTTATGTTCATCTGTAACAAAACCGACCTCTTTTAGCTTGTCTTTAAAGCTCTCAAATTCTATAACTGTATTTAAAAGTAAGCCTTTTAGAAGCTGTGTCTTAATAAAACGTAAATCTTTCTCCGACAGCTTAGCAAAGGATATTGGTTTATTTACCAAGTTATCAATTACCTTAGACACATAATCCAATTCATTGCTTGACTCTGCTTCATTTGACAATTCACTGCTTATTCCATCGCTAACATTTATATATCTTTTAACTTCACTTACAGTTTTAGCAATTGGAGAGTAGATTCTTTTAGAAGAAAATATGGAAAATGCCATTCCAAATAAAAATAAAATGATAAATGTAAAGGCTAAGGCCTTAACCATTCCTTGAAGACTTCCAAGAAGTGTCTCATACTTTACTACATTCAGAAGAATCAAATCCAGTTCCTCACTATATTTGTAGGTTACTATAGATGGTCTACCTTTTATAGTGGAGAAAAAGCTTCCATCTTTTTTATCTGAGCTTATAATCTTATTTATATAATCAAGCCTTGATATGTCCTTAAGAAACATGCCCCTATCTGAATTTAATATTACTTCTCCCTTTTTATTGATAGCCATCAAATTATAATCGTTTTCAGAAATATTATCGAAATAAGCTTGTACAACATTAGCATCAAGATTTAAAACTATTGCTCCATAGGGAGTGCCACTAGGGTCAGCCTTTGTATTTGATAAAACCACTGTAAGTACATTTTTTACATACTCTTCTCCATTTAATGGAACTAATATTTGTCTAGGAATGAACTTAGTGCTTATGGATTCGTTCACTTCTCTTATAATTCTTGCTATATCACTATCATAAAACAAGGAATAATAAGAAAAATTTCCATCAGAAGAGTAAATCATTCTGGTATTTCTATTATATACGTATACAGATTGAATAGAGGGTATCATTGTTGCCGCTTGTTTTATTTTTAAGTAACGAGATGAAACAATATTTGGGTCATCATTGGAATCAAACATTAAATTATATACTTGTTCATCTAAATAAAGCTGGTATATGTAGGATTTTGCCCAACCAAGAGTATATTTAGTATAATACTCACCTTGTTTTATAAATTTTTCAGATACTACACTAGCTTGTTCAACTATTTGCTTTTTATAGCCCTGATATAATACTAACATTGAGGTTAATAGAAAAAGAAATATAAGAAAAATATAGGAAAGCATTAGCTTTTGAAAAGTATTTTTAAGCTTTAAAATTTTTTTAAGCTTTATAAATATATCCCGCATAACAAAGTATCCCCCCTTAAGAAAACCTTTACTATAAAGAGTTTAGTATAAGTATAGTGCACCCTTTGCATGTATTTATAAAATTTCGCCCCATAAAGTTATATAACAATTATATTAGTTTAACTATCCCATTTCAACCTGAAGATGGAAACAGTATTTCCAGTATAAAAATAACAGGCTGTCAAACACAACAACCTGCTATTCCTTTATTTTTTGTGCTTTTAAATTTCTTTTTTACTAATCCAATTAATCAATAAAAATCCAACTATAAGTGCTGCAGCACAGGATACTATTGAAAAACCAGTAGGCTTGCCTGGAAATACAGGTAGTAAAGACCCTAAAACAAATCCTAAAATTAGCATATAGGTTTTTCCCGGATGCTTTTGCAGCAGCTTTTCTATAGTTTTTGCAGTGCCTAAAGTTCCAAGGGCAACACCTAAGCCTAATGGAATTAAAAATGGAATGTTTCGAGTATTAATAGCATTTAGAGTAACACTATACAAGCCTAGCACGTACAGCATAAAAGATCCGCTTATACCTGGAAGAATTAAGGCTACAGCCAAAACAATACCAGCTATAAAAAGAAAAACTATGCTGGCAATACCCGGTGTAGTTGCTAGCGCTGTTGTTGTATCTGGCTCTGAGGACAGTAAAATAACAATCACAAAACCTATTACAAAGAAAATCATATCCTTTAAATTTCTCTTACCTGAAGAAATTGACTTCTTGTATAATACAGGTATCCCTCCAAAAATTACTCCTATAAAGAAAAAGCCCATAGTAAAAGGATACTTCTTAGAAACATTCTCTAGCAATTTGCTAAATAGCAAAAGTCCTGTAAGACCTCCAAGTCCAAGTTCTAAGAGTATTACGATATGCTTTTTCCAATCCTCAAAAAAAGAACCTATAGCGTGAATTAAATCATCATAAACTCCTAATATTACTGCCATTGTACCTCCGCTCACACCAGGTACTAATGTAGCTATAGCAATAACTAAGCCTTTAAAAAAGTTAATTAAGTATTTCATTTTGCCTCCTCATTACTTATGTATAGTCTAATTAATTTTTATCATAAATAAAATTATATCTCATTAACGAATCTATTGCTATCTATAAATGGTAGCATGTCTACCCTCAGCTTAAATACTAACTGTAACCAAATAATGTGACGACTATCATCAGTATAATTGCTTATTTAATTATACCACTGAATTCCAATATGCAATAGTTATTTTATTTGTAAAGCAAATCTAACATGCATTCTTAAGAAACAAAGTAATAAGGAAGAAACAAATTATAACTATCTCTACTGCTGAATTACTTTTACTTATTCATGAATAAATTATTATCTTTTTAGAAAAGCTTTATAAAGATGAGAGTAATAACTTATGGCAGTTGCATGAAACTTCTAAGTTATAACACCCTACCGCTAGTAAAGTATTTTTTGAATAATTTAATACAAATTTATTGGAGGAGTAAAAATTGAAGAATATACTATTAATTTTTTTATTAAGCACATTTTTTATTTTTTTAGTATTTCCTCAAAATACTAAAAGCATGGCAATCCAAAATACAGTAAAGCCAATTAGTGATTTGACTACATATCAAAAAAATTTAAACCAGGGAAATAAAGTCATATATTTGACCTTTGATGATGGCCCTAGCGATGGTGTTACAAATAATATTTTAGATATTCTAAAGGAAAATGATGTAAAGGGCACCTTTTTTATTATTGGAAATCAAATTGATGGTCTAGAAGATGTGGTAAAGAGAATTCATAACGAAGGTCATGCTATAGGACTCCATACTTATACCCACAAATTTAAACGAATTTATTCTAGCAGAACCATCTTTATAAATGAAATGTTACAATCTCAAAAAAAGATAAATGAAGTTGTTGGAGTATCTCCTAATATACTTAGGTTTCCAGGCGGCAGCCAAAGACGCCTTACTGAAGCCTATCTTGCCAAACTTCATAGTTATAACTTTAAAGTTTATGATTGGAATATGGAGACTGTAGATGGTCTTAAACCAAAAGTTTCTCCAGACAGGTTATATAGAGAGGCAACAAAGGGCAGCGAAGAACTATCAAGCATAATACTGCTTTTACATTGTGATTATATGCATAAAAACACCTGCAAAGCTTTGCCAAGAATAATTAAATATTATAAGGATAAAGGTTATGAATTTAAAGTAATTACAGAAGATACACCTGAACTTTATTACCCAATAACAAAAAAGACTCTTAATTTCTTTGATTTATTATTTCCAGCAAAAGATTGTTATGAATAAAGCAAAAAACGTAGACTAAAGCATTTTTGCTTTAGTCTACGTGCATTTCCCTTTGTCGGTGACACTTCATAATAATAGTTGTAACTGATATAATGGTATTAAAACTATTGCTCCATAAAACATGCTTTCATTTTTTTAGAAAGGAAGATGACTATGAGTATCCATTATGAAGTTATTTCTAGTGATAATATTGATTGTGTTAAGGATTTTTGCAATGACCTAATGGCTTATCAAAAGTCCAAAGCACATATCCATCCTGAGTGGTTTGATAACATGTGTTTTGAAACTAGAATGGTTCCATCTGTAAAGAGCGCTAAAGCTAACTTTATAATAGCAGCTAAGGATGGTAATGTAATTGTTGGATATGCGTACAGCAATATTTCGGCAAAGAATACATATTCAGGTGGATTTGCTACTCTTGAACCTGTAAATTTCTTCGACTTTGATTCTGTTAAAAGCGATGATGTAGGCTGTCTTTCTCAGTTTTATATAAAAGATAGTTATCATAATATTGGCATTGGCAGCGCTTTGTTTGAAAAATCCATGGATTGGTTAAAATCATATAATTCAATAAGCGATCTATTTATCTTTGTATCAAACGGAAACGATAATGCATTAAAATTCTATCTAGGTAAAGGTTTTAAAATAAGTCACCAAATACTTGATGGATTTATTACTGTGTTAAGGAATACCTCTGCTTAAAATGCTGCTTTATTATAGTTATAAAGCAGCTTTTGGCACTTAATTGCTAGTTCTCTTTCTCTGGTGCGGCGGCATCTATTCTTTGAACATCGCCTATTAGCTTTATTTCACTACCATCTATTATTATTCCTTCTCCGTCCTTACAAGCATATACTACTTTATTTCTTAGCCTTGCATACTTCTTCAGCAAAGCTAAATATTCCTTGCCATTACCCCAGTGAGGCATAAATTCAAAATCTACAAGCCCTAAAGCACTCTTGTCCTCTATTTCAATAAAATTTTCATCTGAATCTTTACCTATTCCAGCAATATCTATACAATCAGTCATTAAAATGCTTCCAGCACTAACACCTATTAATACACCGCCATTTTTCACGTAGTTTCTTAGCAAGTCAATAAAACCTCTCTTCTTTAACTGGTAAAGGAAATAAAAGGTGTTTCCTCCCGAAAGATGAATGGCGTCACATTTAAATATTTCATTCACCCTTGATTCATCATATTCTTTATCTAAGTCAAAATATCTTAAATCAGTTATTCCTAAAGCCTTGTAGTATTCAACCTTTTGATTAAAATATATTCTTGTTGCATCGCAGGAAGATGGTATATATGCAATGGAGGGGCTGTTTTTATTAATTAATTTTAATAACTCATAATCTACTTTTCTATTTTCATTAATAACTTGATCACTATATAGAACTAATTTTGCCATTA
>CAZMQY010000081.1:11500-13013 GCA_964568335.1 uncultured Clostridium sp.
ACTTTTCTATTTTCATTAATAACTTGATCACTATATAGAACTAATTTTGCCATTAAAAATCACACCTCTTTGTAACAATTATTTAGTTTTACAAGGTCTATTTCCTTTGTTAGCAGCCAATAACACCATGATAATTTTATGCAAATATTATTTTAGCGGAATATTTAATTCTATTGTAGAATCTTCATTTTCATCAATAATTTCAACGCTTATTGTATTAACAGTTGTCTTAAATATTTCAACAAAATTCTTTGTTGCATCTACTGCCCTATTAAAGGCTTCTGAATCGCTAATATTACCAATAGTCATATGAGGCATAAAATCTGTATTATTTAGCCATGCAGGATAAAACTCTTTTAAAATTCCACAATATAGTCTTTTGTGTATTTCAGCTATCTGTTTATTACCTTCTATTATATTTAGAAATAGGTAATTCCCGAATGATGCACTTGGAGTAATCCCTCCAAGTACAATATCAAAGGGTCTTATATCAGATGTCATATTTTTCATATGTTCTTCTAGCTTACTTGTTTCTATATGGCTTTCAAAAGGAAAAACCAGTGTAATATGAGGCTTTACATGCTCTGCAAGAGGATCATACTTTTTCCTTATATCCTCTATTACCTGTATATTTTTAAAATGAGGAAATATCATAATACATCTCTTTAACATATAATTTATATTCCTTCTGCAATCTTACGGAAATTATGCCTTGCTGCATTCTTATGTAGCGCTAAGTACTTTCCATCATTAAATATTAATGCCTTTGCAGCAAACTATATTTTATGAGTTACCATTTAATCCACCCCTTTTATTTTATTTAAAATAATAACCAATAAATTATACACCGATTTATGCATATTATTGTATGAAACCTATAAAAATAGAACTACCTGTTATAAGTAGTTCTATTTAAAATAAAAAGAACATCAAGTATTTTTCTTTTAAAAAATATTTATATATTTTACTCCCCTGCAATAGAAAGTTCTTTGACTATTAAAGTTGGACTTCCAAAATATCCTCTTCCAGAAGGAAAACCGAATTTTAAATCTGAGCCAAGTTCCTCAATATTTTTTAGAAGCTCATAGAAGTTTCCTGAAACAGTAATTTGCTCCACAGGTCTTTCAATATTTCCGTTCTTTACTAAGAATCCCTTTGCAGCTAGTGAAAAGTCTCCTGATACTGAGTTCGCCCCTGAATGTAGCCCCTGTAGTTCTGTAATAAGTAGGCCATTTCCTAAAACCTTTAGAAGTTCATTAAAATCTTTATCTCCTGGTTTAAAGTAAAAGTTTGATGGTGCTACTTCAACAGGTGAGAAATAAGATGCCTTTGAAGCATTGCCTGTACTTTTTACTCCTTCTTTGGCTGCAGTCTTTAGGTTGTGAAGCAAGGTTTTAAGCTCTCCCTCTTTTACAACTTCTTTAGAGTAGGCTGCAACTCCCTCAGCATCAAAAGGTCTGGAATTTAAACCTTCCTTTAGTAAAGGATTATCCATTATGGTTACTGCTTTAGC
>CAZMQY010000082.1:0-12906 GCA_964568335.1 uncultured Clostridium sp.
ATCATTTTAAAAAATATAGGGTTACTTATACCTCTGCTGCGGCTTTGATTACTGCGGCGATATTTATAACTCCATATATTAACAGAACGGGTATAAGCTTAGGTGCTAAGAAAAGTGCAAGCTTAGAAAATGCTAACACAATAGCAAGATCAGCTGGGGAGAGTCCAAATGATAAAGCAGATATAAATATATCAGCACCTCAAGTCCAAGCTAAGATGAGGGAAGACATTATTTCTGAAGACAAGAGTCAATCCTTTAGTACTATGGCAGCGAATAATGCAAGCTTTGAAAAGAGAGCCATGGATAGAAATTACAGCCCTAGCTTTAATACTTCTTGGCAGGATTCGCAAAATAAAAAATATAGCGCAACCTTGGAAGGCAGAGGAGAAAGTGCAGTGGATGAAGGAGTTGCTACTATAGTTCTAAAAGAGCTAAAAACTGGTGACCAGTGGTCCTTTAACCTTCTTGATAATGAGATGATGCAGATGAGCCCTCGGTCTATATATTGGGTTGATGATGAAAATCTGCTTGTTGTTGTAGGCCTTGCAGTAGGGCATGCTTCTTTAGGCGGAAAATTATATATGTTAAGTATAAATTCTTCTTTAACTACGAATGTAGATCCAGAAAATAAGGTTAAGCTTAAAAATGGTTCTGAAATAATTAGGGTAGTATCCACCAAAAAACTTCCATTAGAGCAATTGGAAATCACTGTAGAAGTATCTGTTTATGAAGATAATATACAAAATAAATATCATACTGAAAATAGGTCCATAGTGGTGCCTTTTAAGTAGCTTTCAAATTATTATAATAAAATCATCCTATATACATTCATAGGATGATTTTTATTATTTTTAAATGAATTTAAATGGTAATTAAAGGCAATAATCATACATATATATTTCACTGTAATCACTTATGAGAAAAAGGGGATGTATGTGTATGGATACAAGAGTTAGGAAAGTGATTTGTTCTTTAACAATGCCTATATTTATAGCAGGTGCTGCTAGCTGCAACAGAAAATCAGCTACAACAGTGAATTTGGACAAGACTGAAGTAGGCACTTCAACTTTTGAGCTTCAAAGCTTTAATGATTTAAGTCAGCAGGTATTAGCTCTAAAGCAGAAATATAAGAAGAAGGTATTAAGCTTTGCTGCAGATAACAGCGCTCAGATTGAAAAGTTTGGTATGAAGTATTTTATCCAAGGAGAGTCTGTTGAAGGCAGAGACACAAGCTTTAATAATAAGGAAAATTACTCTGACTTACCCGGAGTTACTGCTTTTAGAGGAAACAATATGAGGGATGGCGGAAGCTACGGCACAGCAGAGATTAAAGAAGGCAAGCTTCAGCTTTTATGGAAAAAAAGGATAGGAGGGATTGATAATTGGACTGGGGTTGGTTGGAATGGGCAGCCTGCAATTGTCCAGTGGGATAAAGAAGTAATTAATAATATGAATATTAAGCCGGAAAAGAAAATAAAAGAAAACCTTAAGGAAGTTATATACGCTACCCTTGACGGTAACGTTTATTTTCTTGATTTAGAGGACGGAAAGGACACTAGAGAAAGGCTTAATATAGGAGCTCCTGTTAAGGGAAGTCTGACAGTTGATCCAAGAGGAATACCACTACTATATGTTGGACAAGGTATAAATAAAAACGGGAGCAGTTATGTGGATTTTGCCTATAGAATGTTTAGTCTTATTGATTTTAAAAAGCTATATGAGATTAAAGGTAACGACAGCTTTGCAAAAAGAGATTGGGGAGCTTTTGATTCTACTGCCCTTATAGATAAAGATACCGACTCAATTTATCTATGCGGCGAAAACGGAGTGTTTTATTCAGGAAAATTAAATACCCAATACGAAAATGGAAAGGTACAAATAAGTCCGAAACTAACAAAGTATAGATATGATGTGCCGGGGAAAAATAAAAGAGGAATTGAAAACAGCATTGCAATTTATAAAAACTATGGATATTTTGCAGATAATGATGGTATGCTTCAATGTATAGATATTAATACTCTTACTCCAATTTGGACTATTAATGTCAATGATGATACCGATGGAACTGTAGTTCTAGAAGAAAAAAATGGTGAACTAAATTTATATACTGCTTGTGAGGTTGATCATCAGGGAAATAATGGCTACAGCTATGTTCGTAAGATTGATGCAACCTCTGGAAAAATATTATGGGAAAATAAATATAGATGCGCCTATAATGAAAGTGTAAATGGAGGTGCCTTGGCAACTCCGGTATCAGGAAAAGAAGATATATCAAATTTAGTTATATTTAATATTGCAAGGCACCCAGGGTTTAATGAAGGCCTGCTTGTAGCTATTGATAAAGATAGTGGTAAGGAAGTATGGGGCCTTAAGCTTAATAATTACAGCTGGAGCTCACCTTTAGCGCTTTATAATGAAGAAGGCAAGGGTTATATAGTTCAATGCGACTCCACAGGTAAGGCTATGCTTATAGAAGGCAGAAGCGGAAAGTTATTAGACAGTATAGAGCTTGGAGCGAATGTAGAAGGTACTCCAGCAGCTTTTAATGGTACTTTAGTTGTTGGAACACGTGGTGCGGAGATTGTTGGATTTAGAGTTAAGTAACAATTGAAAAAACGGGAAGGGCTTTTCCTAAATTGACTATAAATAGGTTTTATGTAATAATTATTTTTATATTGATTTTTAGCAGTTAGTATTGTAAAATAAACACATAACATACCCATAAGGGGTATAAAACGGAGGTAGTAAAATGATAAAAGAAGTTATGGACAACAACTTTAATGAAGAAGTAGCAGTTAATAATTCTACTGTTGTAGTTGATTTTTGGGCTCCTTGGTGCGGACCTTGCAAAATGCTTGGACCAGTGCTAGAAGAGCTTGATAGGGAATATGAAGGAAAAGTAAAATTTATAAAGGTAAATGTAGATAACAATCCAGTAGTATCTCAAAGGTTCAGGGTTACAAGCATTCCAACTGTTATGGTATTCAAAAATGGTGAAACTGTAGATACAATGGTTGGTTTTAGACCAAAGGCTTCTGTTAAGGAGTTAGTAGATAGGCATCTATAAACTGCCTAGGGTTTTGGTTGAAAGGGTGAAGTAATTTATGGACAGATATGATATAGCAATAGTAGGCAGTGGTCCGGCAGGACTATCTGCTGCTATTAATGCAAAAATAAGAAATAAAAATATTATTGTATTTGGAAGCAAGGATTTAAGTACAAAGCTTATAAAGGCTCCAAAGATAAATAACTACTTAGGTTTTCACGAAATCTCAGGAAAGAGCTTAAAGAGTGAATTTAAAAAGCATCTTAAGGCTATGGATATCAGTATAACCAGCGAAAGAATTAACACCATATATGCAATGGGTGAATACTTTGCTCTTATGGTTAACGAGAAAATGTATGAAGCTTCAGCGGTTATACTTGCAACTGGTGTTGAATATACAAGACCTCTTAAAGGTGAAGAGGAGTTTCTAGGAAGAGGAGTAGGCTACTGCGCTACCTGTGATGCTCCCCTTTATAAGAATAAAATAGTTACTATAATAGGTTATAATCATGAGGGCGAAGAGGATGCTAACTATGTAAGTGAGCTTGCAGCTAAAACCTATTATATTCCTATGTACAAGGATGATTATAAATTAAGAAATAATATAGAAATCATAAAGGACAGTCCGGTGGAAATACAAGGGGATAGCGTTGTAAATAAGCTGGTACTTAAAAGCACTGAGATTAATACAGATGGCTTATTTATCCTAAAGGAAAGCGTACCTCCTGGGCAACTCGTACCTGGGCTAGATATAGAAGATGCTCATATAAAAGTAGATAGATTGATGAAAACTAATATACCAGGCTGTTTTGCAGCGGGTGATTGCATAGGCAAGCCTTATCAATATATTAAGGCTGCTGGTGAAGGTCAAATTGCAGCTTTAAGTGCTGTATCATATATTGATTCATTAAAAAACTCCCAGAAATAATTTTTCTGGGAGTTTTTTAGCCTTATTTATTGACTACAAAGAATACATGATTACCTATAGGTTTAACATTTTTCTTACTTACTTCTTTCATCCAAGTTGAGGTTGCTATTTTGGGATTATAGAAAAAAACAGCGTTGTTAGTTGGATCCTTGCCTTTTAATGCATCTAAAACTGCTTGGTAGCTGATTTTATCAGGTATAACATGTATCTCTCCATTTTTTAAACAGGAAAAAGCAGCCTTTTGTTTTATGACATCCTCAACGGTTTTTGGAAAGCCAGGGCTTTTAACTCTGTTTAATATAACCGAGGCTACTGCAACCTTTCCATCATAAGGCTCCGAGCGGCTCTCAGCATAAACTATCTGCGCCATTAAATATATGTCTTCCTCAGTAATGTACACATTTCTGTCATTTAGAGTGAATACTTGAATTGCACCAACTTCTTCCCTGTATAAGTCACAGTCTATTTCCTCAGCTGCTTTTACTTTAGACCAAGGTATTATTAAAAAAATACATAACAAAACTAAGATAAAAATATATTTTTTCATTTAGTTCCTCCCTTTTACCTACGGGGTTAGCTGACGGGTTCGGTAAAGGCATAACCTACGTTAATAACGATTCACCCCAAGATATTGGTTTCCCCGCGTTTTATACATTGAAATATAAACTTAGGCTAATGGTATTATTCCACGAGTTTTAAGAAATATACAAAATTTGATAAAAAAATTGGCATACTATTTACAGTATGCCAATACATGAGTTTACTGGTTAATGCTTGCTTCTCTAAATTCGCTGTAGGCCTTCAAAAAGCCGCTGTAACCTTTTGCTATATCATTAAATTTTGAATTTGGTTCTGCATAAAGCTCACTTACCTTTTCAGCTGATAAATCACTGCCTGATAGTTTTTCATTATTTGCAGAATAAATAAAGCTTTCAAGATAGGTGTCAAAATTCTCAAGTGTAGTTTTAAATAACTTGTAGCAGTTAACGGCTTTAGAAGGTACAGTAAGGCTTAAAAATTCTTGTTGTATTGAGGATAGTTGATCTTTATTTTTTTCAGCAAGGGCTGTAACGTTATCCATGTTTCCTTTTTCGTTTCTAACTTTTGACATTTGTATTGTAAGGTTAGAATTAATTGTTGAAAATTTGGATATTATTGCATCTAGATTATTAATAAATTCTAAATTTTGATTTTGACTAATTTCCTTATCTCTACTAAGCTTGACTAATTCATTGACATAATTTGAGGTATAATCAACAAGCTTAATACTGCTGTCTGGAAAACCTACTTTTATATTTTTAATGTTTACAAGAGAATAGCTCTCTATAGCTTCATCCCTGTATTTTTTTAAGTCCTCTCCAGCCTTGTCTACATCTTTTCCAGCAGGATTTCTTAAAATAGCATCGATTTGCCTATACATAAGTATATTTTTGTCTACACCATTAATTAAATTATCATGGTCTTTTGTATATTTATCCGTAGCAGTCATACTAGAAAGTTCCTCTTTTTGTTTTGACAAGGCATCTATTTTAGATGGCATGTCCTTTCTTATCTTATCAGGATCTATAGTCTGCTCCTTTAGCATTGAAGAGGTGCTGCTATTTATATTATTTACCTTTTCAACTATTTCCTTAATATTTTCTTCGTAAGAAGTGGAAGATTTGCCAATGATCATATAATAGGTTCCATAAAATATACCGGCAGCTAAAAGTATAAAGGCTAAAATTGATACAATAGTTATAACTGCTTTGTTCTTTTTATGCTTCAATATTTTTCCCTCCTGTTTTCTATACTGTATTATAGAATTTTAATTGTAAAACTTAGCTTAAAACACTATAATAGATTATTAATCATAGTGCTTTTTATTTTATACATGAATTGATATTATAATATTCTAGCTAAATAGTCAAAATTCCTTCTTTAAATAATTTTAATATATTTATCAATAATTTTGTACTATATTTTATACAATAAGGCAACATATTGGTGTATAATTGTAAAAGGGTAATTAATGACAATTCGGCTGAATTTTTAGAAAGCACCTATTAAATCGGCATAATAAATTTGCAAAAGGAGGGAAAACAGTGGCAGATATTTTCGAGGTATTATTAAATAGCTTAAAAGCATTAAGACTGACTTCTATACTAGATATTATTGTGGTATCATACATTTTTTATAAAGGTTACATGTTAATAAAGGAAACTAGAGCTGTGCAGCTCTTGAAGGGAATTTTACTAATACTTCTTCTAATTCCGGTTAGTACTCTTCTTGAATTTACCATGCTAAAGTGGATTCTAGAAAAGACCATAACTATTGGAGTACTTTCTATTATAATCATCTTTCAGCCGGAAATTCGAAGGGCTTTGGAGCATTTGGGCAGAAGCGCCTTCAATGACAGACATCTGCTAGAGGATGAAGAAGTAATGGAAAAGGTTGTAACAGAGGTATGTGAAGCTGTTGATAACCTGTCAAAGGAGAAAACAGGCGCCTTAATAGTTATTGAAAATAGAACAGGACTTGGCGAGGTTATAAGCACTGGAACAAAACTTGATGCAGT
Organism: uncultured Clostridium sp.; assembly: GCA_964568335.1. Lineage (GTDB taxonomy): Bacteria > Bacillota > Clostridia > Clostridiales > Clostridiaceae > Clostridium_AT. Next base: position 6,532 of record CAZMQY010000082.1, read on the forward strand.
TGTATCCTCAGCACTTCTTCAAAATATTTTTGTTGTTAACACGCCTCTTCATGATGGAGCAACCATTATAAGAAATGACAAAATAGTAGCCGCAGGCTGTTTCTTGCCACTCACAAGCAATGACAGCATAAGCAAGGCTTTAGGAACAAGGCATAGAGCGGCTATAGGAGTATCTGAAAACTCTGATGCTTTAACTATTATTGTTTCTGAGGAAACCGGAACTATATCACTAGCTGTAAATGGAAGACTAACAAGAAATTATACTAAGGAACGCTTAAGTGATATATTAATGAGAATATTAAGGAGCAGGCAAAACAAGAAAATAACCTTAAGGGAGAGGGTGATGGCATGGAGCAAAAAAATACGTGGTTAATCAAAATATGCTGTGTAATTGCTGCTTTTTCCCTGTGGCTTTATATTATTAACGAAACTAATATTGAAACCAACCAAGAACTTGCAGTTCCTGTTGAGCTTACAAATGTAGAGTTCGTTAATGAAAAGGGCTATGCATTATTGCCTGACCAGCAATTTACGGTGAAGCTTAAGGTGAAGGGATCAACTGCAGACATTGCTTACGGAAAAAGTCAGTTTAAGGTGGTTGCAGACATGGGGATCTACGCTGTGACTAAGGGAGATAATTATATACCAATCAGAGTAGAGAGACAGCCTGTGAATGTTAAAGTTTTAAATGACACTGGACTCTACGTGAAGGTTACTATGGATGACCTCATTAAGAAAACCCTGCCTGTTAAAGTCAATTTATCAGGCAAGACAAAAGACGGCTATCATGCTTTTCCGCAAAGTATAGCTCCGACCGAGGTTGAGGTTAGAGGAGCAGCTAAATACGTCAATCAGGTTGCAGCTATTGAAGCAAAAAGTGATTTGAAAAACTCTGATAAGGACTTAAACATGAAGCTTCCGCTTAGAGCTTTAGATGCTGCTGGAAAAGAGATTAAGGATGTTTTAATTAGTCCAGATACTGTTGAGGTTATAGTGCCAGTAAAAAAGACAAAAACCGTGCCAATAACCATTGATACGAAAGGTACATTAAACAAAGCTTTCTCTATGAAGGGGCTTGTGGCCACACCTGATAAGGTAGAGATTGCAGGAGATGAGGATAGTATTAATGCCATAACATCGTTAAAGACTGAACAAATTGATTTAAGCACCTTAACCCCAAATAAAACAGTAGTAGCAAAAATTATTTTACCGCCTGGCATAAGTCTCTTAGACAGCGATGGGACAGTTAAAGTAAAGGCTACCTTAGACAATGTTATAGAAAAGACTTTTCAGGCTCAAATACAATTAAAGAACATAAATGAGGCTTATACTGCAGTGCTAGACAATTCAAAGCTATCTGTAACGGTGTCTGGTCCGGAAGAATTAATCAATGCAATAAAAAATGAAGATTTTAACTATACTATAGATGTAGCTAATTTTACTGAGGAAAGGGATCATGTTATAAATATTAATATAAAAATTCCTGAAGGAGTGACAAAATTATCCCAAACACCTCAAAGCGTAAAGATAACCATTAAGCGTAAAGATAACCATTAAGAAAAAGGAGTCGCCGCCAACAACTACCACTCCGACTACACCTACAAATGGAGGGCAATAGAGATATGTCCATAAGAATAAACAACATAGTACTAGACATAGAAGATGAAATGACAATATTAAAAGATAGAGCAGCTAAAAAACTAAAAATATCAACCTCAAAGCTTAAGGATATAAAGATATTAAGGGAAGCTATTGACGCAAGAAAAAAGGATATGATTAAGTTTAATTATACTCTTGAGGTTAACCTTTCAGTAGATGAAGAAAGGCTCGCTCAGAAGCTGGATGATAAAGATATTAAGCTTGAGCCTGCTAAATATACTGATGAGTTTCCTTTTGGAACAAAAAAAATGGAGCATAGACCAATAATTGTGGGGATGGGACCGGCAGGTTTGTTTGCCGGTCTTTTAATGGCGAGAAAAGGCTATAAGCCTATAATAATTGAACGTGGTGAAAGTGTTGAGGAGAGAACAAAGACCGTAAATTCCTTCTGGAAAACTGGAAGATTAAATACTGAATCTAATGTGCAGTTCGGTGAAGGTGGAGCTGGTACCTTTTCCGATGGAAAGCTGACCACAAGAATAAAGGACACAAGATGTGATTACATACTGGAGGCTATGGTCAAAGCCGGAGCGCCAGAGGAAATACTATATACAGGAAAGCCTCATGTGGGTACAGATATTTTAAAGGAAGTAGTAAAAAATATAAGAGAAGAGATAAGAAGTCTAGGTGGAGATATAAAATTTAATAGCCGGCTTGAGGATTTAATAATTAAAAACGGAAAATTGTTTGGCATTATAGTAAACGGAGAAGAACTGCCATGTGAAAATCTAGTATTGGCAATAGGACACAGCTCCAGAGATACCTATGAAATGCTCTATAGGAAAGGAATAACCTTAAAGGCAAAACCCTTTGCTATTGGGGTGAGAATTGAACATCTTCAAAGTTTGATTGATGAAAGTCAGTATGGGAAGTTTGCTGGTCATCCAAGGCTAAAGGCGGCTGATTACCGTTTAAGCTATACTAGCGAAAGGCTGAATAAGTCCATATACAGCTTTTGCATGTGCCCGGGGGGAGAAGTTGTTGCAGCAGCTTCTGAAGAAAACAGATTGGTTACTAACGGTATGAGCTACTACAAAAGAGACTTACCCAATGCAAATTCTGCCTTGGTTGTTAATGTTGGACCGGAGGACTTTGGCGTCAAAGATCCATTAGCAGGAATGGAATTCCAAAGGCATTATGAAGCTTTAGCATATAAGCTAGGCGGCGGAAACTATATTGCACCTGTTCAATTGGTTGGTGATTTTTTAAAGGATAGGGTAAGCACAAAGCTTGGTAATATTAGGCCGACCTATACACCGGGTTATGAGTTTAGGGATTTGAAGCAATGTCTTCCTAGCTACGTCATCGATGCACTGAAGGAAGGTATTATAAGCTTTGATCATAAGATAAGAGGCTATGCAGCTTCTGATGCAGTATTAACAGGCATAGAAACAAGAACCTCAGCGCCTGTTAGAATTGAGCGAAATGAAGGCCTTCAAAGCGTATCCCTTCAAGGACTGTATCCTACAGGAGAAGGGGCTGGTTATGCTGGTGGAATAGTATCTGCTGCGGTAGATGGTTTAAGAGTGGCTGAAGCAATAATGAAGGAATGGGCGTCGAAAGAATAATTTCTTGAAGGGTTGAATTTCATTTTAAATCTGATAAAATAGAATTATGGGGAAATAATCTATATTCAGAATTATTAATATAAAAGTTTAGACACGGATTACAAGTGTCCGTGTCTAATTGAATATTTGGGGGAGAAAGAGATGGGAAAGGGGCACATTTTAGTTATCAATCCAGGTTCCACTTCTACGAAGATTGCTCTTTATAATGAGAGTAGGTACATATCATCAACCAACCTATCGCATAATGCAGAAGAAACTAAAAAATATGAAAGAATATGTGACCAAAAGGATATGAGAACTTCTGTTATCATAGCATGGCTAGATAGTCAGGGTTTATCTCTAGAGGATTTGAGCGCAGTTGTAGGAAGAGGCGGTCTTTTAAGACCAATGCCTGGAGGAACCTATATAGTTACAGAGCCTATGCTTAAGGACCTAAAGATCGGCTTTCAGGGAGAGCATGCTTCTAATTTAGGTGGTATAATTGCTTATGAGATTGCTGAAAAGGTTAACATTCCAGCGTTTATAGTTGATCCAGTTGCGGTAGACGAGTTTGAAGATGAAGCAAGAGTATCAGGGATTCCTGAGCTTCCAAGACGTTCACTTGTACATGCCTTAAACATAAAGGCTGTTACTAGAAGAGTTAGCATGAGGCTTAATAAAAGTTTTGAAAGCAGCTCATATGTAGTTGCACATTTAGGTGGTGGAATATCTATTGCTCCAGTGAGAAATGGAAGAATTATAGACGTAAACAATGCCAATGAAGATGGACCTTTTTCACCGGAGAGAGCTGGTGGGCTGCCGGTTGGCGATGTTGTTAGAATGGCTTATAGTGGGAACTATACCTATAAAGAGCTTAAGAAAAAACTAGTTGGAGAAGCAGGGCTAACTGCTTATCTTGGCACTAATGATGGAAGAGTAGTTGACAAGCTAATTGAAGAAGGAGACAGTAAGGCTGAACTAATACTTAAAGCAATGGCCTATCAAATTGCAAAGGAAATCGGAGCTTACTCTGCAGTGCTTATGGGGAAGGTAGATGCTGTTATTTTAACAGGTGGTCTTGCTTACAATAAAAGATTGGTAAGCTGGATTAAAGAAAGAATAGAGTTTATAGCACCGGTGGAGCTTGTACCGGGAGAAGATGAAATGCAGGCTCTTTATGAAGGAGCAGTAAGGGTTATTAATGGCGAAGAAATTGCCAAGATATACGAAAATGAAATTTTTAAACATATAGAAGCAGTAAAGAGGCTTTTACGGCCGCACCTGCTGAAGGTAATAAACAGAGCTAGAATGGAGCGCATTCTAGTTAGTAAGAAAAGGAGGAAGCTAGATGCTTAGAAGCTTTTCACAAATTTTAGAAAAAGTAAAATCCAATGAGCGTAAGAAGATTGCAGTTGCAGCTGCCCAGGATGAACCAGTATTGGAAGCTATTAAAGATGCTATGAATATAGGCATGGTAGATGCTGTTTTAGTTGGAGATAAGGAAAAGATAGTAGAAATAGCGGAAAAAATAGACTTAAATGTAAACGATTTAGAAATTATTCATGAGCCAGACAATAATAAGGCTGCCTTAAAGGCTGTAGAATTAGTTTCTTCAGGAAAGGCTCACATGGTAATGAAGGGGCTATTGGAAACTTCCACAATTTTAAAGGCAGTATTAAATAAAGAAATAGGTCTTAGATCTGGAAGGTTAATGTCTCATGTAGCAGTATTTGAAATTCCAGGCTTTGATAGATTAATATTCGTTACGGATGCTGCATTAAATATGTATCCGGATTTAAAAGCTAAGGTAGATATACTTAACAATGCTGTTAGTGTAGCTCATGCTCTAGATATTGAGAAACCAAAGGTCGCTCCAATCTGTGCAGTTGAGGTGGTTAACCCAGACATGCCGGCTACAATAGATGCCTCTCTGCTATCTAAAATGAATGAAAGAGGGCAAATTAAGGGCTGCATAGTGGATGGTCCTTTGGCAACTGATAATGCATTATCAGAGGAGGCTGCGCATCATAAAAAAATCAACAGCCCAGTAGCAGGAAAGGCTGACATATTGCTGCTTCCCAATATTGAAGCTGCAAATGTTATGTATAAGACTCTAACTTATACAACTAACTCCAAAAGTGGAGGAATAATTGTGGGAGCTTCAGCGCCAGTAGTACTTACTTCAAGAGCTGACAGCCCAGAGTCAAAGTTAAATGCAATTGCATTAGCTGCATTAGTTTCAAGCAAATAATTTCCGCTGAAAGGGGAAAATTCATGAGTTACAAATTACTAATTATCAACCCAGGTTCAACCTCAACAAAAATAGGTGTCTACGAAGATGAAAATCCTATATTAGTGGAAACACTTAGACACTCTTCGGATGAGATTGGAAAGTATAACAGTATTTATGAGCAGTTTGAATTTAGAAAAAATGTTATAATACAGGTACTTGAAGAAAAGAAATTTGATATCAATACTTTAAATGCTGTAGTAGGTAGAGGCGGACTGTTAAAACCGATAGAAGGCGGTACCTACAGTGTTAATGAAGTTATGCTTGAAGATTTAAAGGTTGGTATCTTAGGTCAGCATGCTTCAAACTTAGGCGGGATAATAGCTAATGAAATTGCTAGGAACCTAAATATACCATCCTTTATTGTTGACCCTGTAGTGGTGGATGAAATGGAAGAGGTTGCAAGAATTTCAGGTATTCCTGAAATAGAAAGAATAAGCATATTCCATGCACTGAATCAAAAGGCTGTTGCTAAAAGATATGCTAATGAAACAGGAAAGAATTATGAAGCTATAAATGTTATAGTGGCACATTTGGGTGGTGGAATCTCAGTGGGAGCGCATAAGAACGGAAAAGTTATTGACGTTAACAATGCTCTTGATGGAGAAGGACCATTTTCTCCGGAGCGTTCAGGTGGACTTCCAGTAGGCGACTTAGTGAAAATGTGCTTTAGCGGCAAGTATACTCATGAGGAAATAAAGAAAAAGATAACTGGCAAGGGCGGCTTTGTTGCTCATTATGATACTAATGATGCAAGAGCAGTTGCAGAGGCCATGAGAAATGGAGACAAAAAGGCTGAGCTTTTACTTAAAGCTATGGCTTATCAAGTGGCAAAGGAAATAGGAAAATGTGCTGCAGTGCTTTTCGGTAAAGTAGATG
>CAZMQY010000083.1:0-12810 GCA_964568335.1 uncultured Clostridium sp.
TTCCATCTATAGCACCATATTTTAAAATATCTTTTCCGATATAGTTCTGTAGATCTTTACAGTATTTGTCCATTGATGTCTGAGTAATCTCCCGAAGCATTCCTTTTGAATAAAATGAGTATGCTGCAGTATAGTCTTTAGTAAATATGATATCCGGAGCTTCATTTGCAGCCAGCATTTTTCCTGAGCCCTTTGGACTTGCAGTTGCCACGCTATTAATATTGTAGGATTGAGCTCCTGAACCCACTGTTTTGGGCCCGCTGCTTCCAAATATATTAGGTACACTTCCTGGTGCTGGATTAGTTGAAGGTCCTCCAAATCTTTGGCTGTATGCTCTTCCTCCTATATATTCCTTCAAGCTTGCAGGTACCTCATTCAAAAAGTCTGAGGGCGAATGTGCTTCGGTTCTACCAAATACTCTTCTGATTTCTGCTGAAGTCATATAAAGCTTTTCCTTTGCTCTAGTTATTCCAACATAGCATAATCTTCTAGACTCCTGCATTTCTCCATCATCATTCAATGCACCCTTTCCAGGGAAAATACCATTTTCCATTCCTACCATAAACACAACAGGGAATTCCAAACCTTTGGCGCTATGAAGAGTCATAAGCACAACGCTGTCTGCGCTTTCATCAAAATTATCAATATCAGAAACTAAGGTTACCTTCTCTAAAAAGTCTGCAAGTGAGGTTTCTTCTGAGGTCTGCTCAAAATCAACAGCAGCAGAAACCAATTCCTTTAAGTTTTCGATTCTGCTTTGGTCTTCAATATCTGTTGACTTTTTAAGCTCGCTCATATAACCTGTTTCTTCAAGTATTGCTTCAATAAGTTCAGAAACCTCTAATTCATCCTTCCGTCTCATAAAGCCATTTACTAAGCTTGTGAACTTATTTATTGTAGAAATATTTCTAGCTGTAAGTCCATGAACATATTCAATATCTAATAATGTGCTATAAAGCGGCTCCTCACTGTTATTGGAGGCTTCTCGAATTTTAGCAACTGTAGCTTCTCCAATGCTTCTCTTTGGCACATTGATAATCCTTTGAAGGCTTATATCATCAAGAGGATTATTTATAAGCCTTAAATAAGCTAAAATATCCTTAATTTCTTTTCTGTCATAGAATTTATGACCGCCAATAAGCCTATAAGGTATATCGCCTTTTATAAAGCTGTCTTCAAAAATACGAGACTGCGCATTTGTTCTGTATAGTATGGCGAAATCGCTATATTTTCTGTCTTCTTCTCTAATTATTTTCTTTATTTCTGAAACTACAAAGTCACTTTCATCATTGTCAGAAAAAGCTCTATAAATTTTTACTTTTTCACCATCATCATTTGTAGTTCTAAGTACCTTGTCTTTTCTTTCAAAGTTATTCCTTATAACATCATTTGCAGCGTTCAAAATATTTCCCTTAGATCTATAGTTTTGTTCAAGCTTTATAACCTTAGCTTCAGGATAATCCTTCTCGAAATCAAGTATATTTCTTATATTTGCACCTCTCCATTGATAAATGCATTGATCATCGTCCCCAACAACGCATATATTCCTATGCCCTGCTGCTAAAAGCCTTACTAATTCATACTGCGTCATGTTTGTATCTTGATACTCATCAACCATTATGTATTTAAATTTTCTCTGATAAAATTCTAAAACCTCTTTATTGCCTTTAAAAAGTTGTACTGCTTTGAAAATAATGTCATCAAAATCTAGTGCATTGTTTGCTTTAAGCCTCTTTTGATAAAGAGCATAAACATCAGCCACCTTATTTAACCTGAAGTTATGTTCATTCTCCCTTTTATACTGCTCTGGCCCTATCATATTATCTTTCGCGTCACCGATTTTATTTATGATTTCTTTATCCTCCAGGTCCTTTTCATTTATATTAAGTTCCTTCATACACTGCTTAATAAGTGTCTTCTGGTCGCTAGTATCATAAATAACAAAGTTTTTATTATAGCCCAGTTTATCTATCTCTCGTCTTAAGATTCTTACACAGCTAGAGTGGAAGGTAGATACCCACATGTGATCAACTTCATCACCCACAAGCGACTTTACTCTTTCCTTCATCTCTTGAGCAGCCTTATTGGTAAAGGTTATGGCAAGTATTTGAGAAGGATATACTCCCAAATCATTAATCATATGTGCCATTCTATAAGTTAAAACTCTTGTTTTTCCAGAGCCTGCACCTGCAAGTATTAGAAGCGGTCCGTTAATAATAGTTGCTGCATCATATTGTTCCTTATTCAAAAGCTTTTGTAGATCCATACTTTTCCTCCTTCTAGTCGTAAACACTAGGTAGTTTAGTATACTTATTTCCACTCATAAACTACCCATTAAAGGTCATTTAGCTCTTTACCCTCTTTAGTGTAAAACATAAACATCAGTTCTATTTAGATACCTTTCATTATATCATATTTTTAAAATAATAAACAAAAAACACCTCTAAGCTTTAATCCTTAGAGGTGCTGATTACTATTTGTTTCTCCACTCTATTCTTTCAAATACTAAATTGTAACCGTCACTGCCATAATTTAAACATCTATTTACTCTGCTAATTGTTGCAGTACTTGCTCCAGTTGTGCCTGCTATGTCAAGGTAAGTTCTCTTTTGCTTAAGCATTCTTGCAACCTGAAGCCTTTGCTCTAAATCCTTAATTTCATTTATTGTACATATATCTTCAAAAAACCTATAGACTTCCTCTCTTGTCTGCAAGCTTAGCACCGCATCAGCGAGAAAATCCATGTCTTCACTTTCAAGTTTCGATTTAAACTCTCCCATTTTTCATCCTCCTGTAACTTCATACATTATATATTTATCCAATTCTAAACGTTTTCTTGTTACTATTTTACCATTTATTTCTCTAATATTCTACACTAATATTTACTTTTTTAAAATATGCTACAGTTTTCTAATACAAAAAATAAAAACAGCCCTTGGGGCGGGGCTGTTTTAATAAATAAAAAGGGGGCTATTTAATTCTTTTTATTTATCCTTGCAAGATTATTATATAAGATTGTTTAAAAAAATACAATAGTTTTTGCAAAAAAAATTGTAAACTAATTGTTAAGTGAATAATTCTCCTTCATTTTTTAGCTATTATTAGTTCTTTCTGCAAGACCATATAGTATAGTTAAATATTTTTTAAACTTTCTATCTCGGTCTTCGTCAATTCTCGACATTCACCTTCTTCTAAATTTTCAGGAAGTGTCATTGGTCCGAAGCTAATTCTCTTTAAATACACAACATTTTTTCCCACACTGTTAAACATTCTCTTAACTTGATGAAATTTTCCCTCTTGTATGGTTACTTTTACCTCTGAACCATCTTCATCTGCCTTCAATATTTCAAGCTTAGCAGGCATGCATTCGTATCCATCATCTAGGATAACCCCTTTTTCAAAAGCTCTTATGTCGCTTTCTCCTACAATATTATCTATTTCCGCATAATAAACCTTATCCACATGCCACTTTGGAGATATAAGTCTATGGTTTAACTCACCATCATTTGTAATAAGCAAGAAGCCTACAGTATCCTTATCAAGCCTGCCTACTGGAAAAGGCTCAAAAACCTTATAATCATCCTCAATCAAGTCTATTACTGTTTCATCATATTTATCAAAGGTGGCTGAAACCACCCCTGCAGGCTTATTCATTAGAAGATATATGTATTTCCTATAATTAACCTTTTCACCAGATACAATTATCTCGGTCTTTTCAGGATCAATCTGAATTGAGCTGTCCTTAACAAGCTCTCCATCAATTAAAACTTGTTTATCTTTAACAAGTGCTTTAACCTCTTTTCTACTGCCGTATCCTAAATTCGCCAATACTTTATCTAATCTTTCCATATGTATACCTCACTTTTTAAGTATAGTGCCACCCACGTGGCAAGTGGCAAGTTAGTCTTTTTAAACTTGCCACTTGCCACGTGGGTGGCACTATCTATTATAACCTTAATTTTAAAGTTTACTTATTATAGCTTTGCATTACTTTTCTTACATAATTTTGAGTTTCCTTATAGTTTGGAATTCCTTTATACTTAGCCACAGCACCTGGCCCTGCATTATAAGCCGCTAGAGCAAGCTCCTTTGAATTGCCATACATATCTAATAGCTTTTTAAGATACTTTGTTCCACCCTCTACATTTTGCTCAATATCATATGCATCTGTGACTCCTAGAGATTTTGCCGTACCTGGCATAAGCTGCATTAACCCCATAGCTCCTGCACTAGACTTAGCATTTGGATTAAAGCTTGACTCCTGCTTAATGACAGCCATTATAAGCTTCTTTTCTACACCATACTTGCTTGCCGCCTTATCTACTGCCTCATCTATTGTGATATTGCTATTTTTTATATCACTGTCAACTTCACCCTTAAGCTTATTAACTATATCATCAAGAGGTTGTCCCCCACCATAGCCTAGCTTAGACAAGTCATTCTGAGTAAAGCCAAGCATATCATAGCCGCTTTGACCTTCCTCCATGGCTCTAGTTAAGCTTTCCATAACCAATTGAAAGGAGGGGGAATTTTCTCCTACTACACTTTTAAAAAGCTGTGTCATTAGCTGCATTTGCATAAACTTTTCTGCACTATTTTCTACTTTCATTGTTCCTCTCCTTATGGCTTTATCTTCTGCATAATTATATATATTTTTAATTATCTTATATTGCGGCCAATTTTTCAATGGCAATTATAATCTTGTCACTTACTATTCTGCAATGAACTCAAAAATATCGTAGTCTTCATAAGTTACTTTTTTTAAACTGCTTCGACTTAGAGCTAAAACTCTATAGGTTCCCTTAGAAAAAGGAATAAAGGTGTAATAGTCCTTTTTGCTGTAATCCTGAATTAAAGTCCATTCTCCCTTATTCATAGTATAAAACTGATAAAGTACGTCCTTGCCTCCTTTAGAAGTTACCGTAAAGGTAGCACTCTCATTTACTAAAAACCTTGATTTATCGCAGTATATTTTAGTATTTGTAATAGGAAGCGCATCATTAACCTTAAGCTTTATTTCCTTTTTAACATCAAAATCCTTTTCGCTTTCTTCATTCTTTGCATATATCTCTAAGGCATATAACCCGCTGCACTTTGGAGTAAACTCATACTTCTTATCTCTAACAAAATCTGTTTCTTCCACCTTCTGGCCATTTATACTGAGCACATATCTTAGCAAAGTATGGTTAGTATTTTGAACTATAACTGTATAGGATATAGTATCTCCAACTATGTAATTCTCTTTTATAGGAGATAACACATGTTCTATTAATGCCGGTATATAATTAAATACTTCAATATGAACTATAGAGTGACTGTCGTATTCTCTTTTAGAGTATTTATCCTTTACTCTTACCTCAAGCTCATAACTTCCACTTTCATTACCAGTAAAGTTCACCCAATTACAGGTACCGTAATCTACCTTATTTATTACTTTTCCATCCCGCTTCTCAATAAAGCTGTATCTAAGGTCTGACCCGCCGCTAGCTATAACCTTAATATTTACAACTTCTCCTTTTAAGAGTCTGCCGCTTTTATCTAAAATCACTTCATTTATAACAACAGGATCATCGCACTGCTCTTCAATTTTAAAATTAATTACAGAAGAGGCTTCATGGCTTCCTTCAAAGGAAACATCTTTAACCATAAGCTCCAGCCTGTATTCTCCAGGTTTCTTAGAGTCCCACACATAGGTATTGCTTCTAGTATATCCTGAATCCTCACCGTAATTTCCATCTATCTTAAATCTGTATAGGAGTTCCTTCCCTCCTGAAGCAACAGCCTTAAGGGTAATTGCAGTCTCACAAACCTGAGGTGAATTTAAATCAGCTGCAAAACTTTTAATTGCTATCTCTTTATAAGACTTGATTTTATAGCTTAATAAGGCTCTATCATCATATTCTCTTTGTGAATACATATCCTTAGCAAGGCATAGAAGCTTGTACTCTCCAGCTTGATTTTCAATAAAGCTAACCATTCTTTTAGTAGAATAATCTTGAATACAGCTGGAGCTTCCATCCATATTTATCTTTATAAACTTATATAAAATCATTCTTTTATCATCATGCGTTGCTTCCACCTGAAATATTAGCTCATTATCTACAAGCATATCTGAAACCAAAGCTTTAAAATCAATTATCTCAAGCTTTTTTATATCATCAACCAGAAGCTTAACTTTCTGAAAATCATCAAACTTATTCTTTGAATCAAGAGCCTTGCACTCAACCAGTATTTCATGCTCTCCTGAATCCTTAACGCTCCAAAGCAAGTTATTATCTGCACTATAGTCTTTAATAAGCTCCCAATTGTCTTTTTCTTTTATCCAATATCTAAAAACAACAGGAGCCCTATTTACCTCCACAGTGAGATTTAATTTTTCTCCAACTGTAAATCTAGTTTTATCTAGATAAACATTTTTTATCAATTTCTCTTCAGCTTCACCAATAGTATAGTCTGCTCTCGAGACATAATCAAAGGATTTAGAACTGTTAGCCTCCTTAGCTTGTACCATTATTACATGTTTCCCTTCTTTTTTAGGAGTCCACTGAATGCTGGCTTCTTTTCCAAAATCCTTCAAGGTTTCCCAGGTTCCATCGCATCCTACTATAAATTTATATAAAAGATCCTTCTCTGTATTTTCTTCAATAGAAATATTTATTTGTGTATCTTTTTCCTGTGGACTTTGTAAATCAAACACTATATTTATTTCGTTCATCAAACATCATCCCCTACTTATAATATCCCACATAATACATTATACTATAATTCCATTATTTGTTATAGACCTTTTTTCAAATTAAAAGTGGCCAATTAATAGTTTGCGGCAGCTTTGCCAGAATAATTTAAATCATAACAAGTACACATTACTATTAATCTTAAATTATTAATTGAACAATTGCTACCTTATTTGCTTTAAAATAATATAATATTAGTATATAATCTTTGTTATAACGTTTGCATAAATAAAAAGGAGAGTAAAAGATGTTTAATGCAGTTGTCATTGAATTCAATAAAATAAAATTGATTCATAAAGAAAATTTAAGTTTCCAGGCTAGGTATTTTACCATTCAGAATGGAAGCAGAAACATAGAGGTTTTAGAGATTTACCCTAATAAAGGCTCTACAATTTTAGAGCTTAAAGATGAGCTTGACATTAAACACCAATGCCTAATTGAATATGAGAATACAAAGATTACGGCTGTCTATAGAGAAATATTTACCTCTGAGGAATTTAATAAAAGATATTTTACTGATGAAGAGCTTGGATGCATTTATACTCCAAAGGAAATCACTTTTAAGGTTTGGTCCCCTGCTGCTGCTTCAATAAATCTTCTACTGTACAAGCATGGTGATCCCTTGCTAGCAGAGGTGCCAAGAAAAATTCCAATGACAGAAGAAAAAGGACTTTGGAGCTTAACAATTGCTGAAAACCTTAATGGAATGTTTTATACCTATGAGGTAAGTGCATATGCAGAAACTAAAGAAGCCGTCGACCCTTATGCTAAGGCCCTAGGCATAAACGGACTGAGAGGTGCCATAATAGATTTAACGCAAACAAATCCTATAAGCTTTGAAAATGATATGGCTCCGAGGCTTGAAAACTTTACAGATGCAATTATATATGAAGCTTCTGTGAGGGACATATCTATTCATCCAGACAGCGGAGTTAAAAATAAGGGCAAGTTCTTAGGTCTCTCAGAGGAAAACACTAAATTCAGCAAGGGTTTATCTACAGCATTAAACCACATTCTGGAACTGGGGGTAACTCATTTGCAGCTTATGCCTATGTATGACTTCAGCTATGAGAGCACGGACGAGAGAAATCCATATAAATATAACTGGGGATATGATCCGCAAAATTATAATGCTCCTGAAGGAAGCTACTCCACTGATGCTTATAACCCAATTAAGAGAATATTTGAATTAAAAGTATTAGTTAAAACTCTGCATGAAAAAGGTTTATCCGTAAATATGGATGTGGTTTATAATCATGTGTTTAGTTTAGAAACAGAAAACCTTGAAAGAATTTTCCCTGGCTACTACTTTAGATTTTTTGAGGATTGTAAGCCTTCAAACGGCAGCGGCTGCTCTAACGATACTGCTTCTGAAAGACTTATGATGAGAAGATTTATTGTAGACTCAGTTTACTGCTGGGCCAAGGAGTACCATCTTGATGGCTTCCGTTTTGATTTGATGGGGCTTCATGACGTTACAACTATGAATGCGGTTAGAGAAAAGCTAAACACCTTAGAAAGACCAATTATGCTTTATGGAGAGGGCTGGGTTTTAAATACTATGCTGGATGATGCTTTAAAGGCCAACCAATTAAACTCTCATAAACTGCCACACATAGGACACTTTAACGATACTATTAGAAATGCTGTTAGAGGGAGTGTTTTCATTCACGAAGAAAAAGGCTTCGCCAGCGGAAAGGAAGGCATGGAGGAAGCAATAAAAACCTGTGTGTCAGGTTCTGTTTTCCAAATTCCTGATCAAGCAATTAACTATGTTTCCGCTCATGATAACAACACTCTTTGGGATAAGCTTCAATTCTCCAATGAAGAGGATAGTGAAGAAATCCGTAAAGCCATACAAAAGCTTTCAAATGCCATCGTTATTACCTCACAAGGGATACCTTTTATACATTCAGGTGTAGAATTTTGCAGGACAAAATACGGAATAGAAGACAGCGTGCGCTCCGAGGATAAAATTAACTGGATGGATTGGAATAGAAAAGCTGAGTTTATAGATGTGGTAGAATACTACAAAGGTCTATTTAAACTGAGAAGAGAGCACAGCGCCTTTAGAATGAATAGTGTTGAACAAATAAGAAAGCACTTAGAGTTTTTGTCTGACCTTCCTAAAAATACTGTAGGCTTTATTCTCAAAAACTATGCGAACAATGATATTTGGAAAGATATAATTGTTATTTACAATGCCAGCAGAGAAGCTTTAAATATAAGCATTCCCCAAGGAATCTGGAATATTGTCGCTGACAAAAACAGTGTTGGTACTAATATTTTAATAACCTTCGCCGGAGGCTCTGTAGAAGTTCAACCTATAAGTATGAGCGTATTGTATAGATAAATAGCCAAATGAAAACAAAGTTATAATAGGCCTAAGTACTAAGCCTGTTATAACTTTATTTTTCTGAGAAAATGCTTTTAAGCATAAACCCTCATATAATCTATAAATGGTTATATGGTTATATGGTTATATGGTTCGCTGGCTTGCTTTGTCATGCTTTATAAGCTTCAACAAATTTGAGTATAGCCTATCATCATCTTCCTTGCTTCTCTTTTTGGGATTTGAGGTTTTGCCTCCCCCTCTTCTAACCTTAGCTGATATATGCCTTTCAAAGAGCAGCTTATCTATATTGTCATTAGTATAGATATATCCCTTTGGACTTATTGCAAAAGCCTTTTTGCCTAGGACCATAGCAGCTACTCCAAAATCCTGGCTTACCACTATATCGTTTTGCTTTGCTTCGTTGGCAACAGCCATATCTACACTTTGATAACCGCTGTCCATATATTTTATGGTGGAATAGTCACTAGACAAAACATGATTTATATCACAATACATTATTATTTCTAAGCCATGCTCTTTTCCAAGCTCTTCTATTATATCCTTGCCTGGGCAAGCATCTGCATCTACTATTATTCTCATAATGTTCTCCCTCCCCTTTATATACTATCAAAATTCAAGCTAGGTTCTACAACCTAGCTTAATAAATAATTATAATCTCTTTTCAAGCTCTGCTTTCAATGCTTCAAATCCTGGCTTTCCAAGCAATGCAAACATATTCTTCTTATAAGCTTCAACTCCTGGCTGGTCAAATGGATTTACACCATTTAAGTAGCCGCTTATTCCACAAGCCTTCTCAAAGAAGTACATAGTATATCCAAGGTTATACGCATTTAATTCTGGAACATTAACTACGATATTTGGAACTCCTCCATCATTATGAGCAAGCACTGTGCCTTGGAAAGCTTTATTGTTAACAAAGTCCATTGTCTTTCCTGCAACAAAGTTTAAGCCATCTATATTTTCTGGGCTGTGTTCTATTGTAACTTCTTTTCTTGCTTTCTCAACATTGACAACTGTTTCGAAAATATTTCTTAGTCCATCCTGAATATATTGACCCATAGAGTGAAGGTCAGTAGAAAAGTCAACCGCAGCTGGGAAAATACCCTTTTGATCCTTTCCTTCACTTTCTCCAAACAGCTGTTTCCACCATTCGTTGAAATAGTGAAGTGATGGCTCATAGTTAACTAATATTTCAGTAACCTTTCCTTTTCTATATAAAATATTTCTGGCTGCAGCATATTTGTAGCATTCATTGCTTTCTAGATTTGAATTTGAGTATGCTTCTCTTGCATCAGCTGCACCCTGCATCATTTCATCTATATTTATCCCAGCAACTGCAATTGGAAGAAGTCCTACTGGAGTTAGTACTGTGAATCTTCCACCTACATCATCTGGAATAACAAAGGTTTCATATCCCTCTGCATCCGCTAAAGACTTCAGAGCTCCTCTTGCCTTATCAGTTGTGGCAAATATTCTTTCCTTTGCCCCTTCCTTTCCGTACTTCTTTTCAAGATAATCCTTGAAAATTCTAAAAGCTATAGCAGGCTCTGTTGTTGTACCTGATTTAGATATAACATTAACTGAAACATCCATTCCATCTATTGCTTCTAAAAGGTCAGCCATATAGGTTGAGCTTATATTATTTCCTGCAAAGAATATGTGAGGCGTTCCTCTTTTAGCCTTTGGAAGACTATTGTAAAAGCTGTGTGAAAGACCTTCTATAGCAGCTCTTGCACCAAGATAAGAACCGCCAATACCTATAACTATAAGCACATCGGAATTGCTCTTTATCTTTTCAGCAGCTTTTTTAATTCTAGCAAATTCTTCTTTATCATAATTTACTGGAAGGTCAACCCAACCAACAAAGTCATTTCCTGCACCTGTCTTATTGTGGAGCATATTATGTGCTTCACTAACCATAGGCTGTAAATATGAAATTTCATGTTCATTTAAAAATGATTTAATTTTACTTAAATCCAAGCTTAATTTTGTAGACATTATGTAGCCTCCTTAAAAATGAAATACTATATATCACTAATTGCAATTTTATCCTATTAGACTAAATAAATCAATATTTGCAGAAAAGTTGTCCATTTCATACAATAATTTTAATATATATTTACATATATCTTATTTTTAACTTAGCACAAAATAATTATTCAAAACAAAACTCCTGCATTACTACAGGAGTTTTACTATTTAAATAAATTATTTTTTAAAGCTTATTACTTCTTCTTCAGCTCCAATTAATACTGAAATAATAGCAGGAACTGTTTTAGCAATTACTCTTCCGCTTCTAATTGAATAAAGTACCGGCACTTGCCTTCTCACAGCATCGTATCCACTTTCCGCAGGTAGAATTATTAAATTGCCTGGTTTTCCTTCTTCAATGCCGTATTCATTAAGTATATTTAATGCTCTTGCACTATTTTTACTGATTAGGTCTATTGAGTCATTTATCTGACTGTAGCCCATCATTTGGCACACATGAAGCCCCATATGAAGCACTTGAAGCATATTGCCAGTGCCTAACGGATACCAGGGATCAAATATATCATCGTGTCCAAAGCATACATTTAAGCCGGCCTCCAGAAGCTCCTTCACTCTAGTTATACCTCTTCTTTTAGGATAAGAATCAAATCTTCCTTGAAGATGTATATTAACAAGAGGGTTTGCCACAAAGTTTATTTCTGACAGCTTTAAAAGTCTGAATAGTTTGTAGGCATATGCATTGTTATAAGAATGCATAGCTGTTGTATGGCTTGCAGTAACCTTTTCTCCCATGTTATTTTCATAGGCTCTGGCTGCCAGCACTTCTAAAAATCTTGACTGCTCATCGTCAATTTCATCACAGTGAACATCTATAAGAACATTATACTTTTTAGCTAGCTCAAATATTTTATCTATGGACTCCACTCCATATTCTCTTGTGAATTCAAAGTGTGGGATTGCCCCTATTACATCTGCACCTAGCTTTAACGCCTCTTCTAAAAGTCCTAATCCATTAGGATAAGAAAGTATTCCATCCTGTGGAAAGGCTACTATTTGTATTGTTACATATTCCTTCATCTCATCTCTTAGCTCAAGCATTGCTTTAAGAGCTGTAAGAGTTGGATCAGTAACATCTACATGGGTTCTTACAAATTGAATTCCATTTGCAATTTGCCAAGATAAGGCCTTTCTTGCTCTCTCCTTTACATCTTCCTTAGAAAGGGTTGGCTTTCTCTCAGCCCAACACTGAATACCTTCAAAGAGTGTACCGCTTTCATTCCATCTTGGTTCTCCAGCGGTTAATGTAGCATCAAGATGAACATGAGGTTCTATAAAAGGCGGAAGGGCAAATCCTCCTCTTCCATCAATTATCTTGTCATCTTTAACATCTATATTTTTATCAATTTTAGATATTACTCCATTCTCAATTAATATATCATAAATCCCTTCTTTGTCTTTAAGCAAAACATTTTTAATCAGCATAGCCGTCCCTCACCTTCTATCTGTTGAATTATGCAGCCTCAATCACTTTACTGCTGTTTTTTACTGTAAATACTCTTGCCGCAACCACATATAAAACACCTGCTGCTATTACTCCATTTATAGGTGGTATGCCTGGTATATACTTTGCTGCTAGCACTCCTAAAAACCAGCACACTATTGCTTTTATGTTTACTACATCAAATTTTTGTCCCTCAAAGGTTTTATATTTTTCTCTGTTTACAAAGAA
>CAZMQY010000084.1:0-7212 GCA_964568335.1 uncultured Clostridium sp.
CCTAATTAAATAAATTCGAAAATTATCCGAGGAGGCGTTAAGATGAGGCCTGAAGCGGTGGAAGTAAAAACTAAACCATCTCCGAATAAAGTACCGTCAAAGTTTCAGCAAATTATAAAGCATATAAAGAAGGATAGACAACTATTAATAATTTTCATGCCATGTCTTCTCTTTTATATAATATTTAGATATGGCCCCATGTATGGACTAATCATATCCTTTAAAAAATATAGTGTTTTTCAAGGAATATTAAAAAGCCCCTGGGTTGGCTTTAAGTATTTTGAACAGTTCTTTACCAGTCCTGATTTTTGGATGTTAACTAAGAATACATTTTTGTTAGGAGTATATTCACTGCTTTGGACTTTCCCATTCCCAATAATATTCGCATTATTGCTTAATGAAATCCGAAATCAAAAATTTAAGAAATTAGTACAAACAGTAACTTATCTTCCGACTTTTTTATCCATAGTAATAATTGCAAGTATGGTTACAGATTTTTTATCTCCTGGACATGGCATAATCAACACAATTATTGCAGCACTAGGCTTTGAAAAAATTTACTTCATGATAAGGCCTGAATGGTTTCGTACTGTGTATATAGCTTCAGATATATGGGCGAATATTGGTTTTGGAGCAATTATTTATCTTGCAGCCTTGGCAGGGGTGGACCCTACTCTTTATGAAGCAGGAAAAATTGATGGCTGCAATAGATTCAGTGCTACGTGGTATATAACTCTTCCATCAATTATGCCAACTATAACAACCATGTTTATTTTAAGAGCAGGCAATATGTTTAGAATAGGTTATGAAAAGATTCTTCTTTTATATAATCCTACAATTTACGAGACAGCAGATGTATTTTCTACTTTTGTATATAGAAAAGGACTTTTGGAGTTCAATTTCAGCTATGCTGCAGCAGTAGGGCTTTTCGAGTCAGTTATAGCCCTTATTATGATTGTTCTTGCTAATAAAATAAGCAGTAAATTAAGTGAAAACAGCTTGTGGTAGGGAGGAGGAAACGCAATGAGAAAAAAGATAACCCTATTTGATGTTATAAATACTATATTACTATTATTCGTAGCCTTTATTACATTCTATCCAGTGCTCTATATTATATCTGTATCCTTTAGCGATACTGCAAGTATAGTTCAAAACAAGGTAAGATTTTTTCCAAAAGGCTTTAACCTTGAAGCATATAAATTCATACTTCAGGATATTAGAATTCCTAGAGCTTACTTAAATACAATTATCTATACTGCTGCAGGAACCTTTGTAAATCTTCTTATGACGGTGCTAGGCGCTTATCCCCTTTCAAAGAAGGGCTTCTTCGGAAGAAGATTTTTTATGGGAGCTATAGTTTTTACAATGTTTTTTAATGGAGGGATTATACCTAACTATATTATAGTTCAAAAGTTACATCTTATTGATACAATATGGGCAATTATAATACCTAATGCTATATGGACAATGGAGCTTTTAATATTAAAAGGCTTTTATGAATCAATTCCGGCAAGCTTATATGAGTCAGCTATTGTTGATGGAGCATCGGAGTATAAGATACTATTTAAAATAATGGTACCTCTGTCAAAGGCAGCCCTTGCTTCCATAGGATTATTCTATTTTATGGGACACTGGAACAGCTTTTTTATACCTCTTATATATTTGAATGATGCTAAAAAATTTCCTTTACAGCTTGTGCTTCGAGAAATGCTCATATTTGATACCGCAAAGGAATCAAATCTTATAGATCAGTCAAAGATGACCCCTGAAGCAATGAAAAATGCTACAATTTTTATTTCAATGATACCTGTATTATTAATATACCCATTTGCTCAAAAATACTTTGTAAAAGGTGTTATGGTAGGATCTATTAAAGGTTAACGAGCTTTTGTTTACTAAGGCAAGAATATTCTGAAGTAATAATTGAATATAAAGTATTTGCAAGTTACAATGTTAGTAGGTCAATCCTAATTTTTAGTATTGGAGTGGTATTTGCTGCCATGAAAAAATATAATAAAACCTTGATTCAGATATTTTTTGCTTTTCTATTAGTAGCTATAATTATGTTTACCTCTAATTATATAGTGTTTAGAAATTCAGTTTCAGAAATTTATAATCAATTTAGAGCTAACAATAATTTAGTAGTAAAGAGTACTATAAAATCTTTTGATGAAGCTTTTAAAGAAGTTAACGATATTATTTTTACTTTAAATATGCTTCCCTACGAAGCCTATGAACGAGAGAACCCTTCAAAGCTTGATGCTGCCAACGCTTATATCATACAAAATAATCTTTCGAAACTAGTATATAGAAAGGAATATATTGAAGAAGTAATTATTTTTTCAGGAAGTTCCGATAAATGTATTACTTCAACGGGAACGACCACCTTAGATAACTTATTTGGGAAAATGTTCAAAAGCAGCAAGTATGCAAAAGAATTTTGGAAGAACTTTGCGGTTACGATGCATCCCATAAAGCTTATTCCGGAATCTACATATTCTGAGGTTGGTTTTTTTAATGATACAAATGAAAAAAAGTTGCTAGCAATAGTAGGAAGCAACCAGCTGGAAATGTCAAAATTAAATATTATTGTTTTTATAAATAGCAGTAAATTGTGGAACAGAGTAAATCAACAGAGCCTAATGGAGGGAGCATCATTTGTTGTATTAGATCAGGATAAAAACATTATTGTCAATATGGGAGAACAATATAAGCTAGAAGATAGTGTAGAAATTTATTTCAACTCCTCAAAGGATACAAGTATTAAAAAGGGAGATTTTGAATACGATTGCATAAAGTCAGACTACAATGATTTTATGTATATAAATAAGATTCCTACAAAGTATAAAAATACCTTGGCTATAGTTAGAGAAAATTTTTTAGTCATGCTGGCTACAGTCATACTAAGTATAATCTTGGCAGTAATTTTGAGTTCGTACTTATATAGACCTATTAAAAATATTTTAGGTTTGATATCAAATAAGACTAACGATAAAGAGGAAAATAAGTATATACAAATATACAATACTATTAAGCAGTTTCAGAGAGAAAATGAAGCATTAAAAAATGAGCTTGATTTTTCCAAGCATGATATACGAAGAAGTATTTTTTTTAAGATGACAAATGAAGGAATAGCTTTTGAGTCAATTAGAAATCAGATAGACAAGCATTTTAACGATATTTTTGTCTGCAAGAATTTTGCAATGATAGGGATCCAACTAAAAGAAAATAGTAGCTATAAAGGGGATAGGACACAACAGGACTTTGAAGAATTGTTTGCTTTAATAAAAAAGCTAATAAGCTATAAGTTCAGCAGTTCTTTAATAATTCATATTCAAAATTTGCATTTTATTGCATTAGTAGGATTAGAACAAGGAGCAAAGAGAGCAAGTATTATCAATACAGTAGAAAAAATTATTGATGACTTGTCTCGCAGTATTTTATCTAATTATTTTATTTTTACTCAGGTTAGCAAGCAATATTCTGATGCCAGAGACTGCAAGCAAGCATTTTATGAAATAAAAATGTGCATGAATTATATGGGTGTTAACTCAGACAGGATGATTATTGATGCTGAAAAGATTCAATTTTTAAGTGAAATATATTATCCAGCTGATTTTTTAGACAGGCTGTCTAATTACATTAATAGCGGAAACTTGCAAGCATGTATAGACAGTATAAATGAAGTTATAGATAAAAATGCAGCAAATAATGTTAGTATTATAAAGTTTTCACGTGTTATAAGTACAATCTTTGACAGGATTATTAGACATATAAAATTGAATGATTATACCACAGAAGAAATTGCAAGCTTAGAGCTTGAATTCTTTAAAAAGCTTGAGAACTGTAATAATTATCAAGAGCTAAAAGCATTTTTTAAAAAAATTATTAAGCAGTTAACAGATAAGATTGCTATTAAAAATGAAAGCAAGTTAAATAAAGAGTTTATAATCCAATTTATTAATTTGCACTATTCCGAGGACTTATACCTTGAAAAAATGGCTGAGGTATTAGGAACTACCCCGAAATATTTTTCAAATTATTTCAAAAAAGCTTTTGGAATCAATTTTATTGAATGTTTGAATAAAACCAGAATATCTCATGCTAAGGAGTATCTGAAAAATAGTGATATTGCAATTAATGAAATATGTCAAAAGGTAGGCTATGCAAATTCAAGCACCTTTACCTCAACCTTTAAGAAATTTTCCGGCATATCACCTACAGAGTATAGAAAAGAATATAGGAAGTGAAGAGCATGAATATATTGATAACTCAACCAGAAGGAGAAATAAGAAATACTTTTTTCACATCCCAGGTTATAGAAAATCTAAGTAAAATAGGGAAAATTATATGGAATAAATATGACACCCAGTTTACAAATGAAGAACTCAGAGAAAAGATAAAAGACATTGACATATGCATTTCGGGATGGGGCTGCCCAAGATTTGATGAATATGTGCTTGAAAATGCCAATAGGCTCAAAATAGTAGCCCATACAGGGGGATCTGTTGCAACAATAGCATCGGAAGCTATATATGAAAAAAACATTAAGCTCATAAGTGGAAATTGGGTTTTTGCAGAATCAGTAGCAGAGGCTGTTATAGGATATAGCTTATGCTCCTTAAGAGATCTTGTTTTTTATAACAATGAAGTACAGGCAGGAAGATGGCATGATGGTAAGTACTATAATGAAGGCATATTAGATCAAAGTTTTGGATTAGTAGGCTTTGGAACGGTTGCTAAATATCTTGTTAACATGCTTAAGCCTTTTAGAGCAAAAATTAGAGTTTACGATCCATACCTTACTGATAGTGCAGCTAATGAGTATGGTGTTGAAAAGGCCACTCTAGAAGAGATATTCGCAAGTTCAAAAATTATTTCACTTCATGCAGCTAAAACTCCAGAAACTTACCATTTGATAGATAAAAAACTTTTAAAAATGATTCCTGATGGAGCGCTGCTTGTAAATACAGCCCGAGGAAGCGTCATTGATGAAGAGGCCCTTGCTGATGAGTTAATAACAGGAAGATTTAAAGCAATACTGGATGTGTATGAAATTGAACCCCTTCCTCGGCAAAGTAAATTGAGAGGGCTTAAAAATGTGATACTCATTCCACATATGGCTGGCCCTACAATTGATAGAAGAAGATACGTTACACTTGAACTTATAAAGGACATTGAAGGATTTTTACAAAACGGAATTTTAAAATACGAAATTAGCAGAGAACATGCTTTTCATATGTCTAGCTAAGAAAAGTTAGTGGAGGTTTTCATATGAAAAATTACGATATTATTGTGGTTGGCGGTGGTATATCAGGAGCCATAGCTGCTATAGCAGCTGCAAGGAGTGGTTCTAAAGTGCTAGTTGTAGAGCAGTACGGATTTTTAGGAGGAATGCTGACGGCAGCAGGAGTTGGTCCCATGATGACCTTTCATGTTGAGGATAAGCAAGTCATTCAAGGAATAACAGGGGAATTGATTGACAGAATGGTTAGAAAGGGTAAATCTCCTGGCCATATAATAGATGCAATAGGCTATACATATACAGTTACTCCCTTTGATGCAGAATGGATGAAGCATGAATTAGAGATTATGCTATTAGAAAATGAATGCGAAATATTATATCATTCTATGCTTGCAGAAGTGGAAGTTCTGGATGGAAAAATTAAATCAATAACAGTGTGTAACAAAGCAGGGTTAACAAAACTATACGCTAAGGTTTTTGTAGATGCTACAGGAGACGGAGATCTTTCTGCATGGGCAGGAGTAGATTTTATTAAGGGTAGAGAAAAAGATGGTGCTCTTCAGCCTATGACTGCAAATGTTAAAATGGCCAATGTCAATACTGATGTTATTAGATTCTTTATTAAAAATAATCCAGATGAATTTCCCTATCTGAAGGGAAATACAGATCCTTTAGATAGGGCTTCAAAGTTGTCTGTGATTGGTTTTGAAAAAAACGTAGAAAAGGCTAAAGAGGCAGGAGACATCAATTATAATTGGGAATGCTTGTTGTTCTTTGAAACTAACAATCCAGATGAAGTTGTTGTAAATACCACAAGAATACATGGTTATGACAGTACGGACCCTTGGAGTCTTAGTGAGGCTGAAATTATAGGAAGAAAGCAAGTTCGTGAGCTTGAAAGGTTTTTAAAGAACTATGTACCTGGATTTGAAAAGTCAACAATGATTTATTCTGGTCCTTCTATTGGAGTTAGAAGTTCAAGACAAATAAAGGGGATATATACATTAAAGCATCAGGATATATTAACAGGCAGGAAATTTAACGATGTTATTGCGCAGGCTGGATATCCCATTGATGTACACAGCCCAGATGGAAGAGAAGAAGTGATTAAGGATGACATGCATTTAAAGCCAGGGGTAATGTACAGTGTGCCCTATAGGTGTCTAATAAATGCCAAGGTGACAAACCTTATTACTGTTGGAAGGTGTATTTCTACAACCTTTGAAGCTCAAGGAGCTATAAGAACTACACCAACTGCAGGAGCTATAGGTCATGGTGGTGGTATAGCAGCCTCACTTGCGGCGAAAAATGATATAAGCTGCAGTGATATTGATACAATTGAGCTTCAGAATTTGCTTAAAAGCCAAGGAGCGTTTATAGATATATAGTACTATTAAGGATTAATATAAAAAGGATGAGGAGTAATGGGAAATTTTTTTCGTATAGGAATAATTGGATCAGACAATTCACATGCTGAAGTTTTTTCAAAGCTTATAAATATACCACAAGCAGAGCAGGGAGAATATTTATTTCCAGATTGCAAAGTAACAGCTATCTATGGACAAGATATGCAGAGAACAAAAGAAGTTGCACAAAGAGCGCAAATAGAATTTATAGCTTCAAGGCTAGAGGAACTAATGGATAAGGTAGATGCAGCAATGGTTGTGTTTAGAGATGGAAACCTTCATGCTGAGTATGCATTACCATTTATTAAAGCAGGAATACCTACATGGATAAGCCTTTTACAATAAAGAATGAAGATGCAGAAGAGATAATAAATGCAGCAAAGCACTTTAACACCCTGGTAACTGGCGGATCAACCTGCAAATATGCAGAGCAAATTCTTATGGCTAAAGCTATTGTTCAAAACGAAGGCAGTTCTGGAAAAGTAACGAGGGCATCAATTAGTTTTAATGCTAGCTTAAAGGATCCATATGGAGGCATTTATTTTTATGGCGCTCACCTCG
>CAZMQY010000084.1:7222-9584 GCA_964568335.1 uncultured Clostridium sp.
TTCAGGTATTTGGGTATAATCCCAAATCTGTAATGTCCACTAAAAGTGAGGGGGCGATGATTGCTGTATTAAAATATGATGACTATGAAGTTGCTCTAAATTTTATAGATAAGCTTGATAAGGGCAACTTGATTATTTACGGAGCAAAAGAGACTTTAACTTATGAAATAGACATTTCAAATGTATATATACAAGGCCTGAATGAGTTTATCAAAATGCTTAGGACAAGAAAAGTTCCTTTTGACATTGACAATATGGTTACAGCAGTAAAGATATTCAGCACCATAGTAAAATCATTTGAAACTAACGAAGAGATAAATATAGTTGTATAACTGACTAAATTAGAAAATATATGGAGGGTTAATAGATGGAAGGACCAAGAGCTTGTAAAAAAGAAGAACTGGATAAAGTAATTGCACTTATTAATAAGACGTTCAGAGCTCCTAATGGCTATGATGATACTATGGGAGAAGAGTTTAATCTTATGCTAAGTGAAACAAACCTAAACAATATGAGGATAATTCTTGAGGATGGGGTTCCTGTTGCAAATGTGAACTTTTATAAAAGCACCATTTTAATTGAGAATATTCCAATTAAAGCTGCATCCGTTGGCGCTGTGTGTAGTGATGTAAATAGCAGAGGAAAAGGATATTCATCAGTGATATTAGATGATTGTGAAAGGCTTATGAAGGAAGAAAGCATAAGAGTAATGCTAGTTTCAGGTACAAGGGGCTTATATTTAAGAAGAGGATGTACTATAGTAGGAAAGTGTTACGAATTTATTATTCCGCCTTCTGAAGAGAGTCAAGTAAACATAGAACTGCTAGAGTATGAAGACAATTTGTTAGAAACATTAACAAAGCTATATAGCAAGGAAAGTACTCGATATTATAGAACCTATGAGGAATTTACTCGTCTTCTTAAAGGAGCTACTACAGCTTGGGGTAACTATACTTACAGAACATATGTTGTGAAAGCATCAAATAATTACTCTGCATATATTGTCTTAAGAATTATCAATGATAAAGAAGGCAAATGGGGTTCTGTGGTGGAGGCAGCTGGTGACAGGCACATAGTTTATGAGGCTTTGAAAGAAGCTATAAAGTTAAACTCACTAAAACATATACAGTACTATTGTACCTTAAATGATGATTCAGCTAGAATTTTAAAAGAGGCAAAAAATGAAATTAGAGAATGTAATCTTCTGGGAACTATAAAAATATTGGATTTTAAAGGTTTAATGACTGATTTAATGCCTTATTTTTCTCAGCATGTAAACAGAGATATTATAGAAAATATAAGATTTTATGAAGAAGATAGTAAATATATAATCAGTATAAAAAATGAAAGGCTGGAAATTGATAATATTCAGGATTTAACTAAATTGATATTTGGATGTAAGGAAAATACAGCAACAGATATTGATAACAAGCAATTAATAAGTGAATTTGTAAGCAAAGTATTTCCACTCCCTTTTGTATGGCCGGGTAACTTAAATTATCAATAGATAGAAACTAATTGCATTAGCTCTATTTTCTTCTGCAGTTATTATATTAATAATATTTTTCTAAAAAGAAGTTGAAGCTTTAAAACAATGATGATAATACTTAATTAAGGACTAATTAAGGACGTTGCAGAAGGAGTGAATTTTATATGCCAATTAAGGTTGCTGTAGTAGGGCCTAAAGATTTGGTAGACAAGACTTTAGAAGAAGGGGTCAGGTTTGGAGATATAACACTTGTACCTTTTATATATAAAAGTGAAACCGAAACTATAGGTATTGTAAACAAATGTTCTAAGAATTCGGATTTAATTCTTTTTACAGGTCCTATACCTTATTATATTGCCAGCAAAGCTAGTGATATAAGTATCCCAATGATATATATATCTTATTCTGGTACTGCTTTTTACAGAACATTGTTCAGTAATATGGAAGCATTGAGCTTGAGCTCAAAAGATGTTTTCAGGTTCAGTATTGACACTATCCACAGAGAAAATGTTGAGGAAATGCTTGATGAGTTAGGGCTTGAAAGATATGAAATTAATGTGAAGGATTATGAGGGATATATTACATCTGAAGAATTAATAGATTATCACTATAATCTATTCATAAACAGAAAAATCGATTTTGCAATTACATGCCTTACATCTGCCTATGAAAAGCTAAAGGAGCTAGGTGTTCCTTGCTGCAGAATTATACCTACCAGTTTGGCTATAAGGCAGACGTTGGAGCAAGCTTCCTTGGAGGCAAAGAGTTTAGTAGCTAGAAAAGCGCAATTATGCGTGGGTGTTGTAAAGATATTAAATTGGAATAACTTAGACAGCTACTCTCCTTCAGAATATGAGCAGCAAAGAATGAAGC
>CAZMQY010000084.1:9594-11080 GCA_964568335.1 uncultured Clostridium sp.
ATGACAGAGCTTTTTATTAATTTTTGTGAAAAGATGAAGGCTTCAATGAAGTTTGTAAATGAAGATGAATATAGGTTTTATGCTACTAGAGGTGCAGTAGAAAGTGCTACTGACAATTATAAGTTTATGCCTTTAATACAAGAAATAAATGATAAGCTTCCATTTACAATTTGTATAGGTTTAGGTTATGGATACTCAGCCAATGAAGGTGAAAAAAACAGCAGTGAGGCATTAAAATATGCAATAAGTTACAATAAAAATAGCTGCTATGTTGTTATGGAAGATGGAAAGATTAAAGGTCCCTTAGAACAAGGAAAAGCTATTGAATTTTATTCTAAAACAGAGGAAGATGAAATAATTAAGCTTTCAGAGAAGTCAAATGTTAGTGTGATGACCTTAAGTAAAATAGCTGGAATAATGAAAAGCTTAAAGAAAGATGTTATCACAGCAAATGAAATAGCAGAGACCTTAAACATAACCTTAAGAAGCGCAAGAAGAATACTAGCAAGCTTAGAGGAAGCTGGAATTGCAGCAGCTGTGGGGGAAGAGCAGCCAGCAGGAAGGGGAAGACCAAGACAAATATTTAAAATAAGTTTTTAAAATAACTAAACTTATTTTACTGTATTAAGGACTATTTAAGGACAGTGAGTAGAACTTGAAACGGAGGTGATTATTATGTTAAATACAACGAATCAGGCAACAGAAATCATCCTGGAAAAGGTAATTAAAATAAGAAGAGAATTGCATCAATACCCTGAAACCGCATTAGAGGAATATAAAACTTCTGAGTTTATAGCTGATACCTTAGAAGATATGGGAATAGAGACTCAAAGGAAGGTTGCAGGAACAGGGGTAGTTGGAACAATTTATGGAGGCAAGAGAGGAAAAACTATTGCCATTAGAGCTGATATAGATGCACTTAATATCGAAGAAAAAAATGAGGTCAGTTATAAATCAGTTCGTTCAGGTATCATGCATGCTTGTGGGCATGACGGTCATATAGCAATGGCTGTTGGTGCAGCAATAGTTTTAAATGACTTAAAGGAACAACTTGAAGGAAATATTAAATTTATCTTTCAGCCTGCAGAGGAGCAGTATGGCGGCGCAGAAAGAATGATAAAAGAAAAGGTTTTAGAAAACCCTAAAGCGGATGCTATTTTAGCCCTGCATCTTTGGTCAGATATACCTAAAGGTATGATTGGCATAAAAGATAGATGCATTATGGCCTCTAATGACAGGCTGGAGATTAAGATACATGGAAAAAGTGCACATGGTGCTATGCCTCATTTAGGCAAGGATGCAGTTATTGTAGGTGCCCAGGTTATTAATGCAATACAAAGCTTTATATCAAGAGAAATAAATCCTCTTGACAGCGCTGTAATTACTATTGGTACCTTTAATGCAGGAACAGCTTATAACATAATCGCTAATGAAGCAGTGCTTACTGGTACTGTCAGAACTATAGATAACAGTACAAGAGAGCTTA
>CAZMQY010000084.1:11090-12677 GCA_964568335.1 uncultured Clostridium sp.
TATAGAGAGAAGATTAAAAAAGATTGTTGAAGGTGTTTGTATTGCTAACGATGCAAGCTTTGAGTTTAATTACATAAAGCAATACCCAGCTACTATAAATAATTCAGAAATTACCAGGTTTATAGAAAGGGTGGGAGAGGATGTATTTGGCAAAGAAAATATTTTAACCCTTGCAAGGCCATATATGACAGCTGAAGACTTTGCTTATTACCTGGAAAAAATACCTGGATGCATGTGTTTTATTGGCACTGGTGATGAGAAATACAACTACCCTTTGCATCATGAAAGATTTGATTTTGATGAAAAGGTTTTAGAGTTAGGAGTTAATTTATTGGCTTCTTCTGCAATAAAATTTTTAGCACAAGGAAAGGATGTTTTGGATGAGTAAAAGTATTGAAGCTATAAAAGAAAAAATGAACAAAGGGCTTTTTCCTGCAGTACCTATACCTTTTAAAAAAAATGGTGAGATAGATATAAAGGCTCAGGAAAGCTATATAGAATATATGAAAACACAGGAAAATTCAGGCTTTGCAGTATGGGTTCATACAGGAAGAGGGCTTCTGATAAATGAAGAACAAAGAACGTACATAATGAAAAGCTGGAGAGAAGCTTTTCCTGAGAAACTCATTATGGCAGGAGTTGGTGCTAATATAACAGAATGCTTAAAGTGTGAAAATCCAGAGGAAGAATACATAAGAAGAAGCGTTGCTATGGCAGCAAAGGCAAAGGAGCTAAAAGCTGATGCTGTTTTAGTGTATGCACCAAATATATTTAAGAATACAGAGCATATGGAAGAAAATATAGTTAACTATCACAAAGAAATAGCTAAGGCAGGGCTTCCCATAGTATTGTTCTATTTATATGAAGAGGCTGGCGGAATATCCTATTCCAAAAATGTTTTAAAAGAACTTCTTTCTATGGAGGAAGTTGTTGGTATTAAAATGGCAACTCTGGATTCTGTAATGACTTATCAGGATACAGCTGAATTTATTAAAAAGGACTTTCCGGATAAAATGCTTATAACTGGTGAAGATAGAATGTTTGGTTATACTTTAATGCGAGGGGCGCAGGGTGCGCTTGTGGGCTTAGGTGCAGCCTGTGGAACTTTGCAAAAGAGAATGATGGATGCTTATTACAATAAGGATTTTAGCTTGTTTATAGAGCTTTCAGAAAAGGTGGATAAGCTTGCGGAATGCACCTTTGTAAAGCCTATGGAAGGGTATATAAAAAGAATGCTTACAGTACTTAGTCTTCTCGGTGTTATACCAAAGGAGTCTACTTATGATTTATTTGGGCCAATTGAAGAATTAGATGCCGAGGAAATCCATAATATCAAAGCTGTGCTTACGGAAATAGGTGAGCTTTAGTTGGGAGGAAAGATGAAAAGCTATAATTTATTAGATACATTCAAAATAAATTCAAGTTTTCTAGAAAAAATACAAAAGGATTATTCAAGATTTGCAGAAGTAGGAATGCCTGGCAATGTGGAAGATTATATTCTAAAGGAATATAAAATAGATATTTCTTCAAAGTATGGAGAACTTTCTATAAAAAATCCCTTCGGCATAGCTTCGGGACAATTATCTA
>CAZMQY010000085.1:0-12457 GCA_964568335.1 uncultured Clostridium sp.
GATACACCTCAAGTGGTATTTAATAGCAAAGAAATTGATAGAATTTTTAAGGTTACCTCTCAGCAGGTAAATGTAATGAATGATAACATAAAACAATATGTATTCTATCTTAAGCAAAATTAATTTTGTGAAATTTAAAAAGCTCCCTTGCTCTAAAGTGTTAGAGCAAGGGAGCTTTTTATCTAGCCTGCATTGGCGGCGATTAGGGTAGCAAGTATAAAACTAATACTAGCAAGTAGCGCCGCCTACAACATGAAGATTCGCCTTCAGGATTTCTTGCTTTCTTTCTAAAAGGTCATTGGACAATAATTGAGATTGTACATTTTCGAAGCCAAGTCTTTCAATAGTTTGAGATAAACGCTCGCCAGTTTTACCTTGTTCTCTATATAAAAGGATAGTCTTTTCAATTATATCAATAGCTTCTTCTTTATTTGTGAAAATCATATTAAGAGGAATACCTTGAGCAACACGTTTTCCCCATCTTCCACCAATATATATCTTATATCCAATCTTGCTGTCTTCTATAGCATCAAAGTGGCATTTTTCAACGCAGCGTCCGCAGTTGTTACACTCTTCTTCATTGATTTCTAGAACACCGTTAATAACCGTTGCAGCCTTTACTGGGCAAGCATCTACCACTGAGCATTTTTTACATCCATTGCAGGCATCCTCGTCAAAGTTAGGTATTAGTTGACCTATAATCCCTAAGTCGTTTAAGTCAGGTTTAACACAGTTGTTAGGACATCCACCTACCCCAATTTTAAATTTGTGAGGAAGCTTAACATCAGAATACCCATTAAAGAATCTTTCGTGAATTTCTTCTGATAGGCCAAAAGTATCAATTAAACCATACTGACAGGTTGTACCCTTGCAGGATACTACTGGACGAACCTTTGAACCAGTACCGCCTGTTACGAGACCTTCCTTAGCAATGTATGCCCTAAAGTCTTCTATTTTGTCATAAGGGATGCCCTGACATTCGATAGTCAACCTAGTAGTAAAGGTTACAACACCGTTTCCAAAAAGCTCAGCAGCCTCTGATAGGCATTTGTTTTGAGCAGCTGTAATTTTTCCATTTACAGTAATAATCCTTCCAGAGAAGTTATCAGTACCCTTATTGCTTAGAAATCCTAAAGCTTTTACTCTTTTTTCATCTGCAGCACTAATAGTTAAAGTTGCCATAATTTAAATCCTCCATTTAATTTATGTAATAATTTTATATTACTACTTCATTAAAGGCAGTACCGCCTTCAAGAACTAGTGTGTTGGTGTATCCAAAATATTTCAAACGATTTTGAAGCATATATGCTCTTTTACCTTTAGTACATATCAAAAGGAGCTTCTCATCTTTTGAAAATTCAGGCAGTTCTCCATTAACTTTTGTAAGGTCTACAAAAGGTGCTCCCTCTATGCTTGGGTTAAGAGATGTATCAATTATTTTGTAGGTTTCAGATTCGCCTAAGGCATAAGCAGCAGGAGTTATAGTTTCAAAATCCCCGCTGATTTTATTTAATAAAATATTTACAGTATGTAAGAAAGGATGAATTGCAGTTGAAAATGGTGGAGCATAAGCTAAATCCATGTTTTCAATATCTTCTAGAGAAGCTTCCATCGTAATTGCTGTAACAGCAATATCTATCATTTTATCAACAGCACCTTTACCAAGCACCTGTAAGCCTAAAAGCTTTTTAGTATTTCTATCTGCCAGCATTTTAACAATAAAAATAGAAGAATCAGGGTAATAGTGAGCTTTATCATCTACAACGGTTACAACACTTACCACATCATAACCTGCTTGTTTTGCAGTAACTTCTGTTAAACCAGTTCTTCCAACATTAAGTTCAGGAAGCTTTGCAACTCCTGTTCCAAGAACTCCGTTAAATCGTACTTTTTCACCGTTAATATTCTTAGCAGCAATACGACCTTCAATATTAGCAGAAGAACCCATAGGTGACCAAGCTGGTTCTTTTGTGATTCTATTAGTCACAGTTGCACAATCACCAATGGCAAAAATATCTTTATAATTTGTTTGCAAAAATTCATTTACTTTAATAGTTCTGTTAGGCATTAATTCAATACCGCTGTCAGCTAGAAATGCAGTGTTAGCTCTTATTCCTACAGAAAGTATAACCGCATCTGCTTTCATAGCACGTTTGTCAGTTTTGACTTTTTCAACTTTATCTTCACCTAGAATTGCTTCCAGTTTTGTTCCTGTAAAGGTCATGATTCCTTGATTTGCTAAATGATTTTCAGCATATTGAGCAAGCTCATCATCAAAACCAGGCAGCACATGCTTTGCCATATCTATTATTGAAACCTTAACTCCCTGAGCAGCTAAGTTTTCAGCAACTTCAAGCCCGATAAAACCTCCGCCAACTACAACAGCGCGCTTGATTTCACCCCTTTCAACAGCTTCTCGTAAGGAAACAGCATCTTCTGGGGTTCTCATAAAGAACACACCGTTTAAATTTACGCCATCTACAGGGGGCTTAATTGCTTCAGCACCAGATGCAATAACAAGCTTGTCATATTTATAATTAAAGGTTTCTTTTGTTTTTAAATCCAGTGCTTCTGCAGTTTTCTCTCTAGGGTTGACTTTTGTTACTTCTATATCCGTTAAGACCTGAGCCCCTGTTAACTTGGAGAAACTCTCTGGGGTATTAACTATTAATTGGTTGAATTCAGGAATTATTTTTCCAATATAGTAGGGTAGTCCACAGCCTGCATATGAAATATCTTTGCTTTTAGTTAGTATTGTAACTTCGTAGCTGCGGTTTTCACGTTTTAGCTTTGCAGCAACTTTAGTGCCAGCAGCTACACCACCAATAATAAGAACCTTCATATATTCACATCCTTTGTGTATTTTTTAACATCTTTTACAATAATAATATAGCACTTGTCTAATTAATAAGAAAGTGATATTATCTTATAATAATCATAGGTAAAACCTATTAATAATTTAGAAAAATGATGCAGACAGGGGGAAATATGACAATAAGACATTTGAAAATATTTATTGAAGTAGCTGACAGTGGAAAAATGAGTATTGCTGCAGCTAAGTTTTTTATTTCACAACCTACAGTAAGTCAAGCTATTAGAGAATTGGAAGAGCATTATGGAGTGCTTTTGTTTGAACGTCTTTCTAAGAAATTGTTTATAACGGAAAGAGGTAAAAAGCTGCTCAATCATGCAAGAAATGTAGTAAAGCAGTTTGACGATATGGAAGAAATGATGTTTAAGACAAATTATGTAGAGAAAATTAGAATTGGAGCAACCATGACAGTAGGGAACTGCTTGCTTAGCGATGTTATCAATAGCTTTAAAGCACTTAATCCGGAGATTGAAGCCTATTCATATGTAAACAATACAAAGAATATTGAGAACAAATTATTAAAATCTGAGCTAGATATTGGTATTGTGGAGGGTAAGATTAAAAGCCCAGACTTAGTTTGCATACCAGAAGTAAACGATTATCTAATTCTTGCCTGCAGTGCAAAGCATCCATTTGCTAAAAAGAAAACAGTTAAGCTGTCAGAACTGGCTAATGAGGATTTTGCTATGCGTGAAGAAGGAAGTGGTACAAGGGAGTTATTTGAAAGATATATGCTGGAAAATGGGGTGCCAATAAAAATTGCATATGAAGGCAATAGCTCTAGTGTAATTAAAAATGCAGTTATAGAAAACCAATGCCTAGCAGTTATTTCTATACGTCTAGTAGAAGATGAAATTAAAAATGGACAAATATATCCTATACAAAATATGGAGTGTGATTGGGATAGATATTTTAGTATAGTATATCATAAAAATAAAATTGTAAGTAAAGAAATGAAAAGTCTGATAGAAGTAGTGAAAAACTATAAACATGCTGATGTTCTAAAAGGGATTACTTCAGGTAAGCTAATAAAGTAAAATCATTTAAAGTTTAAATAAGAATGAAGTGGAAAAATCTTTTTTTTGATAATAATGATAAATAGCATGATTGATATAAATCAAATCTATATGCGCTTCTTTTTGTTTAATGAATGGAGGGTGTCCTAAAGTTATCTTTTAGGACACCCTCCATGATTATTCTCTAGATATTTTAGCCGTATAAGCTATTTTGCTTAGTCTTTCTGTATATAAGAAAGCCTGTAACATCAGCTAGAGCCCAACCTATAGGAACAGACCACCATATTCCACGCTGACTAAGCGTAGGAATACTGGAAAGCACATATGCCATAATTACTCTAGTACCTAAAGAAATTATGGTAAGAATTAGAGAGGTGTTTAATGCTCCAATCCCTCTGAAAAATCCGTAAAACATAAATAAAAAGCCTATTAATATATAGAATATAGAAATTATAGATAGATACTCTACACCTAAATCTATAACTGTTGTTTCATTTTCATTAATAAATATTTTCATTAGATTTTTAGAGTTCATAAAAATTAAGATGGAAAATACTGAGCAAAACAATACTATTGTACGTGCAGCAGATTTTACTCCTTCATGTACTCGAGATATATTTCTAGCACCTTTATTTTGGGAAATATAAGTGGAAAATGCATTTCCAAAATCCTGAACAGGCAAGTATGCGATGGAATCTATTTTTCCTGCCGCAGTAAAAGCCGCAATAGTATCAGGGCCAAAGGTATTCACTATTCCTTGAACACACACCATTCCGAAAGTCATAATAGACTGTTGAATAGAGGTAAGAAAACAATACTTGCTTACCATAAGTGCTATCTTCTTATCAAAAACCATATCTTTTCGACATACTCTAAGCTGAGGCATTTTTATATAGACGTAAATAAAGCAAAGAATTGAAGAAACCGCTTGAGCTATTACTGTAGCTAATGCCACCCCTATTATATTCATGTTAAAAACAGTTACAAAAATCAAATCCAATACTACATTAATGACTGCAGCTAATATTAGAAAATATAATGGAGTTTTTGAATCTCCTATGGATCTAAGTAAAGCCGAACACCCATTAAAAAGAAAAACAAAAATAAGTCCTCCAAAGATAATCTCCAAATAATCTTTAGAACCTGTAAGAATGCTTTCTGGAGTTTTTAAAAGCAATAACATATTATCGATATTTAATATTGTAAATACTGAAATGAAAATTGTAAAAAGCCCTATTGAAACAAATGAAATAAAAATTGACTTTCGAAGCTTTAAATAATTTTTTTCACCAAAGTAAAACGAATAAACAGCAGAAGCTCCCATACAAAAACCTATTATAACAAAGGAAAAAAAGTTCATCAGCATAAAAGATGAACCTACTGCAGCCAAAGCTTCTGTTCCTATAAACTTACCAACTACAACCGAATCTACAATATTGTATAATTGCTGAAATAGATTCCCAACCAAAAACGGAAATGAAAATTTCAGTATGGTTTTTGTAGGATTTCCTTTAGTCATATCCATCACCATAATTAATCCCCCTTAAAAATCAATCTATTGTAGTTTAACATGAATAAATATATAATTAAAATACTATTCTATTATAGAATGTATATAGTTTTTTATATAGGAGATTTATTCATGATTATTAAACAGCTCTTATACTTTATAACTGTAGTAAATGAAGGGAATATCACAGCAGCATCAAAAAAATTGCATTTAGCTCAACCAGCTCTCAGTAATCAAATAAAAAGTCTTGAAGAAGAACTAGGAATAAAGTTATTTCATAGAGGTCCTAGGAAAATAAGCCTTACAGATGCAGGGGAAATTCTTTTTGATAAAGCAAACAGCATGCTTGAACTAGATAGATCAATAAAGAAGGAATTGGAAGACAGCAAAAGCGGAATAAAAGGAACACTGAAGGTTGGAATAGTATCTGCAATAGATATAAATTTGCTAGAGAACCACTTTTTCAAATTTCATCAAAAATATAGCAAAGTTAAATATGAGATTTATGAAGGTATTACTCCTGAAATTATCAAGCAGTTGCTTTCAGGAGTGATAGAAATTGGGGTTGTAAGAACACCTTTTAATGCAGAGGGACTAAATGCTATATATTTAAAAAGTGAACCAATGATAGCTGCATATAAAAATGACTGCGATTTAGATAAATTAGGAGACAGAATTTCTATTAATGAGCTAAATAAAAAACCTCTTATTATTTATCGTAGATTTGAAAACGTGGTGATTTCAGCGTTTCAAAAGGAGCAAGCTACCCCATACATATTTTGTATTAATGATGACGCTAGAACTTCTCTTTTATGGGCTAATGCAGGCTTAGGCATTGCTATTGTACCTGTTTCCTCACAAAACCTAGTATTAGCCAGCAATTTAAAAGCCAAAATCATTGACAATCAATCTTTATATACTCAAAATGCAATAATTACCCTTGAAAACAGCAAGCTCTCAACTGTAGCTAATAATTTTCTAAAAGAAATTACTGAAGAATAGTTTTAAAAAGCATGTAATTTCAGGGGAAGGAGATAAGAACATGAATACAGTAAAAGTAAAGAATGTAACAATAGGAGCTGGAATGCCAAAGATTTGTGTACCTATTTCAGCTAAAACAAAACAGGAAATAATAGCAGAGGCATTGAGTATTTTAAATATTCAAGTGGATATTATAGAGTGGCGAGTGGATTGGTTTGATTATGCTTATGATATAGAAAAGATAAAAGATGTTTTAATAGACTTAGTACCAGCCTTAAGCAATATTCCGCTTATATTTACTTTTCGTACATTAAAGGAAGGCGGAGAGAAGGAGATTGATGCTGGTGCATATGCAGAGCTTAATAAGGCTGTAGCAGCCACAGGTTTAGTTGATTTTATAGATGTTGAAGCTTTTACTGGTGATGAAATTATAAGGGATATCATTGAAACTGCACATGGCCTAAGTGTTAAAGTTATAGCTTCGAATCATGACTTTGAAAGGACACCTTCTAAAGATGACATTATCCATCGTTTAAGAAAGATGCAGGATTTGGGGGCTGATATACCTAAAATTGCAGTGATGCCCAAAAATAAATTGGATGTTTTAGAGTTATTAGAAGCGACGGTAATCATGGTGGAAAAATATGCGGATAGACCCATAATAAGCATATCTATGTCAGACATAGGAAGCATAAGCCGATTAACAGGCGAAGTATTCGGGTCTGCATTGACATTCGCTTCTGGAAAAAAAACTTCCGCACCTGGGCAGATAGATGCAGAAGTTTTGTATAAAATATTACAGTTAATTCATAAAAGCATTAAATAAAATAAACAGAGGAAAAATCCTACTCAAGCTTATTCTTATATAATTTAATAATTTTTTCTACAGTCTCCTGAAAGGGTGTGTCATTTATAATTTCTACGTTAGAATATTTTTTATACAAAGGGTATCTTTCTTCATAAAGCCTAAAAAGCATTGATTTTCCTTCAGCTAAAAGTGGACGGGTATATATGTCTATATCTTGAATTATATTTTCTAGAGGTCTATTTATAAAGAAAATTATAGAGTTCTTTTGTAAGATTTCCATGTTGGAAGATACCTTAACAGAGCCGCCGCCAGTGGATATAACTGAAGGATACTTTTTACTAATTTCTAGTATAGCCAAGCTTTCCAGTTTTCTAAAGTACTCTTCTCCTTGAAGAAAAATCTCCTTTATCATTTTTCCTTCCTTTTTTTCAATGTACTCATCTACATCATAAAAAGGTAATGATAGTCTTTTGGCAACTGCCTTTCCTATGCTTGTTTTACCACAGCCTGGGAGTCCTATAAATACGATATTTTTGCCTTTGTTAATTCCGGTTCTCATAAATTATATCCCCGTTTCAAGTTTTGTAAAAAATTTTAATAAAAATAATTATCACAAGTAAAAGCTATAATTTTTTGATATTATATTATTATAGATCTTATTAGATATTTAAAGCAAGAGGAGGTCTATTCTTTTAGGAGTTGATATTTTGCTAGATATAAGATTAAAAACATTTACTACTGTTGCAAAGATTAGAAGCTTTACTAAGGCAGCGCAGATTTTGAACATAACTCAACCAGCTGTTTCTCAGCATATTAAGCGTCTTGAAGAATATTATGGAGTAATTTTAATTAGAAAACAAGGAAAAGAAATTGATTTAACAGAAGAAGGTGCTATTTTATTTAAATATGCTAAGGAACTGGAAATTCTACAAAGAAATATAGAGATTGACCTTAAAAATAAAAGTGGTATTCATAAGTCCTACATCATTGGTGCATCAATGACTGTTGGTGGATATGTTCTACCGTATATTTTAGCCGAGCATAAGAAAATATACAAAAACATAGATATACTTCTTCAAGTAGGTAATACTGAAGCTATAATTGATAAATTATTAAATAGAAAACTTGATTTAGCATTGATTGAAGGAAACTTTGATAGAAATAAATTTAACTATAAAAAGTTTAAAAATGATGAAATGATCCTTGCAGTATCATCTAATCATCCTTTCTGTAAAAAAGATAAAGTTTCTATAGAGGAAGTTTTAAAAGGTGAATTAATATTACGAGAAAAAGGTTCTGGAACAAGAGAAATACTTGAATGTAAGTTACAAAAATTAGGCTATGACATGAATAAATTTAATCCCTATATGGAGCTTGGAAGCATATCTGCTATAAAGTCATTAGTAGAAGAAGGCTTAGGATATAGCATTATTTCAAAAGAAACAATAAAAAGAGAGTTGAAGCTAGGACTTATAAAGATAATTCCTATGGAAGGATTAGAAATTTATAGAGAGTTTAATTTCATATATCTAAAAGATAGTAATAAAGAGTTTATCGAAGAATTTATAAATTTTTGCTATATGAATGATTAGGTTTAGATAATTATTATGTTTTAATGCCGGAAGTCTTTAGACATCATTTTTTTCCAGTACTTATAGTAGCTAGGATAGTCGTGTTTGATATATTTAAAAAAATCATTTAGAACATCGCGCTTATTAAGACCCTTCAGCATGGATCTTGGGTAGGGTCGTACTTCTTCATAGCTGCCTCTTGGATCTATAACCCTAATAGTTTCATCTGGTTGTAAAAATATATGACCAAGACGCATATCAAGCTTTGTAAAATTCAGCTTCTTAAATTCATCAACAAGCTTTACAAGCTCAAGGGACAGGTGCTTATTTATGTTATTTTGCTTTAAATAATGAGATAAGGTACTGCCGTATATGAAGCTCATTACAATTGAA
Source organism: uncultured Clostridium sp. (assembly GCA_964568335.1). Classification (GTDB taxonomy): domain Bacteria; phylum Bacillota; class Clostridia; order Clostridiales; family Clostridiaceae; genus Clostridium_AT. Next base: position 9,152 of record CAZMQY010000085.1, read on the forward strand.
TAGCTGTCAAAATCAAAGACAGTGGGAAAAAACCTGCTGTCTTGTGCTTTTAATAATATTTCTACCTGCCGTTTACAAGAAGTTGATTTATTAAACACTTTTAGGACTCTATCATTAGGCAAAAGATAAACCTTACCTTCATGCCCCTGTCCGATTAGCTTTAGCTTATCAATGTCAAAACCAAAATAATCGAATCTATACTTCTGTTTTTTCTTCATTACATCACCCCAATTTAAAAATAGTATTATTGCTTTATACTATTGTATTTTAAAATCTATTCTTCAATTATATTCTATGATTATATATGAAATTTGTTACAAATATAAGTAACGCATTATTAGTTAATTTCATAAGATGTTACGAATAGCTAAAATACCGGTATAAATTATTTATAATTTCCACGGTAATAGTATATTTTTGCTATGATAATCTTAAGCTTGTTTAATTAATAACAAAGTGATATTATCTAATATTAGTAATAGGTAAAATTTATTAATGATATAAAGGTGCAAAGCTTACAACCTATAGTAAGGCAAGGTAATAAAATAAGGAATATCTAATCCATCTATATGCATAAAACGAAAGCTGAAGATACATTTTGGCAAAGAATGATTAGTAAATAACATAATTAGATAGACAGGAGAAAAACATATGATTCAACATTATAGTTATGTTAATTTAGTAAAGACGAATTTATATAAAATTATTGTTTCAATAATTTTCGGGTTTGCTGGTTTTATTGGAATATTTTATTGCAATAGATTTGACTTTAATGGATTTTATATTAATTTTTCGTGGAGTATTGCTCTGCCGCTGCTTGTTACCCTTGCATGGGGGAGAATATATGGAATGCTTAGTATCACTTTAGGCTTGACTATACTATACCCATTTATTTTAGGAAGCTATAATGGATGGGCATCCATAGTTCCAGCCATTTCTCTATGTTTATGGATAATAATACATGGATATGGAGCACAAAAAAGATTACACAAAAACAGCTTTTATTATAATATTTATTTCCTGCAGTTATTTCACATAACTATTAGAATGTTTATATATATAACTTTATTTCCTGCTCTAATCAACTTGAATAGATTGACTCCTCCTCTTTGGAATCCATATGCTTATACTGAAGTGAAAATCGGAATAGTAATATTGTTCGCAGTGAAAGGTATTATTGTGGAATCTATACTAGTAGCACTATGCGATGCACTGCTTTTATTACCATTTGTTAGAAGGATATTTAGATTGCACTGCTCAAGGGGCGCAAAATACAACACCATAATTATGACGGCACTAGTATCCTTTGGACTAAGCTTTACTCTTATAATTCTATGGATACAGAATTATATAATTGATAGAATACATCCACTGAATTGGCTAAGCAATCCTAATGAAAAAGTAAGGATTACCTTCCTGCTTGCTACCATATTATTTTTTATAATGGGTGGAATTACTATTCGTTTTGTTCAGAGAGTGCTTGAAACTCAGGAAGAATTAAAGGTTCGAGGGAAGCAGCTTGATAATGCAATTAAAGAAATAAAGACCTTCAACGAAGAATTGGAGCAGCGTGTAGCGGATAGAACTATAGAGCTTCAAAATGCAGTTCATGAATTGGAGGGGTTTGCTTACACCATTTCCCATGATCTTAAATCTCCACTGAGAGCTATTGAGGTATACAGCAGCTTTGTACGAGAAGACTATAGTAGCACGCTTAATAATGAGACAATTGAGATGATAAGCAGCATACAGGAAATATGTAAGGAAATGATGGGTTTAATTAATAAATTATTAGAGTATTCAACTACTTCAAAGGCAAGTCTTACTAAGGAACAGATACAATCTAGGTATATTATTGAAGCGGTATTTCACCAATTTAAAATGGTTAACCCAGATAGAAAAATGGAACTAACTTTTGAGGAAGAACTTCCAGAAATAAATATAGATAAGGTACTCTTTAAGCAGGTGATTGTAAATATTATATCCAATGCAGTTAAATTTTCAAGGGACAGAGAGGTTGGTATAATTACAGCAGGATGCACTAAAGCCTGCAATGAATTTGTATTTTACATTAAGGATAATGGAGTAGGGTTTGATATGAAGTATTCAAGCAAGCTTTTTAGTGTATTTCAAAGACTGCATAGAAAACAGGATTTTGAAGGGACAGGCATAGGTCTTGCAACAATCAAAAAGATTATTCAAAAGCATGGAGGAAAGGTTTGGATAGAGAGTATTGTGAATGAGGGAACTGCCTTGTATTTTACAATACCTCAATAAAAAACTGGAAAAATAGGGGGCAAAATGTTCAAGGTAATGATTGTAGATGACATGGAGATAATGAGAAGACAAATAAAAAGACTTCCTATATGGGGAGAAAGCACAGGGTTTGTTATTACTTCAGAGGCAGAGGATGGACAGGAGGCACTTGAAAAACTCCAAGAGGAACCTGTGGATTTGCTTATAACTGACATAAGCATGCCTAGGATTAATGGCATTGAACTTCTAAAGGATTCCCAGGAAAGAGGGCTGGCCGAATGTGTCATATTCTTAAGTGAGCACACTGAATTTAGCTTTGCGAAGGAAGCTATTCAGTATGGAATATTTGATTATGTTGTTAAGCCTGTTAATCAAGAAGAATTAAAAGAACTTTTAATTAAAGCTAAAAAGCGTATGGAAGAAAAGAAGAAAAACCAGATTAATATAAAAAATCTGGAGGATAAACTAATGGAAGTAATTGATGTATATTATCCTGCCAGCCAATTGAATTACATCGTTAAATATATTTCTGAAGGAGATAGTAGGGCTTTAGACAGTATACAAGAAGTAATTGAAAACACTTTTGCTGCATTAGACCAGGACAGTCTAAAGACAGCTCTTTTGCTGCAAAGAGTATATAAGGAGATTTATTTAGATGTAAAATCAAATCACAATTGGATTGAACAATTTATTGATGCTGAGTATGTCACTGATATAAGTTTATCACAATACGATAATATTGATTTAATTAAGAAAAAGGTAGTAGAGAATGTAGAGCTTTTAATTTCAATCATTAATAAATTCATAATATCTTCTAAAAAAAGTCCAATAATAAAGGACATATGCAAATATGTTATTAAGAATTTAAAACTTGAAATCAATATGAGCAAAATTTCAGAAGCTTTATATCTCAGCAAAAACTATATTGGTGATATATTTAAACAGGAAACAGGTATGACAGTTGGCGAATATATTACTATGGTTAAAATGGAAAGAGCAAAGCAGCTTATAAGTGAAGAAGCTTTAAGAAGCTATGAAATTGCTCATGAA
>CAZMQY010000086.1:0-12456 GCA_964568335.1 uncultured Clostridium sp.
ATCCGTGATCGCTGTCTTGAAATAGTACAAGCTTGGAATTTTTAATACCTCGTTTCTGAGCCTCAGCTAATGGAAATAGACATACCTTGTCGTAAATGCCATGAAGAATTAAGGTATGTACATTTATTTTTCCAAGATCAGAAAATAAACCTTCTTCATCTATGTTATTATTTTAATTGCAAATAGGTGAGTATAGAAAAAAGATATAGCCTAGCTATTAAGATACACATAGACTTAAATAGCAATTACTTAGCAGTAGTAACTTAGGCAGTTTCTGTTGAAAAATAGGGTTAACAAATTTTTAATACATCATTAAGAGATACTTAATACCATTTAGCTTTAAAAGTGCTATAATTTATCTATGGAAAAGCCAAAAATGAATAAATATTATGATAGATAAATATAGAGTGTATTAAAAATTTTCTGGGAGGATAAAAAAATGCCAATGAGGGTTAACTTTAAAGGAGTAGTAGGAAAAATTATAAAGCCTTATGGAAGATTTCAATATGGTAATATAGTAAATGTTATAAAAATTAAAATAGCTAAATTTGATTATTTCAAAAGCAAGGTTTGCGTCAGTGACAACATGGGAGTATATTGGCTTGATATAGGCTGCGTGGAACTTATGCCCGCTGGTTTTGCTTAATACAAAGATGGACAAGCTGTTTGTATAGTCATAAGTCCATAGGTCAAATTAAAGCATCGCTTTAATATATAACTAACATAAAATACTTAAGGCGCTTTGTGTTAAAGCTTGCTGGAAAGCATAAGCTTCACCAAAGCATAGTTTTCGCGAAATAACTTAATAAACAAAGCGTCTTAAATTAACTTATTTAGTCTCTTTAAAGATCCATAAACAAAAAGCATTTCCTATCATCCTGTCATTTATAAATAGTCTGTTATCTTCAACTGCGACATTAAATTTTCTTGTTGCCTTTAAGGAGTGAGAATTAGAATCTGTTAAGCAATTGTTCGTTTTATCGTCTACCATGTATTGCTCCACTTCATACCTTCCCTTTTCTAGATTTTTAAGTTCCAATTCTACTTTAGTTTCCACTTGTCCAGGATTTGAAACCAATACACATATTCTTTCCTCATCTATTGTTGCAACAGCCTTATTTTCCAGATAGTCTTCAATCATAAGTTCATGACTTCCCAGCATTTTAAACATGGTCATTGTATGACCGCTTGGGGTAGGGATATACTCATTGTCTTTATTAAGGATGAACATGGTTCTGCCTATTTGTTGATTTGGGTTATGGAAAGTGCACCAGGGAAACATTTTTAAATTAGGACAGTGTGAGCCTAGTATCATTCCAGCAATTTCACCAGAAGCATTTTGAATATTTGTTGGCCGTCCTGCATCTCCAACTCCAACTCTTAATCCATATTCAGTCATAAGTAAGGGTAGATCAGGCAGATTAAGCTCACTGATCATCTCTTGATGACGTAAATAAAACTCCATGATACGCTGAGGATTTGTATGATATTCATGCATAGAGTAGAAGTCAATTATTCTTGCATCATCCTTGCTTAATAATTCTAAAAACTCCTGCCAGTAATTCCAATGTGTGATTCCATGAGATAGTCCAAATCCGCCTATCTTAAGGGGCAATTCATAATTATGCTTTTGATTTAATCTTTGGACTGCTCTATAAGCGCACTTATAAAGTCTGTAGTACTCTTTCATGTTCAAGTTTCCGAATTGAACTAGTTCAACTTCATTGCAGCACTCGATATAGGTGATGTTTGGACATAGATTCTTATAATACTCCACTACCTTTTCAAAAAGCTCTTCATATTGCTGATATGATATTACACCATCTATAGTTTCACGTTCATATCTACGTAAATTAAGCAATACCTCCTCAGCGCAGGCTGCATGTGAAATCAAATATTCCTGAATGTGAGCATTGACAGGTGATGGGACGGTTAATGGCCAGTCATAGTCGTAATGATTTTCATCACCTAAATATCGATTAACTCCAATAGGGTAGTCCCAATAATAGGTATTAGTTCGATAATCCCATACTTCATCCAAGGTAACAAATAACCTGATGATAGAAGGGCGGCCAATTACATTTTCCATTACCTTAGGAAAGGAAGGGGATGGGGTGTAACGCAGCGTGGTGTTCTGAAATCTTTCAACATGTATCCATTTTCGATAAGCATTTTTTGTATTCACTGTGATTTTCATATTTTTCCTCCTTTTAGTCTGAACACTGGGCAGTTAAAGCTTGCTCATTCCCATTCGCAAACTGCCCGTTAAAGTCCATTTAGGACTTTAACCTCCTTAACATATAAAACCAATCATTATTAATTTAATGATAGCATATAATAAGAGCAAATGAAATATAATTACAGAAATAAAATAAAATTAAAAAATGATTGAAATAATATTTCAAAGGGTTTATATTAAGTGTATAGGCTTGTATCACAATATTAATGCATATGGAAAGGAGAATATTTTATGAGTTTTATGTTTAAACCATTAGCTTATGATGATTTAACTGCAATTAATAGGCCAGTACTATCCTCAGCTGTTAAGGAATCTATTGCAGTAGGCAACGAGAAAGTATCAGAAACTATCATAAAGAGTATGGGTCAATGCCAAAAGCCTGTTATTTTGGTGGAGGGGTATGTTGGAAGCAGCTTTGTAAGTTTTGTGAAGGAGCTTCAAAAACAAATAACTGGTCAAAGCAGTAAATTATTTGACATGAAGGATGTATACTTAAGCGAAGAAGAAATCAATGAGATGACAAAGTCAAATTTGCCTCTGAATTATGAGGATGATCCAGTGCTGTTATTTGGAAGCCTGTTTGAGGGAATGCTGGAAGATTTGATAGATGACGAAAAATTAAAAAATAGGATCAATGAGATTAAGAATTTTGATGGTGTAAGCATCGTTTATGGACATGGATGCACAGTGAAGCCTTTATTAGATATTGCTTCAAAGGTGGTATATATGGATATTTCACCTAAGAGCGCTGCTGTACGTGCTCGTGAGGGTAAATTTATGAATATAGGCGATAAGGAGGCTAGACCCTTCAATTTACTTATGCGTCGCAACTATTTCGTTGATTTTGAAGTGGTTATACACCAAAGAAAGAAGCTTATAAATGAAAACTTGATAGATTTTTACGTTGATGGTAATCATGATGATGAATACAAGATGCTGCCTTTTCAATCTCTAAAGGAACTGCTGAAGGTCCTTGTACAATATCCATTCAGATGTAAACCTGTGTATTTGGAAGGCATTTGGGGTGGGGAGTATATTAGAAAAGTAAGGAATCTCCCTATGGAAATTTCCAAAAACATAGCGTGGATATTCGAGTTCATCCCTATGGAAGTTAGTATTGTTGTGGATGTGAATTCCTATAACTTTGAATTGCCATTTGCAACATTCATGAGTCATGAAGGTAAGGCCATATTAGGAGAAAAAGCACATGAGAAATTCGGTGGTTATTTTCCTATTCGTTTCAATTATGACGACACTTACCACAGCGATGGAAATATGTCTATACAAGTTCACCCTAAAGGTGACTTCACAAGGAAGCACTACAATGAAAAGGGTTCCCAGGATGAGGCCTACTATGTTATCGCTACAGGACATGGTGCGAAGACATACGTGGGATTTAAAAATGATGCAGATGTAAATGAATTCGTTGAACTTGCGGACAAATCACAGCGTGAGGGAATTGAGGTTGATTATAAAAAATATATAAATGCGGAAGATTCTATTCCAGGCAAGCAGTTTATGCTTCCTGCGGGCACCATTCATGCTTCAGGTCGAAATCAGCTGATCTTGGAACTAGGAAGCTTAACAATAGGTTCCTATACCTACAAGATTTATGATTACAATCGTAAGGACAAGGACGGCAACACTCGTCCAATCCACCTGAAAAATGCAAAGAAAGTCTTAGAATATAATAGGAATGCGGACTGGGTAAAGAAAAACATTGCAATAGAACCTGTTTTTGTTAAAGAGAGTGATGACTTCAAAGAGTTTATCCTTGGTGATACTGATTTGATGTATTATCAAACTAGTCGTGTGGAGCTTAATACAAATGGAAGCTACAAATCGAATAATAATGATCAATTTACGGTGATAACACTTGTTGATGGTGAAGAAATAGAAGTATACTCAGAATCCAATCCAGATTTCAAGTTTACTCAAAAGTATCTTGAAATCGTAGTTATTCCAGCAGCTATCACTGACTATGTAATCGTCAATAAAGGTTACCAGCCAGCAGTTGTTCACAAAACATATCTAAAGCCGAATTTTGAAAATTATATTTTATAATTGGGGGGAACAATATGAATTTTATTAGAGAGCCAAAAGCTATTCAAAAATTCTGGGATGATTTTGAATTAAGTGGACAGAATGTAAAGTGGCGTCAAAAGATGATTAGAGAATGCACCAATGTTTACAAAAGCAACGAAGCTATCAACAATTTTGGTGACGAAATCGCATATAAGGTAGCTAATCAGAATTTTAACCGAGAAGGCTTCGTTAAAGGCAATTTGCAGTGGGGAATCACTTATATAAATCCTTTTACCGTTGATGGAGAATGTGCGATGACTTCAGGTCACTATCACGATGATAATGATTGCGACGAGTATTATTACGGCTTAGATGGTACAGGTTTTCTTTTGTTTTGGGACGGCAAGGATGACTTCTATGCAGAAGAAATATTTAAGGGGTCGCTCCACTACATCAATGGACATTATGCGCATAGAATAATAAACAGCGGAGATACAATGTTGGCTGTTGCAGCCTGCAGTCTTCCATCCAGCAAACAAAATCATAAAAAAATCGAAGAAAATGGTTTTCCATATCGCTGTTATAAAGAAAATGGAGAAATCATCTGGAAAGGACAAAAGTGATGAAGCCAATTCGTTTGCAGCCTGTTAATGTTAAGGCATTGTGGGCAGGGGACTATCTTAGTAGGCTTAGAAATCTGGAGGAAGGAATAGGTATTGTTCGTGAGGTATGCGCATATAAGAAAAGCGAAAATTCCATATTGAATAATGAGTATAAGGGTATGAATCTGCGTGATTTAATAAGTCTTCATTATAGAGACTTAATGGGAAATGATACTAGTGACCAGATGATTCGAGCAGCATACATTGACGCTAAAGAAGATTTGTCCATTCAGTTGCATCCTGATGAGGAATATGCAAGAAAAGTGGAAAACGACTTTGGAAAATCTGAGTCGTGGTACGTGCTGCAGTGCGATGAGAATGCCTCTGTGGTTGCGGGCTGTATTACAGATGATCATGAATTGCTGCGTCAGGCTGCATTAAATGGGAATATTGAAGAGTATCTTATTCGTATTCCAGTGAAGCAAGGTGATTTTGTATACATTCCTGCTGGTCTTATACATGCTTGCGGAAAAGGAACGCTTGTCTTGGAAATTGGAAGCTTTGGCGGTGTAACTTACCGCATGTATGATTACGGAAGAGGTCGTGAATTGCACTTGGATAAAGGCTTCGATGTGCTTGACACTTCCTTGAGGGCGCATAAAAAGGAGTTTCCGTTGGACTCAAGAAGCTTAAACAAGATTGAAACAGGTGCTCTTTCAAAGGAATTTAAAGTGGATGTTATTGATACCATTGGATCTCAAAGAATTTTTAAAGATAATAAATATCATATATTGACTTGTGTGTTCAATGATTGTGATATTATAATAGATAAAGAAAAATATAGTCTACATTACACAGACACCTTAGTGATACCAGCATCCGCCAATGAATATGAAATACAAGGAGACTGTAGAGTTTTGTGTAGTTATAGACCGTGATAAGGGGATTTACTTATGGATATGATTTACACAATAAGAAATGTTTATAACACATTGCCGCCATCTGAAAAAAAAGTTGCTGATTTTGTGATGAAAAATTCGGAGAAAGTGTTAACTGTCAGTATCTTTGAGTTAGCTGAATTATGTAATGTATCTGCGCCTTCTGTTTCACGATTTGTAAAAAGGGTGTTTGGTTTGACTTTTCATGAAGCAAAGTTGGAATTAGCCAAAGACCTCTCTAAAACAGAGGGAAACAATATAACTGAACTTTTAAGCTGGGCAGATAACCTAAGTGACATGCCTTCTAAAATAGTTAATGAGATTTCATTGACATGCAATGATGTTATAGCAGCTAACACAGTGAACACCTTTAAGGATGTTATCAATTTGATCAAAAATGCCGTAACAGTTTACTTTTTTGCAGTAGGTTCATCAGCCATGGTAGCTGCGGACTTTCAAGGCAAGTTATTGAAGATTGGCATAAAATCTGTATTCATCAATGATAGCAATTTTAATATTCTCAATTCAAATATTTGTACTTCCAAGGATGTGGTAATAGCTATCAGTTTTAGCGGGCGGACAAAAGAAGTGAACATGGCCGTTAGCAATGCAAAAAAACGTAATACACCAATTGTGGCAATTACCCAAAGAATGGATAGCCGCTTAGGTGAACTAGCTGATTATGTACTTTTAAGTCCAAGTTATGAAATAAGTGAAAACCGCTTGGGGGCAATTTTTTCAAGGTATGGTCAATTGTTCATAGTGGACTATTTATTTGTGGGACTTGCGAAACAAGTAATTAAGAACACTGATCAATTCTCCAACAGTTATCACAAATTCTTTGAAATTTTAAAGGAAGATAATTGACATGGAAGTCCCCGTTATTTGCTCTTGTACTTTAGTTATGTATGATATAAATAGTTTATAGAAAAAACTGTCTTTACATTGCTTTGCTTTGTAAAAACAGTTTTTTTATGTTTAAAACAGAACCATTTTTAAACATAGTTCACTTTATTCAGCTCCTCAAAATTTAATGCAAATTATTGGCATATTATGTAAAGGATTTACATAATAAATATAATATAATTGTAAGTTAATTACATTGTAATTATTTTCAATTATATTATTAGTAAATTTTATGGGGGGAGGAGAATTCATGAGTATCGAAAATTCATCACTATCAGAGCAGATTCTAGCAGGTTTAGGCGGAGTGGAGAACATTAGTGATTTTGAGAACTGCATGACTCGTTTGCGTGTAGTTGTCAAAGACCCAGCTAAAGTAGATAAGCAAGCTTTAGGAAAAATCAAAGGTGTTTTGAGGGTTGTTGGATCTGAGCATGAGCCTCAAATCATCTTAGGACCAGGGGTAGCTGAAACTGTTAGTGCGGAACTAAAGAATGTAGAAGGATTAAAGTACTCTGAAGTCAATAATGGTTCAGTTATGCAGAAGAAGAGCGCTACAGGCGTATTCAGTTTCTTCTCACATGTTTTTGCTCCATTGATTCCTGTCTTTGCTGGTACAGGTCTAATATTCGGTATAATGAAATTATTTACTTTAATATTTAATATGACAAAAACTCCAATTTTTAACCCAGCAGCAATTGCTGACGGCGGTTCAATGTTCATGGCTACAATGAATGTTTTAGCCAGCACCTTCTTCACTTATTTGAATATAGCAGTAGCAATGCAGTCTGCAAAGGTTATGGGCGGCAATCCATACCTGGGCTTGGTAGCCGGTGGTATAGTAACAAACGTTGCAGGGCTGAATGGTGCAGCAATGGGATTCTTAGGTTTGAATTTCCTAAGCGGACGTGGAGGAACCTTAGCAGCATTAGCTGCCGGTGCTTTGATTGCTGTTGTTGAAAAATGGATCAAGAAGCGCACACCAGATGCACTTAGAGTACATTTCCCGGCTCTTATATCTGTTGTTGTAGTTGGATTAGTAACTCTATATATTTTACAGCCTGTAGCTGGAGCTGTTACAAGCGTCATAACAAAGGCATTATTGTGGCTGTTCAATAATGCAGGACCATTAGGAGGAGCTGTAATTTCAGGTTTGTTCCTGCCTCTTGTTATGACTGGTATGCATCATGGACTTACACCTGTACACACAACCTTAATACAGCAGTTAGGATACACTCCTCTATATGCCTTTAACTCTATGGCAGGCGGCGGGCAGGTAGGTGCTGCTATAGCTCTATACTTTAAATATCGCAAGCAAAAGGCGCTTCAAAATGCTATAGTTGGCGGACTTCCAGCTGGAGTGCTTGGAATAGGCGAGCCATTAATCTTTGGTGTTACCCTTCCTTTAGGAAGAGCCTTTGCAACCGCATGTCTTGGTGCTTCAGTGGGTGGATTTGTCTGCGGTTTGTTCCCAGGCATGGGTGCTATGACAATTAACGTATCCGGAATTTTAGGAATGCTTGTTAATACAAAGCCGCTTGCTTACCTCTTGGCATATTCTTCAGCTATTACTGGAGGCTTCATTATTACATGGCTGGTAGGAGTAAAGAAAGAGAATTTGGCTACCTTTGTAATCGAAGAATAATGCCATAATAAGATTTAAAAAACATGTGCCTTTATGATAAAAGGCACATGTTTTGGCGGTAGATGGATATGTAAGTGCTGAATTTGAGGCTTTGTTAAGAGGAGGAACTTATGAATACTAAGATTAGGCTGGTGTATGAATCCCTATCCAAGTCCGATAAAATAATCGCCGACTACTTTCTGCAAAGCGGAAAAGATATAATAAACATGAATATCCGTGAGCTGTCTGAAGCTATTGGAATATCTACAGCCTCTATTTCAAGGTTCGTAAAAAAGGTTTTAGGAATGAGCTTAGCAGAAGCAAGAATAGAAATGGCAAAGAACTTAAAAAATCTAAGCATGGAAAACACCAACGAGATTTTTGGATGGGCAGTAGACTTCAATGAAGCTCCTAAGAAAATTATTTCCCACGTAGAGTCTATATGCAGTGATGTTCTGCGCTTTAACGATTTAGAGGTAATAGAAGAAGTAATAGAAGTATTGGCAGGTGCCCAAACTATATATTTATTCGGTGTTGGAAGCTCAGGTATCGTTGCGCAGGATATGCAGCAAAAGCTAATTAAGCTTGGAAAGAGAACAGTATTTAATATTGATAGTAATTTTGGAGTTTTAAATGCAGCAATATGCACAAAAGAGGATGTGGTTATAGCTATAAGCTTTAGCGGAAATACAAAGGAGGTTAATATTGCATCAAAGAGGGCTAAAGAGCAAGGTGCCAAGCTGGTTGCAATTACAGGCAATTTGAAGAATAAGCTTCGTTCCATGAGCCACTACAGTGTAACAGTACCAAGCTTGGAGCTGAACGAATCGCGGTTGGCAGCTATTTTCTCAAGATACGGTCAGTTGTTTGCCGTAGATATGATATTTATAGGCCTAGCAAAACGATTAACCACATCACCGGAAAATTTAATCGACGGCTATAAGGATTTATTAAAGGAATTAAGAGAGAAATAGATAAGGTGGTAATATATGAATACATGTACGGATTTTATTGCCCCTATGAGTGGAAAGCTATTGGATATTTCCATGGTTCCCGATATAGTATTTAGCGATCGTGTTATGGGAGATGGATTTGCCATTGATATATGCGGTTCTGAAGTGTTAGCCCCTATAGATGGAATTGTTACTGTAGTGTTTCCTGGGGGTCACGCAATCTGCATTAATGGAGATAATGGGATACAGGTTTTGATTCATATAGGATTAGAAACTCACGGAATTGAAAATATTTATAAAATCAAAGTAGAAAAGGGACAGAGGGTTAAACAAGGCGCCTTGCTTGTAGAAGCAGATTATAAAAAAATACACAAAAAAGCTAAATCCTCCATTTCACCTATTGTGTTTTTAAATAAGGAGTCCCTTCGTATTTTAAAGGAAGGTCAAGAGGTTAAAGCAGGAGAAAATCAAATAGTTGAGATTAAGTTTTAAACTATTCAGTGTTCTAAGGAAAAGGAGGTTAATGCAGTGAAGGTTACAGAACGCCTAAAAGTTAGTAATAATGAGTTTTTTCAGTACTTGCTTGAGCAAGTATTAAAGGATATCGAAAAATCCACTAAAAAAGTTCTTAAGCCTGAAGACATAATAATGGGCTACAAATACGTTAAAAGAATTAAAATGAGCAATGGAAGCTCTATTGATCTTAATATTACTGTTGACCCATTAATTGAAGACAAGTATTATGAGCTATCCTATGAAACGCCCACTGCAGTAAACAAATATTATTATGATATTAAAAAGCTAGATGATAAAACCATAGATGTAACTTATTTTGAAGAAAACTTTGCAAAAGGAAACCTTAACAATTGGATTCATCAAATTAAAAGCAAGTTATCTCAAAAATCAATTGAATTAAAAATTTCAAATGCCTTAAGGCAGATGGAGAAGTCTATTTTAGAAAGAAAACTCAAGTTTTAAAAGGATAAAAAGTATCCTTGTAGAATATATATAGAACCTTGGAATTTACTCATCTTGGTTGGATTGTTTTATTTATCTTTAATAAATAGGAGGGTTTGTATGTCAACAAACATATTCAAAAGAATTGACACTGTATTTGTTAAGGTTAAAAATTTGGAGAAGGCCAGTGAGTGGTATGAGACTGTAATGGGCTTCGAGAGCACTTGGAAGGATATTGCAGGAGGCTATGTTTCCTTTGCAGTAGGTGAAACTGCCTTAACCCTAGCAAGGGTTCCAGAAGGAGAAGAGCTTAAAGTTAGTGAAACTCCAGCATTTAATTTCTATGCTTCAGATGTGCAGGAAGCGCACAGGTATCTAGTAGAAAAGGGTGTTAATACTTCTGAAATTACTATAGATGCAGACGTTAAATGGTTTTCCTTTGAAGACGTTGAAGGCAATAAACTGGAGGTTTGCAGCTTCCTATAAATAAAAAACACACAGGGGTGCCTGTGTGTTTTTTAATTGTTGCAAATTTATTGTCAACTAAAAACATTATTATGGTTGACAATAAAAAGATTATTTATTATTATTGATATGAAAAAGTACATATTGGAAGAGGAGTATATTTTATGCGAAACACACGTGATTTAATTCTAGTAGCTATGTTTGCAGCTTTAACAGCAATTGGAGCATTTATTAAAGTGCCAATACCATATGTGCCTTTTACCCTTCAGTATCTATTTTGTGCTTTAGCTGGCGTAATTTTAGGTTCAAGACTAGGGGCCTTGTCACAAATAGTTTATGTGGCTATTGGACTTGCTGGGGTACCTGTCTTTACTGAAGGCGGCGGTTTTAATTACATATTCAAACCTACCTTTGGGTATCTTATAGGCTTTATTATAGCAGCCTACGTCATAGGTAAAATAAGAGAGAATATAAAAGAGCTAACCTTTACTAAGGCGGTACTTATGATGCTTGCAGGCCTGTTTTTTGTATACCTACTTGGAGTAGTATATTTATATGTTAGCTATAATCTATACCTGGGAAAAAATATTACTTTCTATTTTGCTTTTTTTTATGGTTTTGTAGTTTGCATAGCTGGAGATCTGATACTAACAGTATTTGCAGCCTATATCTCAACAAAACTATTACCTATACTAAGAAAAAATAGATATATCGACTAAGAAAACAACAGGGAGGAACACAATTTGAAAGAATTTATTAAGAGTTTAGAGAAAAAAGTTTTAGAGGGACAAGCTATAAGCTTTGAAGAGGCAATTGCATTAGCTGACCTTGAAGAAAAAGAGGATATAAAAGAACTATGCAATAGCGCTAATAACATACGACAGTTCTTTTGCGGCGGTGAGGTAGATCTTTGCACTATTATGAATGCAAAGTCAGGACGCTGCTCCGAGGACTGCAAGTTTTGTGCACAATCTGCTCATTATAAAACTAATGTAGAAGAATATGAGTTAGCCTCAAAGGAAGCAGCTTTAAAGCTAGCAAAGGAAAATGAAAGTGAGGGAGTAAATAGGTTTTCTTTAGTGACAAGCGGTAGAGGAATTACAGGCAGTGATTTTGAGAAGGTTTTAGAGATTTATGAAGAGCTAAATAAGGAAGTAAATATGGATTTGTGCGCCTCCTTAGGGATACTTGGCTATGAGGAGCTGCTAAAGCTAAGAGAAAAGGGAATAACTATGTATCATCATAATTTGGAAACTAGCAGAGAGCACTATGAAAACATATGTACAACTCACAGCTATGATGAAAGAATAGCTACTATAAATGCAGCTAAAAAGGCCGGTATGGCTGTTTGCTCAGGAGGAATAATCGGCCTTGGGGAAAGCTTGGAGGATAGAATTAAGCTAGCTTTTCAGGTAAGGGATCTAGGGGTTAAATCTATTCCTGTAAATGTATTGAATCCAGTTAAGGGAACACCTTTAGAAAATGCAAAAAGTCTAAGTCAGGAAGAAATACTAAAAACCATTGCTATCTTTAGATTTGTGAATCCAAAGGCATTTATAAGGCTTGCTGGAGGAAGAAATCTCATCGATGAGTTTGGTAAAAATTGCTTTCACGCAGGAGCCAATGCCACAATCACAGGAAACTACCTGACAACCTCAGGCAATAAAATATGCGATGATAAGAAAATGGTAAGTGAATTAAAGCTAGAGGTTAGAAAAAATGGCTAAGGGAGTATTTATAGTTGGAACAG
>CAZMQY010000087.1:0-12239 GCA_964568335.1 uncultured Clostridium sp.
TACTATCAGCAGATGCTCCTGCCATAGCTACAATTTCATTCCCCTGCATTGCATAGATTGCAATTACATCTGGCCGAGGATGATTAATGTCATATTGAATTGCATTTTTAAATTCTGAAGTTTTATATAGTTGGTGTATTTCTTTCCCCTCTTTTATGTGAAAAGTAAAACCATCAGGGCAAGCTAATCTTTTTATCCTATCACAATCGGGAATATAATAAAGAGAGTGTCCGAATAGAAATGGAGCTGCAAATATGGCTTCTCTTGTTTTAGTTTCTAATAGTGGTTTTATCTTAGCTAAAATATCACTATCAGCTGAAACAACTGTGCTTTTCCCCATTGTAGCAACTTCAAGAAAAGGAACTTGTCTGTCAAACATTCTTCTTCCCTCGTTTAATCTGGCTTCGCAAAATATTATTCCACTTTCGAGGAAATCCTGTATATTGCAATTCATATCTATGGCTAATTGCCTTCTAACAATTTCTAACATTTTTGATTTATTTAATTCCATTATGTTCTCCTCTGTAATGAGATAAACCTCAAATTATACTATTAGATTCATAAGATAATACTTTCTTTATTTTCCCACAGCCACATAAGTGCTTTTGCAGCTCCATTTGCATATTCACTCTCATTTTTATTTGTAAAATAGGCCACAAAAAGCATTTCAATTGCAATCATCATTACCGGAATAGCCTTTTTCTCATCATATGTTAACGGTATAACTGAATTATATCCCTTAACAATATTATTGAGCACTTCAAACCATTTTGTTGTTTTATCCTTCTTATCGATATTATCTATCAGAAAGCTTAATGACATATAGCACAAATCAAAAACACGTGCATTAATTTGACTTAAATCAAAGTCAATGTAACCTGTTAATATATTATTTTGAAATAGCATGTTTCCTAAATGTAAATCTCTATGTATTAATTGTCGAGGCAGCTTAGGGTATATAGACCTCAGTTCCGAAATACATTCATTTAAAATATCCTTTGGCACATAAGTAATATTATTATCCTTAATGGTTTGTGATACCCAACCAGTAATTTCATCATAAAAATTGTTATCATAACAGGATATTCTTTCTTGGCATGTTCTAAAAGCTATATGGAGCCTGCCAATTACTTCTCCAATCAAATATGCTAATTCATTATAATTGCCATTATAAATATCAGTTATATGCTCTCCGCTAATCTTTCCGCTTAGAAAAAAATAAGTGTTATCCTCAATTACATAATCAAGCCCTTCAACAGTTTTGATTACTTCGGCAACTGGTATATTTTGCTCAGATAGATTTTTAATTATTGTTAAATTGCTATTTAAGCTATCATGATTGTTTCCAGTCTTTAAAACATACTTGTCCCCTATTTGCCATGCGGAACTATAAATTTGCTTAACTGTTTCATTTGAAATACCCCAATTGATTAATATTTTATTAATTTCCATGTAATTATCTCGCTTTCAAATAAAGATTATATATATTAGTAAATACATCCATGGCAGCAGCCTTTATTCCCAAACCAGCCATCGCTGCTGAAGTAACTAGATAATATTAGCTACAAAATCATTAATTGCTTTTATAAATTTAACTCTATTTTCAACATATAAAACATGTTTTCCTTCAATAACTTGAATTTTTGAGTTTGGAAACCTAAACTTTTTATAATGCTCACATCCAATGGCATAATCCTCACTGCCTGCTATAACTAGCACAGGAACTGTTATGTTATTCGTAATGTCATAGTAGCTCCCAAAATAATCTTCATTACTAAAGGCTTGTCTTGCCAGACTCGCATTTTCCATTTTTCCGCCGGCTTCATTAACCTTTAAGTAATTACTATAGTCATTATATTGCAGCTTATAAAATATATCTTTCTCAATAAGTTTGGTGAAAATTTTGTGCCATCTTTCTAATATAGATTGATTTGCTTCCAGCTCTATTTCATCCTTATTTAATAACTTAGATCCATATTCTATCTGACTTTCAAGGGAATCCTTCATATTTAGGGTACAATTAGCCAATATAAGGCCTTGTACATATTTCTCATACTTATGAGCGTAATTTGCAGCAATTATTCCTCCAAAGGAATGCGCCAGTACAATCCATTTCTTTATATTTAGTTTTTTCCTTACTTCCTCAATATCCTCCACAAGCCTGCCTATTGAATAGTCACTATTGCTATCGCCCTCTGACCTGCCGCAGCCTCTTTGATCTATGTACACCATTTTCATGGTATCCTCTAACTGAGTTCCACAAAGCAATTCAAATTCATTACTCCATGCCCCTGGTCCCCCATGAATAAAAACGCAAGGAATGCCTTTCCCAGATTCTTTTACAAATATGCTGATTTTATCGCTCACTTCTAGAAACATATATTTCCCCCTTATTTTATCTAGCAATATTTTCTCCGTACATTTCTTCACTAATATATGGATTATAAATCATATAGGCATGGTTTTCTGTAATATATTCATCTTTTATCAATCCCAAATTGTCATAAATTTTTCTATATATTATATTGTTTCTAATGTAACCTCCAAACATTCCGGGAGTTATTGAGTGCTCCTTTTCATATACTTCATATTTATATATAGAGTCCTCTGAGCTTCTCCATTCCCCAACTAGATGTTCCTCCGTCAAATAAAGCATAAGCTGATAATCCGTGCTTGAATTATTATATATTTGCAAATCCAAAGAATTGTAGGAGCATGTTGCCCCAGTTCCAAAGGGTTGGGTCCTATTAGAATCAGGGAATACGTCATGACTGTGTCTGTATCTTTCAGTTACAGTTAACGCTGTATGCAGAGTCATCCAATATATCAGATTTGAAAGCTGACAAAGTCCGCCTCCTACCCCAGCCATAAAAGTACCATCTGAACATAATACCATCCCGTCCAAATAACCTTTTTTGTAGGAGGTCTTCCCTATAAGCTTCCAGTAAGAAAATGTTTCACCTGTTTTTATCACTATACCATTAAGCTTCTGAGCTGCAAGTCTAAGGTTTGTAATTTTATTATATTGCAGCTGCATATCCACTCCATGAAGTTTTCGTATCAGCGGCGTGCTATGCTTAAAAATTATATAAGGATATTTCTCTTTAACTATATTTTTTGTATAGATTTTCTCACTAAAATACCACTGCTTGTACCTTTTTGCAGAATAATATATTTTCCCTAAAAACACTCTGGCTTTAGACCTCTTTATCTGCTTCTTTTCCATATATCCCATCACTCTATCCCCTTATTTCCTTGGTTAAATTTATCAAAATTATTCTTGAGAAATAATATGAGAAATCCTCTCCATTAATACAATATTACTGTGGAAACAGCTCATATTTCCTATAAATTCTTATATGGTTATATGGTTTTATGTTTAAATGGATAAATGGCTTTATATAGGATAAATATTTCTAAAAGTGCCTTATATTACTTTTCCATATTTTCACCACTCATAAGTATATCAAGTATCTTTTCCGTGTTGTTAACGAAGGTTTTCATAACCTGATAATGTTCTGTATCTTTATAGGGCACTTCCTTAATATTGTCTTTTATTTCATATATAACTGAGTCAGGATATGCCATTATGATTGGTGAATGCGTGGCAATAATAAACTGAGATTTCTGTTCAACTAAATCATGAATCCTCGAAATCATAGCCATTTGCCTCGACGGAGATAGTGCTGCTTCTGGCTCATCCAAAATATATAAACCACACCCTCCGAATCTATTCATGAATAGAGAAAAGAAGGACTCGCCATGAGACTGTTCATGCAGTGATTTCCCTCCATAAGATGATAAGAGTCCAGGAACTTCCATGTTAAGATTATCTATATTAGTAGCAACATTATAAAAACTCTCAGCTCTTAGAAAAAATCCATCTTTTGGCCTCATGACCCCTTTTATGAGTCTTAAAAAATTATGAAGCTCTGAATGTGTGGCCTTTGATGCAAAGTTAAAATTCTTTGTGCCACCTTCAGGATTAAAACCATAAGCAACAGCTATTGCCTCTAATATGGTCGACTTGCCAGTTCCGTTTTCTCCTATTATAAATGTCACCTTTGGATGAAACTCCAAGTGAGAAAGATTTTTTACAGCGGGTAAACAAAATGGGTACTTATTGTCGTTCCCAATCTTTTCTCTGTTTAGTTCAATGCTGCGCAAATATTGGCTATTCCTAAGTAATATCAATTGTCATACCTCCTGATTAGTTTAATATAATAGCACTCCTCTATTTATTAATTACCTAATCTCCTTCAATATCTCAGTTATCACGTTATCCGTTGTCAATCCCTCAGCAATACCATCAAAATTCAAAAAGAATCTATGTCTAAGCGCTGGATAAGCCACATACTTAACATCCTCAAAGGAAACATTATATCTTCCTTCCATTAGAGCTCTAACCTTTGCCGCCAAGATTATAGCTTGCGCCCCTCTCGGACTTGCACCAAAGCGGATATACTTTTTCGATATTTCTGGTGATTCTTCGTTTTCCGGATGAGTTGCTAAAACTAATTTTAATGCATATTCCTGCACAGGTTTAGCTATAGGCACTTCTTTTATTATTCTTCTTATATTTAATATGTTTTCACCGTCCATAAGCTTATTTAAAACTATCTCACGGTTTGTTACTGTAACATTAATAATGCCTTGAAGCTCTTCAAGGGTTGGAAACTTTACCTGCAGCTTAAATAAAAATCTGTCCAGCTGTGCTTCTGGCAAAGGATAGGTTCCCTCCATTTCAATTGGGTTTTGTGTTGCCAGAACCATAAAGGGTTGCGGCAGGCTGTAGGTTGTTTTACCTACGGTTACTGTCTGCTCCTGCATTGCCTCAAGCATGGCTGATTGAGTCTTAGGCGTAGCTCTATTTATTTCATCTGCAAGCACTATATTTGCAAACACAGGTCCCCTTTGGAATTGAAATTCGCTGTTTCCCTTTTCATCCTTAACGATGATATTTGTTCCTACTACGTCAGCAGGCATTAAGTCAGGAGTAAACTGTATTCTTGAAAAGGATAAATCTAAAACCTTGGAAAGGGTTTTTACTAGTTGGGTTTTACCTAAGCCTGGTACCCCTTCCAAAAGGACATTTCCTCCCACAAGAATAGAAATCAATACCTGTCTTATAATATCCTTTTGGCCTATTATTGCCTTGGATACTTCCTCTTCAACAGCCTTTATTGCATTCAATATCTCTTGTACTTCTCTTTCCTCTATTCCCATGTTTATTCCTCCAACGAAGTAAAATAATTTTTTATTATCTCTTTCATACCCTCAGGTATTTCAGAGCTTCCCAAGCTTTGAGCAGCTTGTTCCTTATAGCTTCCAATAACTTGGTTATAGGGTACATCTTCGCCCCTTACATTTATACCTTTTTCAGAAGTTACTTTTTCTGAATTGCCGTTATTGTTTTTCTTTCCTGTAAGCTGAGATTTTTCTCCATCTCCTCCCAGTGTTTTAGGTGTGAAAATTTTTTCATATTCTCCATTTTTCTTTTCTGAGCTATCCTTTTTATTCAGTCCTGAGGTCTGAGGTGTGGTAACAATAGGATTTTCCTGCCCCATATCTGTTCCACTGCCAACACCTGAGCCTCCTGCTCCTTGCCCTGGCTGACTGCTGGAGCCAGGCTGACCCCCACCTTGATTGCCTCCTTGGGCTGACATGCTTCCGCCTTCACCTTCATTTTGCCCATTTCCAAGCTGGCTTTGAACCTGAGCAAGAGCTTCCTGAAACTCTTCACTGTTCATAAGCTCCTGAATACTACTAGCAAACTGCTCCATTTCCTCATTTATATCTCCAAGCTGACCACTGGCAAGCTTTTGGCTTAGTGCTCCCAGCGCCTCCCTAAGCTCTTCGTTATTCATAAGCTCCTCAGCAAGCTTTGAAAAATTTTCTGCTAAAGCCTTAAGCTGTTCCTGACTTAAATTTTTCATTTCCTGTGCCGCCAGTTTCAACCCTTCTCTAAGCGCCTCAGTGTTTCCGCTGTTTATAAGATCAGACAAGCTTTTAGTAGCTTCACTTTTAGCCAAGGTATCGGAAAGCTTTTTCAAATCCTCGCCATTATATTTTTCCTTTACAATCTCCAGCTTTTTATCAGTTTTTTCTATAGCTTTATTTATTTCCTTCTCACTTTTAGCTTCCTTCAAATCCTGTCTAAGCTCTGTAAGTTTTTTCTCCACCTCTTCCTTTTGCAGTGGTGTAAGTTTTTCAGTTTTAGCAAGCTCTTTTTCTGCTTTTTTAACCTTGTTTATTTCTTCTTTTTTAAGTTCATTTATTCTATGCCTTTCCTGGGCAATATCTCTCATTGGGTTTGGTATAAAGGCTGATAACATAACGCAAAAAGCTAAGCAAAGGGTAATTATTGCATACTTAGGTTTTGGTACAAGCTTTATGCGCTGCTTGTAGTCAAAAGACTTTAAATGCTCATAGGCATCTATTCTTTGAAACTCTGCAAAGGAAGAATCATCTTCTAAAAACTCTAAAGCAGTAACCGTACGTTCCTGAAGTCCCATGGAATCCACCTTAAGCGCCGCTTCCTCAAAACCTGGTATCTTAAAAAAAGTTATAATTAAAGCTGTAAAAATTGCTGCAAGCAAAGTCATGCCAATCCTTCCATAAACATTATAGATTGGTACAAATCTTGAAGCTATTACTGCAATAACTCCCGCAGCTGATGCAGCAGCTAAAGCAAGAACCATATTATTCATAACTTTAGCAGTTGTCATCCTAAGCCTTATTTTCTTAAGAATGCTTAAAAACTTCTTATTATCTTCCTTCACACTCATCACACCTAAAAATTATTTTTTCTTTCTTCTAAACAGACCTCTTTTTATTGGATTTACTTTAAGCATTGATAGGCACAGCATTATGCCTGATAAAACCATGCTTATAATTATATTAATCTGCCACAAGGGTATTGAGTTTAAGGCGGTCTTCCTTTGTATGCTTGTTCTCGGCAGAGACATAAATATCCCTAATATACCAAGCCCTCCTGCATTGCCTCCGAACTGCTCATACAACAGGGAAACAAAGGCTGTCAGCGGATTTATATAGGACAGTGGAAAAGTCCCTTCATATGCCTTTCCTCTCATTATTAGTTGAGTATAAAATACATTTATAAATAAGGTTCCAAATAATAAAAACAATATAAACCCATAGGTAAGTACATTAGAAGCTGTAGTTCTTTTAAGATATGTAGAAAAGAATATTCCTATGCTTCCCATGGTTATTGCAACAACTATATAAAATAAAAACAACTTAAGCACTTCAAGAATAGATATTCCTCCAAATAATAATACGATAGAAAATATAGGAAGTGATGCAACTATTAGAAGTATTATTTGGCTAATAGATGAAAAAAGCTTTCCAATAATTATAGAGCGCGGCGGCATCTTGGTACATAAAAGCAGATCCAAGGTCTGCCTTTCTCTTTCTCCTGATATTGAGCCAGAGGTTAGTGAGGGAGCTATAAAAACTATCAGCAAAAACTGCATGATTGCCAAGGTTGTATAAGCTCCGATTGCCATGCTCGCATCCATGCCATATGGGCTGAACCTTTGTGTGGTTGTTACAAGCACCAAAAGTGCTGCCATTGCAAGTATTGCAAGATAAATCATAATAAGCCAGACAATTTTCCAGCTTCTCATCCTTACCTTTAATTCTTTAAAAAGAACAGGATTGATATTCATATATAATTCACCTTTCCTCTAATTTTCTTCCTTGCCGGTAACCTTCATAAATATATCCTCAAGATTGCCGTCAAGCTGAGTAAAGGATACTACAGGTATATCCCTGTTTACCAATACCTTTAGCATATTGATCATATCCTCGTCTCCGCCCTCAAAATAGGCTTGAATAGTATTTTCCCCTGTGGTTATATCACTTACATTAGGGAACTCCTTCAGTGTAATAACAGCAGCTTCAAGCTTACCATGAACCTTAAGCTTAATACCTTTGTTTCTATAAACCTTAAGCATTATTTCGTCTACAGTGCCCCTTAATGCAATCCTTCCCTTTTCAATTATGCCAATAGTAGTGCAAAGCTCTGCAAGCTCTGGCAGTATATGAGAACTTATGATAATTGTCTTCTTCATATCCTTAAGAGTTCTTAAAATCTCCTTCATTTCATAGCGAGCTCTTGGATCCATTCCCGAGGCAGGCTCATCCAGCACTAAAAGCTTTGGATTATGAACAAGGCTTCTTGCAAGACAAAGCCTTTGCTTCATTCCACGGGATAAACTATCCACATAGGCATCCTTTTTGTTCACTAAATCCACAAGCTCTAGTAAATCTGTACACACCTTTTCCCTTTCCTTACCGTTAATATTGTATATAGAAGCATAAAATTCAAGATATTCGCTTACTTTTAAATTATCATAAACACCAAAGAAGTCCGGCATGTAGCCTATTTTTTCTTTAACTTCTTTTCTTTTTTTCAAGGCATCTATGCCATCTACGTATACCTCTCCAGAGGTGGGAGCCAGCAGCCCGCATACTATTTTCATAGTAGTTGTCTTTCCTGCTCCATTTGGACCTATAAAGCCGAAGATTTCTCCTACTGCCACTTCTAGACTTAAATCATCTACAGCAGCAAACTTGCCATACCTTTTATTAAGACCTTTTATCTCCAGCATTACTTTACACTTCCCTTCACCGATATACGAGGTATTTGTCCGTTTACACCTTGGTTCATCACATCTACCTTAAGCTTTAGTGTATTATCCTTGTCTAAATATTTAGCAAGTCTGCCTCCTTCAAGATCAAGGTTAAGTATGGATATTTCCTCATATTTGCCTTCAGTCACATTCCAAATATACTGCTTAACATCATTAACTCCGCTGCTGCCCTGTTCTGTAACTGATCCTTGTATTTTCTCAAACTTAATTTTCTTATCGATATCTTAATTAAATTCGAAATTTCCATTTCCATAAAACATTCCGCCCATCTCATCAAAGCCGCCTTTCATGCCGCTGCTATTGGATATGGTTGGCTTAATATAGCCTAAAGGATATTCTAATATATTATCTTTTCTGAAGGTTAATTTTACTGGTGCGCTTATAAAAGCCTTTTCATATTTCTTTACTATCTTTCCATTGACTATAATATCCTTTGCTATCGGCTTGCTGGAGAAGGCTATAAGCTTTGGTTCAGTTAGTTTTGAGTAATCGCCTTGAAGAAAAATATTAATAATATCTCTCTTTTGCTGCTCTATTCTTATTTGCTTCATCTCTTCGTCTGAAAAATTTGTTTGAGGATTCGGCCCCATGAAAGGATTTTTATAAATTTTATTTGTAAAATCATATATATTTCCGCTATAGCTATTGCCAGCTTCGTTTATACTTCTCTTTTCCGCGTTTTTTACTGCACCTAAAGTGATATAATTATCGGCTGTTATAATATATGCCTCATCAAAATCAAAGCCTGATAGGTTGTTTAACTCCCCAGCAAAGGTACTGTTGCTGTAATTTATACTGCATTCTAGCTTTCCTGACTGAAGAGCATCGCTTTCAAGTATTACAGGCTTATTGCTGAATATGCTGTTGCCGTAGAATTCTACGGTTCCCTTCCCTCCTAGATTAACCTTTGCTTCAATAACCTTTGGGGCTTTTTCGCCCGGCAGCCTATAGCCGGTATCATAGTTAATCACTGGCAGTGCTTTTATTTTCATTCCCTCTCCTGCTTCAACCTTTATATCAGTTTTAGTCGGTGTAAATATTCCAGCGTAGGTGCTTGGGAAAATAGTGTCCTTTCCGTCCATGTTTATAAAAGAAACTACATTAGCCACAGGCTGAGTAATTCTTGTAGAAAAGCCCAGTATATACATAATCGTTCCAAAAATTACAGACAATACAGGCACTGTAATCCACATTAACTCTCTCTTGTCTAATCTTTTAAGAATAAAATAGTTAACTGGTGCAGCTATTATTATGTATATTAAAAATAAAATTCCTAAAGTCTTTGCCTTTGGAATAGGAAGTTCTGGAATATTCCTAACCGCCCCATTAATCATATACATATCCCTGTCCATAGGAGCACCCTTTTGATACATAGGTAATGAATAATAACTTGGCAGCATGCTTCCCAAAAGCTTTGCCATAAAAATATTCTTCTGCTTCCAGCCAGCAATTGGATTTGTTCCAAAATCAAAGGCTGCAATTGCTATTACACCCTTCCCTTTATCCATTCTATGCAAAAGAGGAAAAGTTCCTTCCTTAACAGGCTGAGTACTATCCTTTATATTCATTAGAAGAGAAGGCAGCTTCATGGATAAATTTGTATCCGTATCATCGTTAATTTCATACAGCTTATTGGTGGCTATGTCGCTCATGCTTCCTATTTCGCCTTCTATAAAGTTATCCTTTTTAAAGATTCCTAGAGTTTTATTGTTAGTTGACCCTGTACCTATTAAAAGCAAGCCTCCATTAAATACCCATTTTTTTAGGGCAGTATACTGTATCTCACTTAGCTTAGAGGTATCAAAGTTGTTTATTACTATCACATTAAAGCCCTTTAAGGCGTCCGCATTATCTGGCATACTTTTTTCCTCCAGCTTAGCATTTTTTAAATTATAAGTCTTGCTGAAGGGGACCTTCACATCATTTATGTAGCTTACACTGTCATATTCATCGCTTAATATGCCTATAAGCATACTGTCTGCATTTAAGCCTCCGGGTATATTAATCTCTTTTTCATAAACAGTATTTTTTCCTTCTACAATATTAAGCTTTAGCTTTGTAATATAATTGTTTATGGGTACGTTTAAGGTAATGTTTTTTGATGTGTTATTGGGAAGGCTAATATTTTGAGCATAAATTGTTACATTATTCTGCTCTACATTAGGGCTTGTTTTAACTTCTACTTGTATTTCTCCATTTATATTTTTAAGATTATTATCTATCTGAATGTTCACAGGTACCGTAGTCCCAAGCTTGTAAACCGAGTCAAAGCCTACATTAACCTTTAACTTGATTTTATCCTCCTCCTCTGCAGAAGCTTTGTTTAAAAAACCCATCATTATTAAAAGGGTCATAAAAAAAGCACTAAAACATCCTATTCCTTTTTTCTTCATAAGGTTTCACCACTTTCATTTATTTTCACTCATATTTTAATTGTCAAAATTTTCATTATGTTATAGTAAAAGGATATCATTTGTACTTTGTTTATGCAATAACAAAAAAGAATTGGTACAATCCAATTCTTTTATTGATTTCCTTTTTCAAAGGATATCCAACCCTTTTTATTCAAATATCTTAAATACATAATAAGCCTATCGTAAACAGGCTCGCAGCTTTTTCCAAACTCATTTAGTAAACCTTGTCCTATATCGTAAACTGAACTCTTGCCATCTATAAGAGTCCACACCTTTGAGCCAACTTTGTCTAATTCTACATCACTTATAAGCGGCTTTTTAACTAGCCAGCGTACAAATTTTTCTATTGGCTTATTGTGGTGAAAGATGAGTTTAACTACGTCTTTTTTCACCTCAAAAGTTTCATGATTTAATTTGGGTATATATAATAGGAAGTTGTCCTCTTTTTTCTTCTCACCCTTTTTAAATATTATAGGAAACATAACATCCTCCAGTTGTATTATTTAAATAGGTAGCCCACAGTAATGGACTACCTATTAATTATTTGTTAAGCTTTAATATTTGGTTTATTTTTTATATCATTATTTCCTGAAATCTTTGTTGACGAGCTGTACACCCAAGCGCTAAGTATTAATAGCATTATAGCTGCTATCCATGCACTTACATGCTCATTTGCAACTATCTTGCTTCCAAAGGCGATTAATGTATCCTTTTCAAGTATTGCCAATCCTGCAAGTAGAATTCCTATAAGTGCTTCTCCAGCTATCAAGCCTGAGGACAATAAAACGCCTTTTTCAACTTGAACCTTAAGAGTAGTCTCATCCTTCTTAAATCTATTTTCAACTAAGGATCTTATTATGCCACCAACAAGAACGCCTGAGCTTAAGCCTATTGGCAAATATAATCCAAGTGCAAAAGGAAGTACTGGAATCTTCATCAATTCGCACATTACACCAAAGCCTACACCTACTACTACAAGCGCCCATGGAATTTGATCTGCCATAATACCTTGAACTACCATTGACATTAAAGTAGCCTGTGGAGCGCCAAATTGCTCTCCTCCTAGTGTATAAGCTTGATTAAGCATTATGATTAAGTAGCCTATAACAACTGAGGATACCGCCACTGCTATATACATACCTATTTC
>CAZMQY010000088.1:0-12237 GCA_964568335.1 uncultured Clostridium sp.
TCTTTATTTTAAAAAAGTATTGACTACTTCTAGCTGGTCTTAAATGGTTTTATGGCTGCTAAAATACCAAAGTTAAATGTTCTTTTCTGGAATAGAAGCAGCTTCCGTCTTCCCCTCAAGAATGTAATTAAAGGGAAGAGAGAACTGAAGATACTTAAATACCCAATCTTGTTTTTCTTTAATAAGCATGCCTTCAAACCTAAATGGCCAAGTATATCTTTCTCCTTTGGCATTTTCCTTTAAAGTATCGGCAATTCTTCTTCTTATATTAAAGAGCTTATCCCTATCCTCTAGATTACTTGCAAATATGTCATTTATCATATTTATTGTATCTTCAAGCGCCTTCTTCTCATTCATATTTTTTTTCATGATTCCCTGAGTAACTATCCAAACTATATCTTCATTGGAACTTATTAAGCAGTTTTCATAATCTAAATTAATTTCATCGTAATAGGATCTGTGCTTTTCTATTAATTCCTTAATTCCTTCCTGATTACTGTAAACTGACTTGTCTATATTAATAATAAGTGAGTTGCCATAGGTAAAATATTTATCTGCTACTGCTGAAATATATTTATTTTTATCTAAATACTCTTTATTGAAAGCTTTTAATAGTTTTATTATTTCGTCTTTATATACAGATATATTTTTAGGAGAATACTCTTTCATCTTTTTTAATTCTGTATTAAAGCTCTCATCATCATAGCTAATATTATCAATTCTTACATCTGGTAAATGCCCTACTACAGGAAGCGAGAATTGCATTTGTTTTATTATCCATCCTATTTCTTTTTTTATTAGAACAAAAGAAATTCGCAAATCCCATAAATAATTTCTTTCATTACTATCTCTCTGACTTAATAAATGGCATAGTTTCCAATTTATTTCCGTTAATTTTACCTTGTGAGATTTTTTGCTGTCAGAAGAAACTCCATCAAAATATTCCTTAACATAACCTAAATATCGTGTATATGTATCACTGCTACTATAAAAAGTATATTTTATTGTACCTGGAACATAGATTAAAGCAGTGTTTCCCAATGGTACTATCGAAGCTTCATTCATTTTAATGCGCAAATCACCCCAATATTCCCAATCACTTAAGAATATCTCTTTGACTTCATCATAATTTAAGCACCATTCTCCATTGCTCGTCCCAACCACAATTACATCTTCGTTTTTATCAAATAAAGCATCCATGAAGCTATCAATTTTCCTTATATCTCTTTCGATATACCCCTCTTGAAATATATCCAACACTTTAATCAATTCATTCTTTACCACGTTTTTCATATTTTACATCCTTCCTCAATACATTTTTATGTTTTAATTCCTCCAGCCTATTCCATAAAGATTTAATCATACGTTTGCTTCTCTATATAAACAAAAAGACTGTAATAAAGCAAAGCCTTATTACAGTCTAAAATATCTAAAATATTTTACATAAGCAAAAAACAGTATATAAATTCATTAACTTTAGTAATATAAATCCAAGTGTTAAATCTACATCTCAACTTAATATTGAATATGCTACACTGCAGCGAACTTGAATTTATAGTGAATTTATATTAGCCAGTATAATGTAAAACAAAGTTCTAATTTTAGTTCTATAAGTTGACAGCCCTACTTGTATATTTCTAAAAGAAGCAAAACAAATAAACCTAATGAATTAGGCAACTCCAAACTTCTTTTAATATTAATTTTCCCCTTTGAAAATTAATTAACAAGCAGTAATAATCATCTTATAGCACCTCCTATATATTTACATGTAAATCGTACCAACTTGAAATTAAAAAGTCAATAAAATTATATATTTTCGCTTAAATTAGGATTTTAAAAAAATCTCTTTGCATTTTCTTATTCCATAAACGGATAATAATCCCTCTCCTCAGGAATCTCCCTACCATAAGACTGCTGAATTTCCTCAATAGCCTTGTAATACTGTTTTGGCGACAAACCAAAACTTTTCTTAAAAGCCCTTACAAAAGTTGAGTAATCATTAAAGCCGCACTGCTCCGAAACATTAGCAGCCATCAGTCCTTTCTTTATAAGGGCTGATGCTTTGGCAAGCCTTTTCTGCAATATATAGCCGTGCAAAGTATATCCCGTTTGATTTTTGAAGTTATGCATTAAATAGTATCTGTTTATATAAAACCTTGAGGCAATGCTGTCTATAGATAAGTCGCCACTTAAATTTTCATTAATATATGTTACTATGCTTACTATTCTTTCATCATATTGAATATCCTGTTCATCCTTTTTTGTTTTAGTCCTGAATAATACTCTATTCAAAAATACTATAAGCTGAATGAAATAGGATTTTTGAAGTATCTTGCCTCCAAAGTCTTTATCTCTTATTGCCTTTTCCAAGGAAAATATCGTATCTTTAATTATATTCAAATTATCAGAATTGGAACGGAATAAGTTAAGCTTTTCTTTTGCTGCTGTATAGAAACAAGTAAGCAAGTCACTATCATCAGTACTGTTATGTTCTAAAAAATCTGAGTTTACCCAGATTATAATCCTTTCATAATACTCACTTGAATCTATAATTGGTTTGTGAAGTTCGTTGCTACTGATAAAAAGAATATCCCAAGGCCTCAGTTTATAGTACTTCCCTTCAATTACATAGGTTACATTGCCAGAAATAAAAATCACTATTTTATTGAAGCTATGGTAGTGAAAAGCATGCTCTTCAGCTTTCTTATCCTTTAAATGAAAAAATTTAAAATCCTCATTCAAATAGCCTCTTGTTAGTTTTAATAAAGCACTGTCCTCCAAAAATCCACCTCTTTTCTTATATGCACCTTATTATTATAGCACTTTTTGCAATGTATTAACCATTTATAGCAATAAAAATTGCATTTCAATATAGTATAATACTAGCATAGGTATTTTCAATTGATTATAGATAAATGCTGGAGGTAAGTATATGAAATTAAATGAACTATTAAAAGGTTTAACTTATGAAGTTATTCAGGGAACCGATAATATAGAAATTGAGAATATAGGCTGGGACTCAAGAAAGGTATCGCCTAACTCTCTTTTTATTTGTGTTAAAAATAGAAATGTGGACAGACATGATTATGCCTCTGTTGCGGTTAAAAATGGTGCAGTGGCACTTGTTATTGAGCATGATGTAAAAGAAATACCAGAAGATATTACAATTATTAAGGTACAGGATTCAAAAAAAGCTATGGCCAGAGTTGCAAGCATTTATTATGGAGAGCCTTCTAAAAAGTTTAATCTTATTGGGGTAACAGGAACTAACGGAAAAACCTCAGTAACTTATTTTGTTTCAAAGATTTTAGAAGGTGCAGGCAGGTTAACTGGAATAATAGGTACTATTCAAAATACAGTAGGCGGCAGGGAGCTTAAGACAGAGAAACTTAATCCAACTACTCCAGATTCTATTGAGCTTCAGGAATCCTTTAAGGAGATAGTTCAGGCAGGAGCTTCTGATGTAGTTATGGAAGTTACCTCCTCAGCTCTTGATAAGGGAAGAGTATACGAATGCGATTTTAATATTGGAGCCTTTACAAACCTTACACAGGATCACCTTGAAGAGCATGGAACCATGGAAAATTATAAGAATGCAAAGCTTAAGCTCTTCAAAATGTGCAGAAAAACTCTAACCAATATTGATGACCCAGTTTCAAAAGAGATACTTGAAATAGCAACTGGTGAGATTTTCACCTATGCCATAGAAGAGGATGCTGATTTTAAAGCTTTTGATATAGTTTACGGCTTAAATTCTGTAGAATTTTCCTTGAGATTTCAGAATGAAGTAAAAAAAGTTAAATTCAATGTGCCAGGCAGATTTAGTGTATATAATGCTTTAGCAACCATAGGAATATGCTATCTTTCAGGATTAGAATTAGATGCAATAATCGAAGGCTTAAAAAACGTAACAGGGGTACCTGGAAGAATAGAAAAGGTTCCAAACCATAAGGGAATCTTAGCTGTTGTAGACTATGCTCATTCCCCTGACAGCCTTGAAAACATTATAAAATCCATGAGAGAAATTACTAAGGGAAAGGTAATTACTGTATTTGGCTGCGGTGGCAATAGAGATAAAACTAAGCGTCCTATAATGGGAGAAATAGCAGGAAGACTTTCTGATTTTGTTGTTATTACCTCAGATAATCCAAGAAAAGAAGAGCCCATGACAATTATTAATGAGATTGAAGAGGGAATCCTAAAAACCGGCTGTGAATATATTAAACATGAAAACCGAGAAGAAGCCATATTTAAAGCTTTGGACAGAGCTTGTTTAGGGGATGTAGTAATAATAGCTGGAAAAGGCCATGAAACTTATCAAATTATCGGAGATACCACTATACATTTTGACGACAGAGAAGTTGTTGCCAAATACTTTAATAGATAATTTTAAATTTTACAGGAGAGAAAAAATGAGGTTATTAAAAGCTTACAAATCATCTATAATACTGCTTGGCTCTGTAGTTATAGGCGGCTTAATTGGGGCTATTTTAGGCCCTAAGGCTGCAATTGTTGAGCCGCTGGGAGATTTATTTCTTAATTTAATGTTTATGATTATCGTTCCACTAGTATTTTTCAGTGTCACCTCCGCTATTGGCAATATGGTTAGCATGAAGAGACTTGGAAAAATACTGGCTGCAGTTTTTATAGTGTTTACAAGCACTGCCCTTTTAACTGCCATTATTAGTTTTATTGGAACCTTAATAATGAACCCAACAAAGGGAATTGATACTTCCGCCATCAAAACCTTAATGGCAAAGGCTGTGGAAAACACTCAAGGTGCAGAAAAGGTCAGCTTTTTAAAACAGCTTGTAAATACTTTTACAGTGTCAGACTTTATAAATTTATTTTCCAGAAAGAACATGCTGCAGCTTATAGTATTCTCTGTAGGTCTTGGTGCAGCTATTGCTATGGTTAAAGAGAAGGCACAGCCTCTGGCAAAAGTCTTAGATGCTGGTGCTAGTGTAATGATGAAGCTTGTTGATATTATAATGTATTATGCACCAATAGGTCTTGGCTGCTACTTTGCCTCTGTGGTAGGCCAGTTAGGCCCGCAAATACTTCAGGGCTATCTTAAATCCTTTTTATTATATATAATACTAACGGTTGTTATATACTTTGGAATGTTTACACTTTATGCTTTTATAGCTGAAGGAAAAGAAGGCATAAAGTCCTTCTGGAAAAATGCCATAACACCATCCATAACAGCCTTGGCTACCTGCTCAAGCGCTGCCTGCATACCTGTTAATCTTGAGTATGTTAAGAAAATGGGTGTTCCGAAAGATATTGCAGAAACTGTAATTCCACTTGGTGCCAATACCCATAAGGATGGTTCAGTAATAGGTGGAGTATTAAAAATAACTTTCTTATTTGGGCTATTTGGTCATAACATGACTGATGTGAACTCCATAGTGTCCATAATCTTCACAGCCTTTTTGGTAGGTGCTGTAATGGGGGCAATCCCTGGAGGCGGAATGATTGGTGAAATGCTTATCATTAGCGTTTATGGTTTTCCACCAGAGGTTCTTCCTATAATAGCTGTAATAAGCACAATAATAGATGCCCCTGCCACTCTTTTAAATTCCACAGGCAATACAGTATGCTCTATGCTGGTGACAAAAATTGTGGAAGGTAAGAACAGAAATAAGGAGTCTATATTTCATGAAGAAAGGCTGCGTGAGCTTGCTTAAATTACATTTTCATAAACCTTAAAATGCAGCTTAAAGGCAAGGGACATTCCCTTGCCTTTTTCTCACTATGCTGGCAGCTTCTCTTCCTCAAAGTGCCTTATTTCTTTCATTTTAGCAGAATCCTTTAATCTCATATATAGATAAAAAGGAACTCCAAGCAGCATCATTAGAGCACCGTACATAACTGCCTCTGCTCCTGCACCGTATACAGCCCATGTAGCATATGCAAAGCCCATTAATGGAACTATTGATGCCTTTATAAACTTCCATACGCTAAACTTACCCTCACATTTTACTAGAAGCAGTATTTCCGCCGCTGCCGCGCTGGCATATACAGGAAGATAGGCTAAGGTTGCAAGAAGCATTATAAAGTTAAAGGCCGACAATAATGATTTGGAGTAATTCATTAACAATAGTATATTTACAAGCACTGAACCTATTATAAGCGATACATATGGTGTATTATATTTTGGGTGTATCCTTGCAAATAGCTCTGGGAACATTTTGTCTTCGCCAGCAGCATAGGACATTCTTGCTGTAGACATTATCCACCCCATTGCCGTTCCCATAATACCTACAACTGAAACTATTAATATAATGTTTGTTGCTCCACTTCCAAGGTACTGCGCCAGTATATCAACTATTGGAGAAGAACTGTTAGCTAATACATCTTGCGGCAAAGCCCCCATTGCAAAGAAGCTTATGGCCATGTAAATAATTACAGAAATTACCATACCAAGTATTGTACTTAATCTAATGTTTCTTTCAGGATTTTTTATTTCGCCAGCTGTTACAGAAGCGCTTTCAAAGCCTGTGAAAGCCCATAGTGTTGCTGCTGCAGCTGCGGGAATAGTCTCCACACCCTTTCCTTCCGGAAAAACAGGTTTTATATATTCAGGATTAAAATGATACGCCGTTAAAGCAACAAATAACATAAACAATACAACCTTAAAGATTGTTGTAGCAGTCTGTGCTATTCCTGCCTTTTTAACACCCATAATATTTACTAGTGTAAAAATCCACAATATAGCACTTGTGTATAAAAATGCAGCTAATTTGTTATTAGCTATAATAGGAAATAACTTGCCTGTATAGCTGGCAACGGAAGTAATAATTGCCGCGTTCCCTATCCATGAAGCATTCCAATAAAGCCATGCATTCATAAAGCCTATAAAATCTCCAAAAGCAAGCTTTGAATACTCATAGGGACCTCCGGTTTTAGGTATTTTTGAACCTAGCTTTCCAAAGGAGAGTGCTAAAAATATTGAACCGATTCCTGTTAAAAGCCATGCTATCATAGTAGCTCCTGGCCCTGAACTGTTAGCCAAGGTTGCAGGCAGCATAAATATCCCTGAACCTACCATATTTCCAACTACAAGTGCTGTAGCAATAACTAGTCCTAATTCTTTTTTTAAATGGGTGTTTTTATCCATGTATCATTCCTCCAGATATTCAATATTGGATAACCTTAAAAACAATAACATGGAGCATGTCCTATGTCAATAATTTTAGGTTTAATCTTTCATCCAAATGTATAAACAATATCCTGCTTATAAATTTTAAGTAAAAATATGCTTAATTTGTAGAACGATATTTGTTGAATTATAATAGAATCTATTTTATAATATTCTTCATAACACTACATATGGTAGCTTTTGGTGAACATAATACTATATATAGGATTTTTTAATTGTGGAGGTAATAGCGTGGAAAGTACTACAAAAGCTCTATTCAAGAGAGTTTATACAGCAGAACTAGAAAATGATAAAAACAAAACTGTCTATGATTTATTTAACTGGAAGACAGTTGATGTATTTTTAAAGGATTATAAAACCTCTAAGGTTATAGTGGATATGAAGGAACTTGAGTTTCCTGAGCAATATTCACAAAATGCATGCAACATTATCGCTTCTAAATATTTCAGAAGAGCTGGTGTACCAAATGGCTTAGGCTACGAGAACAGTATGAAAATGGTTGCTCACAGGCTGGTTAACTTCTGGACTGAAGCATTAGTAGATGAAGGCATTATAGAAACTGATGAAGAAAAAAGTATTTTCTATGATGAAATGGTTTATGGACTTTTAAACCAAATGTATGCTCCAAATTCACCTCAATGGTTTAACACTGGACTTGCACAATCCTATAATATAAAGGGTTCTAAGCAAGGTAGTTTTTATTATGATGAGGTGCTTGAAAGGGTTGTTGAATCAGAAGATAACTACTCAAGAACCCAAGCTTCAGCCTGCTTCATAGTTTCTATAGAAGATAAGCTTTTATGAACCCATTCCATATCAGAGCAGTTTGTTACAGAAACAAAATTGTTTAAGGGAGGTTCGGGAACTGGTACAAACTTCAGTTCACTTATAGCTAAAGGTGAAAAGCTTTCAGGAGGAGGAGTTTCCTCAGGTCTTATGAGCTTCTTAAAGGGTTTGGATCGAAATGCTGGAGCAATAAAATCCGGCGGCACTACAAGACGTGCTGCTAAGATGGTTTGCTTAGATGTTGATCATCCTGAAATAATGGAATTTATCACCTGGAAGGCTAAAGAAGAGGATAAGGTAAGAGCTCTTGGAAAAATGGGCTATGATATGGACATAGATGGAGAAGCTTATGAAACTGTTTCAGGACAAAACAGCAACAACTCTATAAGATTTTCCGATGAATTTATGACAAAGGTTAAAAATCTACATAACAGCTCTGAAGAAGAGATAGAACTTAAGGGAAGAATAGATGAAAGAGTTAACAGCAAAATAAAGGTTAGCGAGCTTTGGAATGCCTTTAATGATTCAGCTTGGCATTGTGCGGATCCTGCACCTCAGTTTGATGATACCTTTAATGCGTGGCATACATGCCCTGCTGGCGAGGACGGCTTATATGGCGCTGATTACAATAGAATTAATTCTACTAATCCTTGTGGTGAATATGCCTTCTTGGATGACTCCTCCTGTAACCTGGCTTCTATAAATGTATATAAATTTTACAAACATGAAGATAAAAGCTTTGATTTAGAGGGTTATATCCATTTAGTGGGCTTGGTGCAATTAGCTCTTGAGGCTTCAATTCATTGGGGACAATATCCAACTGAAGACATAGCAAGAAAGACCTATATGTTTAGAACTACAGGACTTGGAATAGCTAATCTAGCCGCTCTATTTATGGTTATGGGATATCCCTATGATTCAGAAGAAGGAAGAGCTCTTGCTGCTTCTATAATCGGAATTATGACTGGCCACTCCTATTATGTTTCTTCCTTGATGGCAGAAAAGGTTGGAGCTTTTAGAAAGTATGATATTAATAAGCCATACATGCTTAGAGTAGTAAGAAATCATGCAAGAGTTGCTGGAGCTTTAACAACAGATTATGAGGATCTAAGCTATGAACCTATAAAAGTAAACCATGAGCTTCTAAATGAGCTTAGTCTTGCTTCCATAAGCTCAGCTGTTAAGACAGTGTGGAATAAGGCGCTAGAGGCTGGCGAAAAGTATGGCTATAGAAATGCTCAAGTATCGGTAATCGCTCCAACTGGAACAATTTCCTTTGCTATGGACTGTACTGCCACCTCTATTGAGCCTTTCTTCAGCCACATAGTATACAAAAAGCTTGTAGGCGGGGGCTATATGACAGTGGTAAATCCCGTTATAGAGCTGTCCTTAGAAAACTTAGGCTATACTGCTGAACAGATTGAAGACATATTAAATTATGTTTTAAGAAAAGAAACTGTAAAAGAGAATGGCTATGAATATGAAAAGATTGCAGATGGTAAAATTGAAGGAGCGCCTCATCTTAAAAAGGAGCACCTATCAATATTTGATACAGCTAACAAGTGCGGCAGCGGCGATAGATATATTAAGCCAATGGGACATGTTAAGATGGTAGCAGCAATAACCCCTCTTATTTCAGGAGCTGTTTCCAAAACTGTTAATCTTCCAAAGAATGCTTCTGTTAAAGATTTTAAAGAGGTAGTATTATCTTCTTGGGAGCTTGGAGTAAAAGGAATAACCCTATACAGAGACTCTTCCAAAGCAGCACAGCCTCTAAATACTAGTTTAAGCATAGAAAGCGATGACATTAATTTAGACAGTCTCACCTATGCACAGCTTTTAGAGAAGGCAAAAGCCCTTCAAGCTGACAGACACTATACAAGACGTGATAAGCCTGTTGGAATAAGATACGGCACCACTCATCCTGCTCAAATAGAGGATGTTAAGATATACACCACAGTAAATAGACGTGAAAATGGAGAAATTTCAGAGATTTATATAACTACTGATAGAGAAGGAACAATAATTACCGGGCTTTTAAATTCCCTATCAAAATCAATCTCTGTTATGCTTCAATATCATGTTCCTCCAAATGATATAGCAAGAATGCTAAGAGGACAGAAATATGAGCCCTATGGTTTTGTACAGAAGCATCCATATATTAAATATGTAAGCTCTATCTCTGATCTTATAAGCAAGATTATAGACATTGAACTTGGAGACTTCTCTCGCTGCCAGGTTAAACCTGATGATTATGTTAGCAGTACCGTAGAAAAGAGCCCTTTTGCTCAGCATCC
Organism: uncultured Clostridium sp.; assembly: GCA_964568335.1. GTDB lineage: Bacteria > Bacillota > Clostridia > Clostridiales > Clostridiaceae > Clostridium_AT. Next base: position 10,249 of record CAZMQY010000088.1, read on the forward strand.
AATAACTAACGCAATAAGTGAAGCTGCTTTAACAGAACCAGCTAAGACTAATCCTGACAGTGAAAAACAGGAGGGTGAGAAGCTCTATGGAGTAACCTGCCCTAATTGTTCAGGCACAAGAATGGTAATGAACGGCACTTGTAAAGTATGCTTGGATTGCGGCTCTACCACAGGCTGTAGTTAAATTTTCTACTGTTGTTAATTATAATACAATATGTTAATATATTATAAGGGTTTACAGCTTTGAGAATATTATGTCTTTAAGAAGGGGAATTTAATTGGTGGTAATATGATTAAGAATTATGCTGAGAAAGTGGTTGAAGAACTGTCCTCAGATATTTTGAAAGAGTTTACAAATATATGTAAATGTGAAAGATGTATTAATGATATTAAATGTATAACTTTAAATAATCTAAAGCCATTATATTTTGATAGCGAAATAGGAGGCATTTATTTAAAGTTAAAAAGTTTGCACTTACAATATATAACTGATGTAATACGTGAGATGACTAAAGCAATACAAATAGTATCTGATAATACTAATCATAATCGCTAGCAGAAATCAAAAATAACATTATTCAAAAATAAAACAACTTTAGGAACAAAGAAGGGTAAAATCTCTTTGTTCCCGAAGTTGTTTTTTACTTTTGAGAATTCTTATAGACTTCTAAAGCAATCTCATTAGTTTTTTCTAACAAATCTCCATTTTGTTATTTCGACCATTTTTCTATAAGCGCCTTAGCATCAAGATTAAATATTCCTTTTGCTGTTTCTGATATACGGCTATCCATTGGAGGATTATTAAGGTGTTTTATAAAGTCCTCCATATGCTTTACTGCCTGATCAGCTTTATTCTCTTCATTGAATTTTTTTGCTTGTGCAAGGCTGTTAGTTAACTGCGGTACAAGTGGTCCTACTAAATCCTTTGAGTTGGTATATCCGTCTAATAATCTTTCTATAGATGCAATACTTGTATCTATTGTAACTGTAATTTTATTAGATTCTACCTTGATACCATCAAGGGTAACTACAACGTATACATCAGCTGTACCTACATTATGAGCAGTTATCAAGCCATTTTCTGTAGATGCTACAGCCGGGTCTGAGCTTAAATACTCTATCTTGGCATTGGAACCGGTTAAATCAGCAGCCTTTCCGTTGGAAAGCAGAGCTTCGGTAATGTTTAGCTTGGATGTATTATTTCTTTCCAAGGCTGTTTTCTCAGCAGCTATAGCAGCACTTGCTAATTCAACTACGTTAAATTGTACAGAATTACTGCTTATTGTCACACCATTGGATGTTACATTTGCAGTTACGTTAGCTGCACCTGCATCAACTGGTGTAACTACTCCATTGCTGTCTACCTTTACAACATTTTCATTGTCACTTACGTACTGCACTTGTGTTCCTTCCTGCCTAGTAAGGTCAATTACAGTTCCGTCTGCTGTTACTGTATTAGCTTTAAGCTGAGCAGTATCTCTGCCATTATTTAACTCTGTCTTGTCTGAGCTTAAAATTGCAGCAGAATATACCTCAAATTCGTATATTCTTGTAGCCTTGTCAGTATTATTTGTAGGTTTGGTTACATAAAGCCTTACATACCTTCCATTTACAGGAGTTGATAGCATTCTGCTAGTTACATTTGCAGTATTTCCTGTTACGGAATCTGCATCAGTCCAAGTGTTGCCGTCTGAACTTACCTGCAGTTTAAAGTCTCTGGTGTTCCAACCTGTACTTTCTCCGCCATAGCCAGCATGTTTTACTACCCACCTGTTTATAGTATAATCTTTACCTAAATCTATTGTTAGCCATTTATCATCAGTCTTAGTTCCATTAGGAAGAGTAGTCTGAGCAGCCTGGCACCACTTTGTTTTTCCATTGCCATCTACGCCAAACTTCGGCAGTTCATTGTTGTTTGTAGCTCCAGTCGCTGTAGCTGCTGCATTCAATGCCAGATCTGGTCCTAAATAAGTTAATAAGGCTTTTACA
>CAZMQY010000089.1:0-298 GCA_964568335.1 uncultured Clostridium sp.
GTTGCTTGACCATTTTCATCAGAAACTCTCATCTGAGATACTCGAATCTCTTTATCACCAAGCATATAGACTGTATTTATAGTATAATTAGTATTTGGTTTTCCTTGGATTGTTATAGTCCCTGTTTCTCCATGTTTTAATACGGTTTTTGAAGCTATAACTTTCAATTGGGTTTGAGCTTTCAAAGGTTGGTAGCCTATTCCTATACCCAGAAACAGCAAGCATATAATTAGAATAATAATTTGTCTTGTTTTCATAACAAGCCTCCTAAATCAGCTTCAGCACGACAAGAAGCATA
>CAZMQY010000089.1:308-12194 GCA_964568335.1 uncultured Clostridium sp.
TGATGTGGGTCAAACAAAGAAAAGAAAAGGGTACCCAAAATTTTGTTTAATATTACATATAATAAAATGCATGCTAAATTTTAAACAGCATGCATTACTTTTTATTTATATATAAAACTAGTTTATTTTAAATTGACAGGCTACATATTATTTAGCATCCATAGTGTGAAATTATGTACACCTATAAGCGATATCCAAAGTACATAGACAATAGTTAAAAAACCAGCAAGCTTGTCTATCCCCAAAAACCTAAAGGTAGTAAGAAGTATAAAAATCAAAAGCAGGATAAGTTCAAAGAATGCTAGTCCTACTAACCTCCACTTTAGGAAAATAATAGGCCACATAATGGTTAATACTAATTGAATAACGTATAATGACATTACTTTTTTAATACCGACTTCCCCTTCTCCCCTCATCCAAATCCTATATACCGCTATTCCCAAAAGAAAATATAGAATTGGCCAGGCTATTTCTAGTGCCCATGCTGGTGGTGAATATGAAGGTTTTATTAGGCTTTCGTAGGTTTGAGAGTTTTTCAAAATAATATAACCACAAGCAGCCGCTGCACCTTCAGAGATAATGATGCCTATAATCAAGGCAATGATATTGATTTTTCCGTTTACTTTTAATGGATTTATCACTAATTTTTCCTCCTTTATGTTAGAATAATTGGTAATCTAATGGCCAAAGTCCTATACTTCAAATATAAGACAACCCTCTTGTAATTATGCCATATTTGTAAATTATTAGTTAGATAGACCTATTGTAAAATTATCCTCACAAACATATAATTGTAATATATCTTAATTTTTATATAAAGGATGGTGTTATAAGTGAATTTTAATGAATTCCAATATAAGAGACCTAATATTAAGGAATTGGAAGAAAGCTTTAAAGAGCTTTTAAGAAGATTTGATAATGCTGAAAGCTTTGAAGCTCAAAGCCTGATTATGGAGAAAATCAATGAAACTAGAAATGAATTTGAATCAATGTCTCAAATAGTCAGCATAAGACATACAATTGATACCACAGAAAAATTCTATGAGGAAGAGCAAAATTTCTTTGATGAAAATACACCTATCTATCAGGGTTTAATATCAAATTACTATTCTTCCTTAGTTAACTCAAAGTTTAGGGCTAAACTTGAAGACAAATGGGGAAAGCAGCTTTTCAATATAGCTGAATTAACTCTTAAAACCTTCTCTCCTGAAATTATTGAAGACCTGCAGCAGGAAAATAAGCTTTCCAGCGAATATACTAAACTAATCGCATCAGCTAAAATAATGTTTGAAGGAGAAGAGAGAAATCTTTCTCAATTATCCCCCTTCCAGTTATCTACTGATAGAGCCATGAGAAAAAGAGCTAACGAAGCAAAATATGATTTCATGATAGAAAACGAGCAAAAGCTTGATGAGATTTACGATGGCTTAGTTAAGGTAAGAACTAAAATTGCAAAGAAGCTTGGTTACAAAAACTTTGTAGAGCTTGGCTATGCACGTATGCTTAGAGCTGATTATAGTGCTGAAATGGTTGCAAACTTTAGAAAGCAAGTTGAGGAATACATAGTGCCTGTGGCTAGCAAGCTTAGAGAGAGACAAAGAGTGCGCCTTGGCTTAGAAGAGCTAACATACTATGATGAACGTTTCAGCTTTAAAACAGGTAATGCTAAGCCTAAAGGAGATCCTGAGTTTATAATCAATTGCGGCAAAGAAATGTACCGTGAATTATCCTCCGAGACAGATGAATTCTTTAATTTTATGATTGATAATAATCTTATGGATTTAGTAAGCAAGAAGGGCAAGGCCGGCGGAGGCTATTGTACTTTTATAGGCAAATATAAGGCTCCATTTATTTTCTCCAACTTTAACGGGACTTCAGGTGACGTAGATGTATTAACTCATGAAGCAGGTCATGCTTTCCAGGTTTACAGCAGCAGAAATTATGAAATTCCTGAGTATAACTTCCCTACTTACGAAGCCTGTGAAATTCATTCCATGAGCATGGAATTTTTCACATATCCTTGGATGAATTTATTCTTTAAGGAAGATGTTGATAAATATAAATTCTCGCATTTAGCTGAAGCGCTTTTATTTATACCTTATGGAGTTACAGTAGATGAGTTCCAGCATTTTGTTTATGAAAATCCCGAAGCAACTCCTGCTGAAAGAAAACTTGCTTGGAGAGAGATTGAAAAGAAGTACCTTCCTCATAGAAACTATGAGAATAATGGATACTTGGAAAAAGGCGGCTGGTGGCACCAGCAAGGACATATATTTGGTTCACCTTTCTATTATATAGATTATACACTTGCGCAGATTTGTGCCTTCCAATTCTTTGTTAAAGCAAGTGAAGACAGAGAGGCTGCATGGAGTGACTATTTATCCCTATGCAAGGCTGGAGGAAGTAACTCCTTTGTAAATTTAGTTAAGCTTGCAAAGCTTATTTCTCCTTTTGAAGATGGCTGCATAAGTTCAATAATAGGTCACATAGAAAATGAATTAAATAGTATTGATGATACAAAATTATAAAAATCTAAACAGCAGACAATTATTCGTCTGCTGTTTCTTCATTATTTTGATTTTCATCTTTATCCTTTAAAAGCCTACCTATAGGACCCTTGCTGTTTATGATATCTTCAATATCCAAAAATGGTATTTCGAATTCAGGGAAGCCAAATTGAGAGGGATTCAGCTCGCAAGACTTAAAATATATAACCAAGGATTTCTCGGTAAGATAATAGCTTTGCTGTAGACTAATGCTTTCAAATTCTTCGCTTAATTTTAATGCTCTAAAACTGATTTGCCCTTTAATAATATCGCTTATTATACCAATAAGCTTTGATTTCTTTATTTTCCTGCTGAACAAATCATGCAAATAATAAACTCTCGCATCCTTAAGACTTACATTAATAGTTTTTCTTATGGAGTTTCCATGCTGTTCACCTTTAACATGGTGATATAAATCTATATTTATGCTAAGAGTTCCTCTCTTGTTTAATTTAACAGTATATCCTCCATTAAATCTTTTATTATCATCCTTTCCATATCCCTGCTCCTTTAATATTTTATGAACTTCCTTTTTAATATATCTATTAATGCCAGACTCAGCACTTTTATGCTTAAGTCCACTGACTTTTGGATATGTCAGATTAAGACCAGGGCTTTCAACCTTTACGTCAGTAATTAATGCAGGTTTTCTTCTAGTACGTCCCACCGCCATCCAACTCCTTTTTCTAAACTAGTTAAGTAAAAATACACTCCTAGTAATATTAATCCTCTCCTTATTATTTATATTATTCAAGGGTGGAATAAGATGTAACTTTTTATGATATAATTTTCCTGTAGAAAAAAATTAATATTAATAATACACTTTTATAGAAGATATTTTGCCATAAGAGCTTAAGGGTTATAATATCTTTAACTGGCAACTAGTCAGTAAATGAGTAAATCGCCTATTGTTCTGACAATAAGAAGACTTAAGCCCTAAATAGGTTTTATAGGTGACTTTGAATTGGACGATCTTTAGTCACCTAGTATTTCGGGCTAAGGGAGGAAAGCTATGTTACATACCGGACAAATTTTGGACAATAAATATGAAATAATTAGCATTCTGGGGCAAGGTGGTATGGGTACTGTTTACCTCTGCAGAAACAATCGCCTTGGAAATCTTTGGGCTGTTAAGGAAATAATCATTGAATCCAATAACAGAATCGATTTCCTTACTGAACCAAACTTGCTTAAAAATTTAAACCACCCAGGAATTGTAAGAATCGTCGATATTTTTTATGAGGCTGATAACATATACATAGTTGAAGATTATATTGAGGGAAAAACCTTAAAGGAGCATGTGGATTCAGAGGGTCCAATGTCCTCTGAAATGATGATTGAAATAGCTGAACAGCTTTGCAGCATTTTAGATTATTTACACAGCTTTAATCCACCTATTATATATAGGGATTTAAAACCTTCTAATGTTATGATAAAGCCTGATAATAGAGTGGTTCTGATAGACTTTGGGATAGCCAGAACCTATAAGGAAGGTCAAGAAGGAGATACTATAATTCTAGGCTCAAAGGGTTATATTGCGCCAGAACAGCTTGTTAATATTCAATCTAACGCACAGACAGACATTTATTCTCTTGGGGCAACCATGTTTTTTATGCTAACAGGAAAATCTATAAGCCTACCCACTGAGCTTATGTTTGTTGAAAATTATCCAACAGATGCTGATAAAAATTTAATTAGAATTATACAAAAGGCTTCAGCTATAGAACCAGAAAATCGATACAGTAATATCAGACAGATGTTATCTGACTTTAGTTCTGTACTAACGAATGAAAAATATGAAAAAACAAGGCTTTTAAATTCCTTTAAAACCGAAAAGGAAGCCTTCATTGGAAAGCTTCAAAAGCCTAAAGGAAAAACTAAATTCATTATACTAACTTTGCTTGTTTGTATTATTTCTGTATCTATTTTTATAGCATTAATAATGAGTAATAATGCTTCAAGGCAAAAGCTATCAGAGCAGTCTGCTAAATCAGCTTCGCAAACTGATTCAAAGTCTGAAGTAAAGCAAGATCCTCAACCTCCAAAAGAAATTGTAGAAAAGGATACTTTAGTAAGAGGCATTTTAGATAGTAAAAAGCCTGTTATATTAAGCTCAAGCAGCAGCGGAAAAGGTAAGGGCAAGGATAAGAATGAAGAAAAAAACCTTCACTTACAATTTGTATTAAATCCTGCTGCAGCTGTTTCTAACTCAAAGCTATCTATTGCCTTAACCCATATTGAGGCTATAAATAAGGATGCTATAGCTATTTTAAGCATTCAAAACACAGCTGATGCTGCTTTAAAATTAGATTTAAGCAAGACCTATCTGATAAATGGAAAAAATGAAGCCAAAAAAAGTTATAATCCAAATTCCACTAGTCTTATAGCAATTCCACAGGGTTCAAGCAAACAAGAGTTGAAGCTGTACTTTAAGGATTTTGGCTTTGAAGGAAGCAGCTATACGCTTAAAACTGTTTTAAGTTCTGATGTAAATAAGGATATAAATCTATATATAGATATAAAATAGTCCTCTCTTTTTGAGAGGATTTTTATTTTAAGATAATCTTAAGAAATACCCTAACATTTTTTTAATATTTTCTTTGTATGATTACAGTATAGCAATTATAAATTTAAGGAGGTAAAGTCCTAAATGGACTTTAACGGGTAGTTTGCGTGTGGAAACGAGCATGCTAAACTACCCAGTGTTCCGACTAAAAAGGAGGATTATATTATGAAAAACAAAAAATTTACAGCGATGTTCTTCTCAATTATCCCAGGTGCAGGTCATATGTACCTAAACCTTCCTAAACAAGGAATACAGCTTATGAGCTTATTCTTTCTATCTATATTTATAAGTGATTGGCTTAACTTTGGTTTCCTAGGCTTTCTTATACCAATAATATGGTTTTACAGCTTCTTTGATGCCAGACACAAGGCTGCCTTAGAACAGCCACTAGAGGATGGTGCTTTAGAAATACTTAAAGGTTTCACTGCAAAGGATTTTCTTTCAAGAGACTTAAACAAGATATTTGGCTATGGACTTATAGTAATTGGCATCATTGCACTTGTAGAGAGAACCTTGTTTCCTATACTTGCTGATTTGAACTTAAGCAATGCCTTCAGACATTTTCTATATAGCTTTAAAAATTACTTGCATACCGGTATAGTATCTGCAATCTTAATCATAGCTGGTCTTAAACTGCTTTCAGGCAGTAAGGTTAAGTCTAAAGAATAGGAGATGAAGATATGCGTCGATGGAGGATGGGCACTCTAACTCTAGGAGTTTTATTAATCGCTCTAGGCTGTGGCTTTATATTTAACAAATTAGGAATTATAAATTCTATAGTTCAAGTATTGAGCTGGTGGCCCTTAGCAATTATACTTCTTGGTATAGAAGTTCTCTTTGGAGGCTTCTTATTTATTGATGAACGTTGCAAATTAAAATTTGATGGTTTCAGCGTATTAGCAATACTTTTAACTTTATTTATTTGCGCCAGCTCTTTTCTGGTTTCTTCACTACCTATAGGAAGCTTTAACTTTGGCTTTCCTAACAGCAATACATTTTACAGTGATAACTCAAGCTTTAATAAGTCTTTAACAGTAAATGCTTCTGGCAAAGAGAGTCTAGTTATTAATAATAGTTTGGGAAATGTACAGCTTCAAAAATCTTTAGAAAACAACATAGAAATTGAGGCAGCAATAAAAATCGCTTATAATGATTATGAGTATGCTAAGTCTGCAGCTGATAATATAATAAAGGTAACTGAAGGGAATATAATAAATCTATCTTCTGATAGAGGTCAATTTCAAAATAATAAGATTAACATTCAAAGCATAGATTATACAATAAAAGTACCAGAAAAGCTTAATGTAGAAGTAGTTAATAAATTTGGCAAGGTTGATGCTGCTAATATCGGAGGCAATCTTAAGATTAAAAATACCAATGGCAGCATCAATGTTAAAGCAGTGGCTGGGAGTTTAACAATTGAAAATAAATTTGGTGATATTACTGCAGCAGATATTTCTGGTACATCCAAGATATCAAATTCTAATGGAAAGATAACAGCTAACGGATTTAGAAGTGACTTAGTCATAGAAGGTAAATTTGGAGATATCAATATCAAAAACGTTATTGGCTTAGTTGAAGTAAAAAATGAAAATGGAGCTATTATTTATAGCAGCGAAAAGTTAATTCAAAATGATGTTAAGCTTGAAGGTAAATTTGGCAACATCACACTAAACTTAATTAAAGAGCAGGAAGGACACTTTAACTTATACACTCGTCATGGAAACATAAAAACAGGTTTGCCTATAAGTATAAATAAAGATAATATATCTGAAAGTGCTGAAGCTTATGTAGGAAGCAGCAAAAATCAGTTTAACGTAAAAAATGAAAATGGAAGTATATCTATAAATAAAAACTAAGAAAGAAGCTTCCGCGTCTCAAAATTAATTTCTAGACGCGGAAGCCTTTCTTAATTTTATTATAGCAATACATAACTAATGTTAATATAGCTTATCAGAAATAGCTTGTGCAGTTTTTTCCTTGTTTAATCTTGCCTTTTCTATATTCCTTCTAAAATATTCAGCATAGAGTATGTCTACTAAATATAGTTGAGCCATTTTAGTGGATAGTGCTCCACCCTGAAAAGGTCCTTCCTTTGCTCCACATAAAAGCACAACATCTGAATATTGAGTTATAGGAGACTTTGCAAACCTTGTTATGCATATGGTTTTTGCCCCTGAATTTTTAGCAATTTTTAACACATCTGCAGTATCCTTAGTACTTCCTGAGTAAGAAAATGCTATAGCAACCTCCTCTTCATTCATTAGGCTAGCTACCATTGCTTGAGAGTGTGAATCATAAGTAAAGTCAACATATGGAGCTATTCTCATAAATTTATTCTTGGCTTCATGGGCAGTTATAGCTGAAGACCCTACGCCAAAGAATACTATACGCCTAGCCATAACTAAAAATTCAATAGCTATCTGAATATCCTCATAGTTAATCAAGTCAAAGGTTTCATTAATTGCAGCAATATCTGTATTCATTACTTTTTTACAAACGTCCCTTAAGCTGTCTTCCTTTGTTATCTCATCACTGAGTTGCTTAACCATATCATCTTCTGACTGGATACTTTGAGCTAGAGTCATCTTAAAACTTTGATATCCAGTAAAGCCAAGTTTTCTGCAAAAACGAAGAACCGTAGTTTCGCCAACACTGCAATGCTCTGCCAAATCAGTTATAGAGGTATAAAGAGCTTCTTTGGGATCTTTTAAAACCATTTCAGCAACCTTTTTCTCTGATTTAGTAAATACATTATAATTTGTATTTATAAGTGGTATAACATTAACCTTTGAACTCATTGTCTATACTCCATCTCCATTGTAATATGTGCTGCACCATAATACCTCCACCAATTCCTGTGCCATAAGCCAAAACTCTCATATGACTTCTACTCCTGAATATAAATCAATTTAAAACCTTCTAGTGATAATAATTCGTCAAGTGCCTTTAAAGTTTTTGCATATTCTGCAAGTTTACCTCTGAAGGTTACAAAGCTTTCATACCACTATCTGTCCTAATGGGTATGATTTACTAGCTTTAGGCTCTTTGACATAACCTTACCTCAAGTCCTACCTCAAACATTCTTCTCCATGGCATAAAGGTGTCTACTATTTGTATTTTATAATCATCATAATCAAGATTTTTATTAATAAAATCATTCAAAAGTCTTCTAACTATATTAGATATTTCTCCTCTTTGTCCATCTACCTCAAACCAATTATAGCCCATCTTTGCTGCATATTTTTCAGCAACCTCTTTCCGAACTGATGAGCAGTAGCCAGCATCTTCAACAAAGCGCAGCGCAAGAAAATCCTTATTCTTCTGGTTGTTGCCATATATTGAGCTTATCATTCCCTGGGAAATACAAGTACCTAAAGCATTTGATGATGTATTCCAGCCTGCATAGCCTGCAAGCTTGAATAGAAGCTTCTTTTCCTTTAAAAGTTTTATAAGCTTTAAGTCTGCACCATTAGCAAAAGCTATATCAGCAAATACTACAGGCTTATTTAGCTTGTTAATAATGTAGTCACCTAACTCAACTAATTCAATTATGTTTCTAAATACATCATAGCCAATACTGTTTTGTTTTTGTACATTAGCTTCCATCATTGTCTCACCAGGTGAATTTACTAGAAGTACTATATCTGCTTCGCTTACAGATGCCGTCAATAATCCACCTGCTGCAAGAATTTGATATTTTATACTTTCATATAAATACCTGTCCTCATATAAAGGTATTACAGTAGGTCCTTGCACTGAAGAATATCTTACATAAACAAGCGGTGCCTTATTTTCCATCTTATTTATCATTCTACAGAGTAATGTGCAGCCAACCTCATCTGCGCCTGGGTACATGTAAACCTTCAAATTAGCATCTTTCTCATCAATATAGCCTCTTACATATTGCTGATCTAGGGCAGTTAAGCCATAAGGAGCCGCATCATCCTGGGGGATGCACAAAAAGTCTAAAACTTCATCTTTAACTAAGTCTATAGCTAATCTATTTACTTCTCTATTCAGCTTCCTTCTATCCACATAGTCATCAAGTACTTCTTGAGGCAGAACTTTAATTATTTCCTGCAATTCTGCTTTTTCTTCCTCTGTAGCTATATTCAACTCAACTCTATGCTTTATATAACCTTGTTTAAAGATTTCCTTTCCATAGACTTCATAGTAATCTGGCTCTTCATCTGAAGAAGAATACCTTGGACATATCATTATTAGATTAAAGCCATACATAGGAATGTTCTTCTTTAATTTTATATCTCTAAGCTTCTCTATACGATTTTTGCACTCTTCAAGGCTTAAATAATGCAACCTTGATGGTATTATTCCTCCATAAATTAGTGTATCAAAGGATAATATTGCTCCATCTGCCGCTTCTATTTCCTTCTCCAGCCATTTCCAAAGAGCCTCTATGTTCGCTGGTGTTTTTTTATCTCCCATTATGTCCATAGGAGGTGTAATTAACTTGTAGTTGTCTGTTATCTCTCCAAGAAGTATTGGAAAGTTATAATTACAAGGTCTCTCGTCTAATGGAATATAAACTATTCTCTTCATGCTCAACATCCTCATTTCATTTATCTGCTTTATTAAACTACATGAACTCCATTTTCAGGCCAATGAAGTTCTATGCCATTACTTACAAGTTTTTGCTGAAACTCTCCAAGCATTTCCTCATCATTTCTTATTTGTGAGGGGGTCATGCCTTTATCCATTGCTTGAGAAGCCAGGTAACCTGCTACTTCTCCTATATTCCACTCAACTGGATGCAGTCTAAAGCAGCCATTGGTTAAATGAGTAGTTCCGATATTCTTGCAGCCTGGAATAAGATTTTTTATTCTTATAGGTATCATAGCTCCTAGAGGTATTTCAAAAGGCCAGTTATTATCATAAGTAAAGGTATTTGTTACTGTAGTTATATGCAAGTCTATATGATAGCTTCCTACTCCTACTGTATCCTTAAATCTCGGGATACTATCCCTAAGCGACGCACTTATATCGCCTTCTACTACTGTGTATTCAGCCTTTATTCTTCTTGACTCTCTAATATAGGGATACTTAGCAAGACCATCTTCAGTTCCTACTACATCCGGTCTTAGTCTTATTCCTCTATATCCCTTCCCACCATCCGGTCTTGGTGCTTCTGTTTGAAGCCAATATATAAGACTTAGCGTAAGCTGTCTTGCTCCTTCTATATGCTTTTCTTCATTCTCATCTTCAAATAGGTTTCCTAAAAAATAATCATTTTGAGGCCAGTTTATTAGAGTGACATCATTTTTGTGGAAGTTATCCTTATAGTAAGCTGGATAAACAATCCTTCTGTAATCCCATAATGAAAATAAATTTTCACCTTCATCTGTAAACATTCCAAACTTTTTTGCCTTTCTTGTTACCGAATCAGGTCCATACCAGCTTAATACCGGATATTTGTCGAAAGGCTGATTTAGATTTTTCCAGAACTCATACTGCTCTGGCTTTTCTATTGTATGATCCTCACCTTCGACATAATCTACAGCTGCTACCCATGTCACAGACTGCATATCCTTTGGCTCATACTTATCCAGTGCATTAAGCTCGCCTGTCATATCCTTGCTTTCCGCTCCAGTTACATACTCAGTATTAGTCAGCGGCAGCAATTGTCCTATGTCTGTTGCATCTATGAAATATTTTGCTGTTAACTCTATAAGAGTACCACTGCATAAATTCTTTACTGTAACGCTTTTTACAGTATCTTCTTCAACCTTTGCGGCCACAGCTTTATAGTTTAGCAATATTTCCAAGCTTCCATTGCTTAAGTAAGGCAGCAGCATTTCATTTAAAATATGCAGTGCAATTCTTGGCTCGTGAGCAATTCTGCTTACTGAGGAATTGCCAGGATCAAAAATATCTCTATTTTTAATTTCATCTATTAAAGGATAGTTTTTTTTATAGAACTCCCTAACTTTATTTCTATATTCTCTATAGGTTTTAGTGCAGCCGAATTTTTCTATCCATCTATGTTCATCCGAGGGAACAGCTTGTGAAGTGATCTGTCCTCCTATCCAGTCTGTCTCTTCAGTTAAAGCAACTCTCTTGCCATCCTTTGCAGCAGAGTACGCAGCCATAACCCCTCCAAGGCTGGCGCCGATAACCACGATATCATAATTTTTTGCTCTCACAGTAGTACCTCCAACTTACCTTAAACATCTTTAAAGGATTATGGTGCATTATAAATTAATAGCCTTAATAAATCTCTCTGTTATTTGCTTTGGTCTGGTAATAGCTCCTCCGACTACTATGGCATGGGCACCTGCCTTAAGACATAATTGGGCCTGCTCAGGGGTATCTATCTTCCCTTCTGCGATTACTGGAGTATTAACCCTTGAAACTAATTCTTTTATTAGTTCAACATCCGGACCTTCCTTAGAAGGAGAATATTCAGTATAGCCAGATAGAGTTGTACTTATTAGATCTAAACCTAGCCTGTCCGCATTTATTCCTTCTTCAACAGTAGAAATATCAGCCATAATTAAAAGCTCTGGAAATTCCTTTTTAATAGCTAAAATTAGTTCCTCTAAACCTTGCCCATTGGGTCTCTTCCTTAAAGTACAGTCAAGTGCTACTATTTCAGCACCTGCTTCAGCAACCTCTCTAACTTCTTTTATAGTTGCAGTAATATAAATGCTGCTATCTTCATAGTCCCTTTTTACTATACCTATTACTGGAAGATTTACAGTAGCTTTTATTGCTGATATATCCTCATAGGTATTAGCTCTTATTCCTGCTGCC
>CAZMQY010000090.1:0-12134 GCA_964568335.1 uncultured Clostridium sp.
CTGCTGCGGTTTTGCTTTGCGCCTGCTCCAATAAGGATATAAAAACTAATGACGAGCCTGCTAAGGATGTCTTTGCAGGGACAAACACTAATACTGAAACAAGCAATATGAACCAGGTTGCAATTGAGGAAAAGACTAATAAGGAGCTACAGGTGCTGCATCTTGATTTAATAGCTGCAAAGTACGAGAAGCAAACTCCAAAGCAGTGGGGTGAAAGGGTGCCTGAAATAAAGACAAGCCTAGATACTGCTGATAAGGTAATAGCTCTTACCTTTGATGCCTGCGGCGGTCCTCAGGGCAATGGCTATGATGAAAAGCTGATAAACTATCTGATAGAGGAACAGGTGCCTGCTACATTATTTATAAACTATAGATGGATTGAAGCCAATAAGGATACCTTTCTTAAGCTTTCAAAAAACCCTCTATTTGAAATAGCAAATCACGGCTACACTCACAGTCCCCTATCAGTAAATGGCAAGACTGCTTATAATATAAAGGGTACTCATAATGTTAAAGAGGTTATAGATGAAGTAATGCTAAATCAAAATAAAATAGAGGAGCTTACCGGCACAAGGCCAAAATTCTTTAGGCCTGGCACAGCTTACAGCGATGAAGTTTCAGTAAATATTGCCAAGGAGCTTGGAGTAGATGTTGTTAACTACAATGTGTTGGGTGATGCGGGTGCTACCTTTAACAAGAATCAAATAAAAGAATCCTGCCTGAAGGCTCAGCCTGGCGCAATTATTTTATTTCATATGAATCATCCTGAAAAGCAGACCTATGAGGGTGTAAGACTTGTCATTCCAGAGCTTAAAAAAAGCGGTTTTAGATTTGCTAAGTTATCAGAGTACAAGCTTAAATAACCAGGGGATTAGTTCCCCTGGTTTAATAATTTTCTAATTTTATTTTTACTAAAGTTAAACTCACTCCAAGAGTTCTGTCTTTCTAGAGCTTCTCCTCTACGCTTCAAATCATTATCAATAATCATTTTTATATTGCTGTCATTAGTATCTTTAAGCTCAAGAATGTAAGGTACCGCTTCATAGGATAAAGAAGTTAAATAATTTGCATCTATTTTTCCTGTTTCGTGGAAGCGTTCAATATTTTTTCTAGCAATGAAACCATCAATGTTAAGATAATTAACCACTGTGTACATTACTATACTTGTTACTACAATACTTTTCATTATAGGCACTTTTCCAACCCAAATTCCAGCTAGCACAATGATACATAGTATAAACAGCAGCAGCATGAACAAGTGTACCATAACTCTTAAATAGGTATAGCCAAAGCTGCTTTCATATAAATTCATCTTAAAGTTTGCTGAATAAAGCATGTTTAGAGTAAAGATTATAAGCGCAGAGAAAAGAATGTTTCCTATTGCAACCAGCTTCTTATTATCTCTTTTAACAAATTTAATGCAGCTTATTACAATAATAAAATTTATAAAGGTAACTGCAACCAGTTCAAAAAAGCCTCTTCTTGCATACTCAGCATAGGTAAAGCTTGCTGGCAGAGTCATGTTTCCTCCACCATAGAGATAGGAAAATTGAATTACAGTAAACACTAAATATACTATATTTAGAGCAATTAAAACAGTTATTATGGTTACAGCTTCCCAGCTTAAGGCTTCAATATTAAACTCCAGTTTTCCAGCTTTATCTTTATTTTTAAAGCCCCAAACATAACCAAAGAGATAAAAAGCCACCAACAAAACCAAAATAGCATGGGAAGGAAATTCACCTAAATCAATATTTTTAAAGACTTCTGTTATATTTCCTAAATAGTAGTTGAACACCATATCTGCGGAGCTAAGAAGCATTATTATAATAATTAAAAGGGGCAGTGATATTAATAACCCTATTACTATCTGTTTTTTACCATCCTTTAATTGCAATTTTGCTCTTTCTCCAATAGCTTTCTTTATAAGTTTAAAAGGTGTTGGAATGTTTTCCATTACATTTGCTATGCCTTTCCTTGGAATTTCAAATATAAAGGCTATTTTGTCCCATTGCATACTTGGATTATCTATAAGAATGGAGCTAATTATCATGAGCAAGGGAATCATCAAAATATTCAGCGCTGAAAGCATTTCATCAGTATAAACTGTAAACCTAAAGGCTAATAGGCCTATGGGAATTAGCAAAAACCAGCCTATGCTCTTTTGAAAGCTTAGTCTATCCCTTATTGACCATAGAAAAAATGCTACGCAAAGACCTATAAATATGAAATAGGAAATCCCAAAGGCTTTATCAATAAACATTCTGTCGAAGACAAGCCCTAGAAGCAAGGAAATGAGCATACTTATTAACCCTTCCTTAGTATTATTCTCTTTAATAAGATTAACTTCCATATTATACCCTCCTAATTCTCTCTAAACTCTAAAATATCCCCAGGCTGGCAATTAAGCTCTCTGCATATTGCCTCCAATGTGGAAAACCTTATTGCCTTTGCCTTTCCAGTCTTCAAAATTGATAAATTTGCATTTGTAATTCCAACCTTATCAGCTAGTTCATTAAGTGAGATTTTACGTTTTGCCATCATTACATCTAAGTTTACGATTATAGCCATAATGTCCCTCCTATTCTACTGCCGCTAAACCGTGAAGTCATTTTCTTCCTTAACCTCTACAGCCTGCTTGTATATTTGAGCTAATATCCAAACAAAGCAGCCAGCAAAGAAAAAGATCAGGAATTCTGTATCCGTTCGTATGCCTTCAGGTCCAATATCTATTAAGCTGAAGCTCTTAAATTGGTTATTGTAGAAAAAATTGATTAAATAGCATACTGTTATTACAAGGCAGCTGTAAGATATATTCTTTAGACTTTTCACATTGCACATGTTAAATGGTCCTTCTTTAATTACAGACTTTAGAATTTTTCTTAAGCTGTAAAGTATAAATACCAAGGATGAAGTCCCAATAAAAAACAATATGCAGTTCAAAATTACCTTTCTGTTTGCAGCTCCAATATCCGTAGGTGCTATTGTGCTTAAAATTAAAGTTACACAAGCCAATACTCCAAAAATAATAAGAACATTTAATATAATAATCAAAAATCTTGCCATAGGGTTATACTTGTTATCTTTCATATCAAAATCCTCCTCAATACCTTAATCGGTATGGTCTTTCCTAAGCTGCAACTTTCCATCGCTAGTCAAGCCGTAAAAGCTAATTTATGCTTTACCTGCATTTAACATCTTCATTCTTATCTTACTACATCTATTAACTTATTTCAATAATATTTTATTGTTTTTCAATAAATATTTATTATAAAAAAGAAGGCTAGGATATGATCTCATCTTTACCCCAGCTTTCTTTCTGCATCAACTTGCCACTTGCCACGTGGGTGGCACTATATTAAATTCTTAAACTGCCCAAAGTACATATCATGATAAACGCCCTTGCTCTTGATAAGACTCTCATGATTACCTTTTTCCATTATTCCGCCCTTGTCTATTACCATTATGGTGTCGGCATCACGTATGGTGCTAAGTCTGTGGGCTATTATAAAGCTCGTTCTTCCTTCCATAAGCTTAAGCATAGCTTCTTGGATATGGAGCTCCGTACGAGTATCGACGCTGCTTGTTGCCTCGTCAAGTATGAGAATTGGAGTGCTCGCCAGTATTGCCCTCGCAATAGCCAAAAGCTGTCTTTGTCCTTGGCTTAAGTTGCTTCCGCTCTCTGAAAGCACAGTATCATAACCCTTTGGCAGACGCTTAATGAACACATCTGCATTGGCCATTGCAGCGGCTTGTTCTACCTCTTCATCCGTGGCATCAAGCTTCCCGTATTTTATGTTTTCTTTTATAGTTCCTGAAAATAAATAAGTATCCTGAAGAACTATTCCAAAGCATCTTCTTAGGCTGTCTCTGGTATATTCTCTTATGTCGTAGCCATCTATTAAAATCCTGCCTTCTGTTACATCGTAGAATCTTGTAAGCAAGCTTACTATTGTTGTTTTTCCTGCACCAGTGGGACCAACAAGAGCAATACTCTTTCCTGCTTCTGCTTTAAAGCTTACATTTTTAAGCACCTGTACTTCAGGTCTGTATCCAAAGGTTACATTTTCAAAAACCACCTCGCCTTTAGGATTTTGAAGCACTCTGGCACCTAGCACATCCTCTGTCTCTTCTTTTTCGTCAAGTATCTCGAAGACTCTTTCAGCCCCCGCCAGTGCAGACTGCAGAGTATTAAATATATTTGCTACTTCGTTTAAAGGCCTTGAAAACTGCCTCGAATAGCTTAAAAAACTTGCAATTATACCTACTGTGATCATATTATTTACTGCAAGCACTCCGCCAAAGGACGCAACTACAGTAAAACCAATATTATTTATTACGTTCATTATAGGCATAATAAAGCCTGACCATATCTGAGCCTTTATACCAACTTCACAAAGCTTTGAGTTCATGCTTTCAAATTCTTCTATTATTGTCTCCTCATAATTAAAGGCCTTTACAACATGGATGCCTGATATGGCTTCTTCTATCTGTCCATTAAGCCTTCCTAAATTCACCTGCTGCTCTTTAAATAGTACCTTTGTTTTTTTAGCAATGGTTTTTGTAAGACCAAACACCATAGGTATTGTAATAACGCTGGCTAAAGTCAGCAGAGGACTCTTTCTAAGCATCATTATAAAAGCTCCTACAATAGTTATGCTGTTAGACATTAGCTGAGTTGTAGACTGGGATACAGTTGAGCTTACATTGTCAACATCGTTTGAAAGCCTGCTCATAATCTCTCCATGGGTTCTTAAATCGAAAAAGGCTATGGGCAGCTTTTGAAGCTTTGCAAAAAGTGTTTCCCTAAGGCTTTTAACTATTCTTTGAGATATGCCTGCCATAAGCCAGCCCTGAAGAAAGCTTATAACTGCATCAGTAAAATAAGCTATGGTCATTGTAATAACAATTATTTGAAGTGAACTAAAATTTACTTTTCCTTCTCCTGGATACATGGCATCAATTGCTTTGCCGATTAAATTAGGTATTGAGAGCCCTATTACAGCACTAATAAATACAAGCAGGAAAATAAAGCTTAAAAGATAGCGTTCCTTTCCGAAATATTTCCAAAGCCTTTTTATAGTTTCCCAGAAATTCTTAGGCTTTACTACTGGGGCCATTCTGCTCATACCTCCAGGACCTCTATTTTGTCCTGGCCCTCCTGGCCTGTTAAACATGCTGCATCAACTCCTTTCCTATCTGAGAACGGAAGATGTCCTGATAAACCTTGGAGGTATGCATCAGTTCTTCGTGAGATCCCATGGAAACTACCTGTCCATTATCTAAAACAACTATTTTATCCGCTGTCATTACTGAGGTTACACGCTGTGCAATAATTATTGCAGTAAGCTCCTTGGAGTATTTTTTTAGTCCCTCTCTTATTTTTGTCTCCGTAGTCACATCCACAGCGCTTGTACAATCATCTAATATAAGCACTTCAGGCTTTTTAATAAGTGCACGAGCTATAGATAACCTCTGCTTTTGCCCTCCTGAAAGGTTTACGCCTCCCTGTCCCAGCAGCGTATTGTAACCTTCCGGAAAGGAGGAAACAAAATCATGTGCCTGAGCTATTTTACAGGCTTCAATAATTTCTTCCTCAATGGCATCTTCCTTCCCCCATCTGATGTTATCTATTATTGAGCCAGTAAAAAGCATTGTTTTTTGAG
This sequence comes from uncultured Clostridium sp., assembly GCA_964568335.1. Classification (GTDB taxonomy): domain Bacteria; phylum Bacillota; class Clostridia; order Clostridiales; family Clostridiaceae; genus Clostridium_AT. The sequence goes on from CAZMQY010000090.1 coordinate 5,667, forward strand.
GAACAAGAGCTATTTTATCTCTAAGCTCCTTAAGATTTACATTTCTTACATCTACCCCATTAAGCTTGACGGTGCCAGAGACTGCATCGTAAAAACGTGGCACCAAGTTCACAAGGCTGCTCTTTCCAGCACCAGTTGAGCCTATTATGCCTATAGTCTCCCCAGGAAGGCAGCTGAAGCTTATATTCTTAAGCACTGGTTCTCCAGAGGATCCGCTGTAGGAAAAGCTTATGTTCTTAAAATCTACTCTGCCCTGCAGGCTTCCCAAGCTTGCAGGCTTTTCAGGTGCTTTTATAGTATTCTCCTCGTCAAGCACTTCTCCTATTCTCTCCGCGGAGGCCTTAGCTCTAATGAACATTGTAAAAACATTAGAAACCATTATAAGTGAAAAGAGAATTTGGGTCATATAATTTATAAAGGCTATTATCTGCCCAACTCGGACTTGTCCATTGTTTACTTTAATGCCTCCAAGCCACATAAGGGCGACTATTCCTAAATTGACGGTGAAGGATATGCCTGGATTAAATACAGCCATTACCCTCATTGCCCTTGTGGATTTAATAGCCAAAGCTTCATTTTCATTTTTAAATCTTTCGCTTTCATAGTCAAATCTGTTAAAGGCTTTAACTACTCTCACTCCCGACAGATACTCTCTTATAACTCCATTAACCTTATCTAGCGCCTTTTGAACCTTTGTGAAGAAAGGATAGCCTATCTTCATGCTAAGGCTTATTAGCAAAGCAACAATAGGAACAATGGCAAATATTATTAAAGCCATTTTTGCATTTAAAACAGTAGCCATTATAATGCTGCCTATACCCACAATAGGAGCTTTAACAAAGATTCTCATCATCCCGTGTGTAAAGTTTTGCAGCTGAGTCACATCGTTTGTTAGCCTTGTTACAAGTGAGGCAGCTTCAAACTTATCTATATTATCAAAGGATAAGCTTTGCACCTTTTTAAATAAATCCAGTCTAAGTTCAGCACCGAACTTTTGTGAAACATTGCTGGAAACTATATTGCGGCCAGTTGCAGCAATTGCTCCAAAGCCTGTAACCAATAGCATAAGAGCCCCCATTTTAAGCACATAGCTAAGGTTTTTTTCTGTTACCCCAAAGTCAATTATTTTAGACATTATTGTTGGCTGCAAAAGATCAGAGGCAGCCTCCAGCATAAGAAAACTTAAGGCTGTGCAAAAGGGCTTCCAATAATTCTTAATATATTTCTTAAAATTGTTCATTTTTACCCCCCTTTTTCTAGTAACATTATAGCATAAATAATAAAAATATTTATTATTGCTAGCTTAAATTATTACAAAAAATAGATTATTTGAAGGAATATGCAGTCTTTATTGCAATATTTATCATTTTCTATTGTTAAATTCATGACAACGACTTAATTTCCTGCATTTTTTTAGTTTTCTTAACATATTGTTAATAATAACCAACAAATCTTTTACAATTTATTCATGCTAATAATTCATTTTTTATATTGACTAAAGCATATAATAAAACATATAATATATATTATGAAGGATGCATAATTACATATTGCAAAATTCATTGACTTTTATTAGTTAGCTAAACAATAAAATTATTAGTATAATCAAATTGGAGGTATACGCTTATGGAAAATTTATCATTAGTAAATAAGAAGGTTTCAAGTATTTTAAAAGAAGAGAATAATGCAGTAGTATACACAGCTTGGTTATCTTATGCAGAAACTGCAAAGCTTGAGGACGACAACTTAATTATTGAAGTTCCAAATCAATACATTAAGGAAACCTTAGAAGAAAGATATAGCATTGATATAGAAGTACTTTACAGAGGCGAGCTTGACTTTTCCAAGCTTATAATCAGAACAGAGGCCGAACAAATAGTTGATACCTTTAAAAAGGCCGACAGCGTGGAATATATAAATGAAAATGTATTGGGTGCTGTTGAAAAAATTATGCTTTCGTCGAAACAATTTAAAGTTTCCCTCTAAATATGTGCAATTTGTAAAAATAAGAGTAGAGAATCTAGCAATCTCTACTCTTATTTTCATTTCTCCGATATTAATTTTCAAATAAAAAATAAGCAGCCATATAAGTTATATGGCTGCCATATTATATTAAACTAATATTAACGATAATACGAATATTGTTAATATGGTTGCTATACCTTGAAGCAAGGTTGCAACGGTTTGAGTTTTATAAGCTGTCTTAACATCCATGCCTCCAAACTGAGAAACTACCCAGAAGAAGCTGTCGTTAGCATGAGAAACTGTCATTGCTCCAGCACCTATTGCTGCAACAACAAGAACCTTTGCTATTTCTGTTGTAAAGCCTAAAGCTGGAAGTAATGGAAGCATTAATGCTGATGTTGTAACAAGAGCAACTGTTGAGGAACCTTGAGCTGTTTTTAAAGCAGCTGCTATTATAAATGGAACGAAAATTCCTAGGTTTAAGCTTTGTAAGCTTTGTCCTAAATAATCTCCTACCTTTATTTCCTTTATAACTGCTCCAAGAGCTCCACCTGCTGCAGTAACTACTAATATTGATGCAGCATCCTTTAAGGAATCTCCTACCCAACCACTTAAAGTTAATTCATTTAGCTTTGGTGCTAGCATGAAAGCAAAAGCCACACCTATTAAAAGAGCGTTTACAGGAGTACCAACAAATGCAAACAGGTTTTTTACAAAGCCAGTTCCAAATGGGTTTCCAGGGAAAGCAGCTACTGAACCAAGAGCCATTAATAGAATTGGAACTATTATTGGGCTAAAGGATTTCCAAGCTGATGGTAATGTTCCATATTTCTTTATTTCTTCTTCATAAGTCTTTCCATCATTTACCGCCTCAGTTACAGGAGCAAATTTTGAAGCATACTTATTAGCAAAAATATTACCAACTAATGTACCAGGAATAGCTACAAGCATTCCTATTATTATAACTAACAATAGGTTGTCCAACTTTAAGTTAGCAGCAGCTGCTATAGGACCTGGAGTTGGTGGAACTAATGTATGTGTAGCATAAAGTCCTGTAGAAAGTGCTACGGACATAGCTACTAAAGAAGTTTTAGTCTTTTTAGCAATAGTCTTGTTTAAGGATGATAAAATAATAAAGCCTGAATCACAGAATACAGGAATAGATACTATATATCCTATAATACTCATTGCTAAGGTAGGTCTCTTTTCACCTACAAGCTTAATAATTACCTCTGCCATTTTAATAGCAGCGCCTGATTTCTCAAGAATTGTTCCAATAATACATCCTGCAAGAATTACAATACCTATGCTTGTTAAGGTACCTCCAAAACCACCAGTAATTACACCAGAAATTTTGCTTGAAGGCACTCCTGCTGCGAAAGCTAGTCCATAAGCAGCAAGTATCAAAGCTAAAAATGGATGTAGTTTAAGCTTTGATGTAGCTAGAACAATGAAAATGATTGCGAGTAGTAGTACAACTACGAGCATTGGTCCTTGAACCATAAGATTACCTCCTTGTATTTTTGTAAATTTATATAAAATATCATAAGATATTTTATAGTCACCGTCCTGTGTCTTCTTACAATTCAAACTTGTCTACGTTTTCAAATTGTGAAAAATGCAATAGTCGTTCTCTAATAGTTTCATTATATTACAAATTTATTCAATTAACAACATTAAATTTTCATTCTCTAAATTCATCTACACAAAAACAAATCAAACACAAGCAAATTCGCTATATTTTAGTTTACAAAATGGAATACTAAGTATAAAATTATATAGTTCTATTTACAGTAGATTTAACATATAAAGAAGCTTTATGATAGAATTAATCTTGAATGAAGCGAAAGGAATGAATATACATATGAAAAAAACATTTTCCGAATTAGGACTTAATGAAAATCTTATAGAAGGCTTAAAGAGGTCAAACATTACCGAGCCTACTGATATTCAAATAAAAGCTATCCCCTTAGCTTTAGAAAACAAAGACATAATAGGTGAATCTCAAACAGGCAGCGGGAAAACTCTTGCTTATCTTCTTCCTTTATTCCAAAGGATAGACAGCAGCAAAAGAGAGATGCAGGCTATTATACTAGCCCCAACTCACGAGCTTGTGATGCAAATAGACAAGGAAATTAAGCTTCTAGCGGATAATTCCAAAGTTCCCTTAACCTCTTTAGCTGTAATCGGCGATGTTAATATAAAGAGACAAGTTGAAAAATTAAGGGATAAGCCTCATATAATTGTTGGTTCTACCATTAGAATACTTGAGCTTATTAAAATGAAAAAGATAAGCGCTCATACAGTAAAAACCATAGTTATTGATGAAGGTGACAGAATGCTTGACGATAAAAACCTTGCTCCTGTTAAAGATGTTATTAAAACCACTCTTAGGGACAGACAGCTTATGGTTTTCTCCGCAACCATAGGAGAAAAAACCTTAAGCACGGCTAATTCCCTAATGAAAGAACCAGAATTCATACGAGTTGAAGAAAAGCTTCAAGTTAACCCAGATATTGACCATATGTACGTAGTTGTAGAACAGAGAGATAAAATTGAAATGCTCAGAAAGCTTGTGGCAGCCGCAAAGCCTAAGAAGGCCATTGTATTTATTAACAAGAGCGATGAAACTGAAATAACTACAATGAAGCTTCAGCATCACAACCTTAAGGCCTACGGAATACATGGCAGTGCAACAAAGGAAGAGCGCAAGAAAGCTATGGAGGATTTTAGAAGCGGCAAGCTTCAGCTTTTAGTTGCTTCCGATATTGCAGCAAGAGGTTTGGACATTAAAGATGTAACTCATATCTTTAATCTGGATTTACCTGATCAGCCAAAGGATTATCTGCATAGAGTAGGCAGAACAGGTAGAGCTGGAAAACAAGGCACTGCTATTTCTATTGTTACTGAGAAGGAAATCAGTGAAATTAAGAGATATGAACGAAATTTTGATATAAGCATCGAAGAGCATGAAGTTTATAAGGGAATCATTTCGCCTAAAACCTTGCAAAAGCCAATTGTTAATAGTAGAAAAAACTTTAAATAAAGGCAGCGTTAAAATTAAGCAGAGCAGTTACATCTAGGAAAACTTCGCTACGATGTAACTTCCCTGCTTACTTAAATACTAAACTTAAACATATTCTAAATAAAAAGATAGCTTCCTGCAAAAGCCTGAAGCTATCTTTTTATTATATAAAGAATTTTAGGACAAACAATAAGCTTATTATAAAAGTAGCTATATGAATTTCCTTTATTTTTCCTGTAGCAAACTTAATAATTACATAGGATATCATACCAAATGCAATACCGTCAGCAATACTGAAGGATAACGGCATCATAATCAGCGTTATAAATGCAGGTATGGCTTCTGTAAATTCTGTAAGATCTATCTCCTTTATCGGCTCAAGCATAAACAATCCAACTAGTACTAAAGCTGGTGCTGTAGCTGCTGAAGGTATCATTATAAATAAGGGTGATAAGAACAGAGCTATTATGAACATAACAGCTGTGGATACCGCCGTAAGTCCAGTTCTTCCTCCCTCGGCAACTCCTGAAGCGCTTTCCACGTAGGCAGTAACTGCGCTAGTACCAAAAACAGCACCTAAAGTTGTACCAATGGCATCTGCAAGTAATGCCTGTTTAGCTCTTGGAACATTTCCCTTTTCATCTACCATGTTAGCCTTAGTCGCAACACCAACCAAAGTTCCTATAGTGTCAAACAGATCCATAAATAGCAAAGTAAATAATACAACAAGCATATCCAAGCTAAATACATGAGTCCATTCAAATTGCATAAATGTGCTTCTTATTGAAGGAGGCATGGATATTAAGCTTTCTGGAACCTTAGTTATTCCCATTGGTATTCCTATTAGAGTTGTAGCAACAATACCTATAAGAAGTGCTCCCCTAACCTTTCTTGCAACTAAAACAGCCGTAATTAAAATACCTATTATAGCTAATATTGTATATGGGTCCTTAAGGTTTCCTAAAGCTACTATTGTTCCTCCCTCAGGATGAACAACAATTTTTGCTCCATCAAGTCCTAAAAAGGCTATAAATAAGCCTATTCCAACGGAAATGGCTCTCTTTATGTTAAGTGGAATACATTCAATAATTGCTTCACGTACATTAAATATAGTTAAAAATATAAATATAATACCTTCCAGCAAAACTGCAGTTAATGCAAACTGCCAGGAGTACCCCATAATTTTTACTACAGTAAAGGCAAAGAAGGCATTAAGCCCCATACCTGGTGCTGCTGCAAAAGGAAGCTTTGCATATAGGCCTAATAAAAGCGTAGTTACTATAGCCGCAAGAGCTGTTGCAGTAAACACTGCGCCAAAATCCATTCCTGCTTGAGAAAGTATTCCCGGGTTAACTACAAGTATGTATGCCATAGTCATGAAGGTTGTTATACCTGCAAGAACTTCTGTTTTGAAATTTGTATTGTTTTCTTTTAATTTAAAAAATGCTTCGAACATTTTATCATCTCCTTCACTATAT
>CAZMQY010000091.1:0-12063 GCA_964568335.1 uncultured Clostridium sp.
TCGCAAATAGGCTTGTGTATAGCACCTTTCAGTTCTTTTACACCGATAATTCTAATAGTATCAGTCCCTGCTCCTAATATTTGAGCTCCCATACTATTTAAAAATCTGGACAAATCCTCAATTTCAGGCTCAGCCGCCGAATTTTCAATAATTGTTTCACCCTCAGCAAGTGTAGCTGCCATCATAATATTCTCTGTAGCTCCAACAGAAGGGAAATCTAAATATATTTTATTGCCTATGAGCCTGCTTGCAACAGCCTCAACATAACCATGACCTATACTCACCTCTGCTCCCAAAGCAGTCAAGCCCTTGAGATGCAAATCTATAGGTCTTGTTCCAATATTGCAGCCGCCAGGTAGAGAAATTTTAAACCTTCCAAACCTAGATATCATAGGTCCCATAATCAAAAAAGAAGCTCTCATTTTTCTAACAAGCTCGCTGGAAGGTTCACCATAGGTAAGTTTGCTTGTATCAATTAAAATCCTGCTGTTAGCTTTATCAATATCAACCTCTGCTGACACACTTTTTAAAACATCACCAATAACAAAAACATCTTCAAGCATGGGAGCATTTTCAATAATACATTTATCCCCACTTAATATGCTTGCTGCTATTATTGGCAGTACAGAATTTTTTGCAGCACTTATATTCACTTTTCCGCTTAGCTTGCTCCTGCCTTTTACTGATATCTTTTCCATTCATATCCCCCATTTCTTACTAACTAATAGGTTGTAATAATCACAGGTGTTCCTATAATCACATAGTCTCCAGAATTATAACTACAAACAGCATAATTTAAATCTATCCTTTTTCCATTATTCTTCATCATCATGTATCTTTTGGTATAAGCTACTGTACTGTAGCCATTATCGATTTCTACCGTGTCAATATTAGAAGCATTATTCTCCTTTAACAGCTCTATTATTTTATTGTTTACCTTTGCTTTATCACCGCTATTTATCTTTGCCTTTAAATAGTCAAAATATTTTACTTCTTTTATATGGTTTCCTATGGCATTAGCAACCCTGTCTTTAAGCTCTGATAATCTATATACATTGTCATACTGTACTACATTTAAAGTTACAACATTATGATTATCATAACTTATACTTTCTATGTAACCCTTAATCCTATTATTATTAAATTCAACAGAATAGAATCTATCATCCTTTGCAATATTTATATCAGCACCATCAATTTGCAGCTTCCTTAGAAGCTCCAGACAGTAAGTTTCCTTATCTTCTAGAATCTCAAAGCTTGCTTTCACTCCAAATTCCGAAACCTGCCCTTCTGTAACTTCAATTATTTCCTTAAAATAATCTTCCTCTTTCGCTGCAAGTGAAGTACTATTTATAAAGCATCCAAAACTTGACATTAAAAATAAAAATAAAATAACCACTTTTGTTTTCAACTTCTTATCCCCCTAGTATCACAGTTAATTACAATTTCCTTATGATTATGGACAAGAATTAGACCTTTTATTCTTCATTATATTACTAATATATAAATTTCCAAAAAAAGTGTGAAAAAAAGAAGGCCTGAGCCTTCTTGTCTTTATGCAAATATATTATTTATCATTTACCATAAATTCTTCAGTTCTATTATTTTTATATCCAAAACTGTATAATATAGCATCTACTATTCTCTCTGAAGCCTTTCCATCCCCATAAGGATTAACAGCTCTACTCATTACTTCATAATGTGATTTATCTTTAATAAGCTTATTCGCACTTTCTATAATATCTTTCATATTAGTTCCCACCAGCTTAACAGTACCTGATTGTACAGCCTCTGGCCTTTCCGTTACGTCTCTTAGAACAAGAACTGGTTTTCCAAGATGTGGGGCTTCTTCTTGAAGCCCGCCTGAATCAGTCATAACCATGAAGCATTTGTTCATAAGATTATGTGTTTCCTTAGTATCTAAAGGTGGCAGTAAATGCACTCTAGATAAGCCTTCCAAATAACTGTATACAACATCCTTAACTATAGGATTCAGGTGAACTAAATATACTATTTCTACATCTTCATTTTCTAAAACGATAGACTTTAAAGATTTGCAGATATTTTCTATTCCCTCTCCCCAATTTTCTCTTCTGTGGGCAGTAACAAGTATAACTTTTTTATTTATATAGTCAATACTGTTTAAGATGTCATTATTAAATGTATATTTATCTTCAATAGTAAAATCCATAGCATCTATAACTGTATTTCCAGTTACGAAAATACTTTCTTCCCTTACACCTTCTGCTAAAAGATTTTGTTTTGACTTATCAGTTGGAGCAAAATGAATGTCAGTAATTGCTCCAGTAAGTTTTCTATTCATTTCTTCTGGGAATGGGAAGTACTTATCAAAGGTTCTAAGACCTGCTTCCACATGACCTACCTTAATCTGCTTATAAAAGGCAGCTAGTGCACCAGCAAAGGTTGTGGTAGTGTCGCCATGGACAAGTATTATATCTGGCTTCTCCTGCTCAAAAACCTCCTCAAGGCCTTCTAAAACTCTAGTTGTAATCCCAGTTAAACTCTGCTTAGTCTGCATAATATTTAAATCAAAATTAGGCTTCACATCAAAAAGCTCTAATACTTGATCCAGCATCTCCCTATGCTGTGCTGTTACGCATACCAAGGAGCATATATCTTCCCTCTTCTCTAGTTCCTTTACTAAAGGAGCCATTTTTACAGCTTCAGGTCTAGTACCGAAAATGGTTATAACCTTTATCTTTTGCATTAATATCCTCTCCTACATGTTATTCCTTGTGCTTAAAGAAACCTAATTTCCAAGCTATAAATACTATTATAGTTATCACTCCAGTCACTAGAAAATATGACCGAACAGTACTAATCTGCATAGCAATTATTGCAATTCCTCCAAGTACAGCACTTATGAAATACATTATTATAACTGTCTGTCGTTGCGTAAGTCCTAAATCAAGCAGCCTATGATGAAGGTGCCCTCTATCACCTAATGATATTGGCTTTCCATTTATCTTTCTTCTTATCATTGCAAAAAGCGTATCATAAATTGGAAGACCTAATGCTAATATAGGAACAGAAATAGCAAAGGCTGTAGCTGATTTTATAGTTCCAACCATAGAGATAGCAGACAATAGAAAACCTAGCAATTGAGCCCCAGTATCTCCCATGAAAATTGAAGCTGGATTAAAATTATACGGAAGAAAACCTATTATTGCACCGCTTAATATTGCTGTAAGAATAGCAGCTTCTGTTCTTCCGTGAAGAAGTGCTATGATAAATATAGTTACAGTTGAAATAAGCGCAACACCAGCCGCTAAGCCATCCAGTCCGTCTATTAAATTTATTGCATTAGTAATGCCTACTACCCAAAATAGCGTAAAAGGAATCCTAAACCAACTTATGTCTATGGTTCCATCGATCCCTCCAAAAGGGTTAGTCAACATATTTATCTTTACTCCACTTATGATTAGAACAATAGCTGCAGAAATTTGAAACATAAGTTTTAAGCCAGGCTTTAAATCCTTCATATCATCTAGAATTCCGCCTATAACAATAATTGTGGCACCTATAATTATTCCCAATTCCGAATTATTAATCATACCTTCCTTTAAAAAAAGTGTGATAATAAAAGAAAAATATATAGCTAAACCTCCTAATAAAGGTATTGGCTTTTTATGCACTCTTCTTTCATCCTTTGGAACATCTATTGCTTTAACTTTTACTGCAAGCTTTTTAACAATGGGGGTTGAAGCAATTGAAATTAACGTAGAAACTATAACTAACATATAATTATTCATAGATTACCTTCCTATGTTAAAGTATAAAATTTTTAGTAAGAGCAGTCTCCTTCAAGCGAATCATCATTTTCTATCCAATCACTTACTTCTACAATTCTATAGTCATTTTTTGTATCTCTTATTATAACATTATCTAGTCCTGCATTAATAATAAATCTCTTGCAAAGCGAACAGGAGGAAGCTTGTTCAACATAATCTCCAGTCCTTTGCTCCTTGCCTACTAAATAAAGTGTAGAGCCTATCATATCCTGCCTTCTTGCTGATATTACAGCATTTTGTTCTGCGTGAACAGACCTGCAGAGTTCATATCTTGTTCCTCTTGGAACATTTAGCTGCTCTCTTCTGCAATATCCCAAATCACAGCAATTTTTTCTCCCTCTTGGCGCTCCACTATAGCCAGTAGATATTATTTCATCATGTTTTACTATAATTGCAGCAAAGTTCCGCCTAAGGCAAGTGCCTCTCTCCAAAACTGTTTCACATATATCTAGATAGTAATTATGTTTATCTATTCTTTCCACAGCAAACCCTCACATTTTTGAATTATCAATTAACAAGGAACGATTACTCTATAAAATACTTTAATTGTTCCATGTTCATTATTCATTGTTCATTTAAGATTACGAAGTAATCTCACTATATTATACCTTTAATTTTGTATTTAGGGAATACACAAAAAGGATATAAGCACTAGCTTATATCCCTATAATTATTATTTAGTTCCGAACAATCTGTCTCCTGCGTCTCCAAGTCCAGGAACAATATATCCATGCTCATTTAACTTCTCATCGATAGCTGCTACATATATATCAACATCAGGATGTGCATCCATAACAGCTTTAATTCCTTCTGGAGCTGATATAAGGCACATAAGTCTAATATATTTTGCTCCCTTTTTCTTTAACAAGGTTATAGCATCTACTGCTGACCCGCCTGTAGCGAGCATTGGATCTGTTACAATAACATCTCTTTCTCCTATATCTTGAGGAAGTTTGCAGAAATATTCTACCGGTTTTAAAGTAACTTCATCTCTATAAAGACCTATATGTCCAACCTTTGCTGCAGGTATAAGCCTAAGCATTCCATCAACCATGCCAAGGCCTGCTCTTAAAATTGGAACAATAGCAACCTTCTTTCCAGCAAGCATTTTGCATTTTGCTGTGCAAATAGGAGTTTCAATATCAACCTCTTCAAGCTGAAGGTCACGAGTAACCTCGTAAGCCATAAGCATTGCTACTTCTTCTACCAATTCCCTAAAGTCTTTTGAACCTGTATTTTTATCTCTTATAAATGCCAATTTGTGTAATATTAGTGGATGTGCTATTTGTGTAACTCTACTCATGTTTGTTTCCCCCTATTTATTATATTTAATTTCAATTTGACTTATTTTATCAATTCTTTTTTGATGCCTAATTCCTTGAAACTCAGCACCTAAAAAGCTATCAACTATATCTAAGGCAATACCTATCCCTACCACTCTTGCACCGAGTGCTAATATATTTGCGTCATTGTGTTCCCTACATGCATGAGCACTAAAGGTATCACTGCAAAGTGCTGCTCTTATGCCTGGCACCTTATTAGCTGCAATATTTATGCCTATTCCTGTACCACAAACTAAAATACCAAAGTCAAATCTCTTGCTCACAACCTCTTCAGAAACCTTTTCTGCGAAATCAGGATAGTCGGAGGATTCCTCATTATATGTTCCAAAATCCTCAATTTCAACTCCTTTGCTTTGAAGGTGTTTTAAAATTTCCTTCTTAAGACTTAGACCAGCATGGTCGCTTCCTAATGCTATTTTCATAATTACCCCTCCTGCCTACATTTAAATATTGTTTGATAATTTAAAATATTTTATTACAAAAAAGAAGATAATGGCACCTATAAAGTACTTTTATCTTCTTTCAATTTGGCAATTAATAGCAATATGCTGTTTTTAAGTTCATTAAAAGTTTTAGTATAAATAGCTATATGGCCGCCAAAAGGGTCTGCAATATCGCCCTTTATGCCGACATATTCGTTAAGGGAAAAAATCTTATTCTTCATATTCGGGAAATTAGATAATAAAATGCCCTTCATGTATGAAGTCATCGTTAAAACCAACTCAGAATTATTTAACATATCAGAAGTCAGCTGCACTGCTTCTCTACCGATAATATCAATATTATATTTTTCCTTAACTATCATAGCTGAATGCGTGGAGGTTTTGCTGCCCGTAGCAGCAGCAAGTCCTGCAGAAATAGCAGATATATCATCTATTGTACTAAGCTTATTAAAAATAGCTTCAGCCATGCAGCTTCTGCAAGTGTTACCTGTACAAACAAACAATATCTTCATGCTATATACCTCCATTCTATATCTAAACCTCAATAATATTATAGCCAGCAGACTTTTTAAGTCTATTCATAATAGCTGCTCCAATGCCGTCTTCCTCAAAGGCTTCTGATAATATAATGTCTACTCTGGCATCATCAAAGCGTCTTAAAGCTTCAAATAAATTTTTACCTATGCTTTTAGGATCAAATCTACTGCCAAGAGATATTATCATTCCTTTAGAATAATCATTTATACTTTCATCGGTAGCAAGTATTCCTACCTTCTTATTTTCATCTATACTATTTTGCACTATTTCATTGATTTTTGCAATAGTTTTTCGCAACTCTCCTTGAACAATTTTCATAGGTGCTTTAGGTGCATAGTGTCTATATTTCATTCCAGGAGCTTTTGGCTTGAAATCTCCTTCTGCTTTTTTCATAACTGCAGGATCTATATAAACGGAAGAATCTACTTCTCTGAGCATATCCAAGGTTATGCCGCCCGGCCGTAAAACACAAGGCGGTTCTGCTGTACAGTCAACTATAGTAGACTCAAGACCTACCTGGCAGCTGCTCCCCCCAAGAATGAAATCCACTTTACCTTCTAAATCCTCGATACACCTAGAGGCTTCTGTTGGGCTTGGTCTTCCAGAAATATTTGCTGAAGGTGCAGCCACAGGTACTCCAGCAGCAACAATTAATTCTCTTGCAATATTATTAGAAGGCATTCTAATTCCTACACTTGAAAGCCCCGCACTAGTTGCACTTGGTATAAGTTCTGATTTTTCTAATATTATAGTAAGCGGACCTGGCCAGAATCTTTCCATTAGCTTTACTGCAATCTCAGGTATGCATTTCACCAAAGGTTTAATATTAAAATCAGCAACATGCACAATAAGAGGATTATCCTGCGGTCTTCCCTTAGCAACAAAAATTTTTTTTACTGCTTCTTCATCTAAAGCATTAGCTCCTAACCCGTATACCGTCTCTGTAGGGAAAGCTACAAGTCCTCCTTCACTGATAACCATTCCAGCTTCCTTTATAATATTCTTATCTGGGTTACTTTCATTAACAATCATTACTTTAGTTTTCATTGTTATTCTCCTTTATTATATGTACTGCTTATATTACGCTAACCATTATAAGCCCAAGCATAATTCCACTAACCACACTTATGCTGCTGGTTACTCCATCCCAAAGCTTTGAAGATTCCGGAAACATCTCGCCACAGACAACATACATCATTATTCCCGAAGCAAAGGCTAGGCAGGCTCCTAATATATTATGTGAAATACTTCCTATATAAGCTCCAATCCAAGAGCCTACTGCAGTTGGAAATGCAGTTAGAAATGCATATAGAAGTATTTTAGAAACTTTCACATTTGACGCCATAAGAGGAGCAGATACAGCTATTCCCTCAGGTATGTCATGTATAGCTATTATGAGGCTCATCTTTAAACCAAGACTTTGCCCTGCTATAAAACCGCAGCCCATGATGATTCCCTCTGGAAGATTGTGAAGCATTAAGCCTAAGGCCGCCATAAAAGCTACCTTTAGGTGTTTGTTCTTTCCAAAACTACTCTCTCCTATATTAATCCTAGTGTCAATGATTACTATAGTTATTATTCCCAAAAGGCAAAAAATAAGAGTTCCAAGAAAACTCCAGCTTGTTATAGCCTCTGGAATCAAATCAAAAACAACTATAGAAAGCATTAGTCCACCAGCAAAACCTATTGTAGCTCCTAAAAATCTATTAGAGGGCTTTTTAACGATAATTCCAAGCGAAGCACCAATCATAGTTCCTATTAATGAAACCAAGCTTCCTAAAAGCACAATCATAAGTATATTAGTTTTATCCACAATATCACCCCTGTTCCATAAAATAACTCTATACATTGTATTTATGAAAATCAGAGTGAAGAACTACAATATTTTAATTTTATATAATTTTAAAATTTCCTGTACTCTTTTATTTTCTCAACTGTTTCCTCAGTATAATGAGCTTTAACACAATTTCTATAAATCATATCAAGCAGTCTATATTTATGATAATATCCTTTTGTTACAACTAAATAAAAATAGTTCCTTTCAGGGTTAAACTTTTTAATTTTATAGTAAAAATGAGATACATAAGGGTACCTTCGCAAAAACTCTTCATCAACAGCATTTATTCTTTTATTTCTAAATTTTGAGGTCATAAGCATCACTATGCTCATTTCCGCTTCCCTTCCTTGTGCATGCACAAAAGCTACCTTGTCGCAAACTATATTGTAATCTTCCCCAAATCTTCTACACCTTAGTTTAAGCTTATATCCATCCACATTATATTTTAAGTAGTTATTGTTAACACTTACTAAAATAGCTATCAAAATCAAAAGTTCTATTATGCATAAATAAGTTAAAAAGAACAAATTGAATCTGTGAGTTAAGAAAAGGATAAGAGGCATAACAAAAAAAATAAAGCCAAGAAAGAACAAAAACCTTTTATGAGATTTTTCTTGCTTCTTTATGGCTTTATTTATATCCATAGTTCACCTCTATAAAACTATAAATTAATTATTATTACCCATTGCTTCCATTTTCTTAGCTTGATCCTCTGTAATAAGAGCATCTATCATTTCCTCAATGTCTCCATCAAGGAAAGCATCAAGCTTATAGAGTGTAAGCCCAATTCTATGGTCAGTAACTCTGCCTTGTGGATAGTTATAGGTTCTAATTCTTTCACTTCTATCTCCAGTACCAACCTGACTCTTTCTATCCTCAGCAATACCTGCACTTCTTTCAGCCTGAGCAATTTCATATAATCTTGAAGCTAAAACCTTCATTGCCTTTTCCTTATTTTTAAGCTGTGATTTTTCATCTTGACAGGAAACAACTATACCTGAAGGCATATGTGTTATTCTTACTGCTGAGTCTGTTGTATTAACACTCTGTCCACCATGTCCTGAGGAACGGAAAACATCAATTCTTAAATCATTTGGATTTATATTGACTTCAACTTCATCAACCTCAGGCAATACTGCTACTGTGGCGGTTGATGTATGAATTCTTCCGCTTGATTCTGTGTCTGGTACTCTCTGTACTCTATGAACACCACTTTCATATTTTAGCTTGCTGTAAGCAGACTGTCCTCGAACCATAAAAACTGCTTCCTTAAAGCCACCTATGTCAGTTTCATTGAGGCTCATCATTTCAACCTTCCATCTGTGACGCTCGGCATATCTTGTATACATTCTAAAAAGGTTAGCAGAAAATAAAGCTGCCTCATCTCCGCCTGCTCCACCTCTTATTTCTATAAATACGTTCTTGTCATCATTAGGATCCTTAGGTAAAAGAAGTATTCTAAGCTCTTGCCTAAGCTCTTCTTCCTTTTCAGTCAAATCCTTGATTTCTTCTTGAACCATTTCCTTTAATTCTTTTTCTAATTCTTCGTTTAGCATTTCCTTATTTGCTTCGATATCTTCAACTGCTTTTTTATATTCTCTATACTTATTAACCACTATCTCTAATTCTGAGTGCTCCTTGCAAAGCCTCTGCCACTCCTTCTGGTCCGCCATTACTGAAGGATCACTTATCTTTCTTGAAAGTTCTTCATATTTATTTTCAATGAAGTTTAATCTATCTAACATTTCTAATCACTCCAAATTCTATTTTCACAATAAAATATTATAACACAAGCTGTAAAAATTGCGAAGATTTTTTTTAGTAGGGATTTAATTCTTAATTCCTATAACCACCCTATCATTTCCTGCCAAATCCTTCACTGTTCTAATATTGGTATAACCATTTTCAAAAAGAATGTTTTCAACCGATTTGCTTTGGTCATATCCTATTTCGTAAGCTAAGAGTCCTCCGTTTTTTAATACCTTTAAGCTTTCAGCAGTTATCCTTCTATAAAAATCTAGACCATCCTCTCCACCCCAAAGTGCTATATAAGGTTCATAATCTTTAACATCCTTCATGAGAGTAGGTATTACCTCAGTTCTAATATAAGGTGGATTTGAAACTATTGCATCAAATTGAAGTTTACCCTTTACAGCAAAGGATAACAAATCACTTTTTATAAAGCTTACCCTGTCCCCTAGAGACAGTAACCTTATATTTTTCTCAGTAACTTCTTCAGCAATATCGGAAATGTCACAGCAATACACCCTGGTATTATTTAAGAACTTAGCTAAAGCTAACCCTATAGCCCCACTTCCTGTGCAAACATCACATATTTCAGTGAATTTCTCTTCTTTAATTACTTTTATGACCTCTTCCACTAAAATTTCTGTGTCCGGTCTCGGTATCAATACCCCTTCCCTTATAAATAAGTCCACACCCATAAATTCCACTTCTTCTGTTATATACTTTAAAGGCATTTTATTTTTTCTTTTCTCTATAAGTTGAAAGTATTCTTCCATACTCTCTTCGTCAACTTCAAGTTCTTTATTTAGAATTATTGACATTCTATCCAAATTTAAAACCTTACCTAAAAGAAGCTGGCAATCCAACATATAACTTTCAATACATTCTTCCTTTAATAATTCATAAGCCTTAGATAGTAGATGTTGTACCTTCAAAATTATCAACCTCAATTTTTTCTTCTACTGTGTCTTCAATACCTTCTGCCGCTTTAAGCGCTGCAATTGCAACCTCAAGCTGATTTAAATCAGGCTCTTTAGTTGTAAGCTTCTGAAGCATAAGCCCAGGATAAGCCAATATGTTAGCCAGCTTGCTATTTCCTTTGCCCATCCATCTTATAAGTTCATAGGTTATTCCCGAAACCACAGGCAGTAAAACAATTCTATACATTATTCTTTCCCATAAAGAATTCCAGCCAGTTAACGAAAACAAAACAATACTTACAATCATAACTAAAAATAAGAAGTTAGTGCCGCATCTTGGGTGAAGCCTCCCAAATTTTTTTGCATTTTCAGTCGTAAGCTCTACATTGTTTTCATAACAGAAGATAGTCTTATGCTCTGCACCGTGATACTCATAAACTCTTTTTATATCCTCAAGCTTTCCAATTAGAAATATATAAAGAAGAAATAAACTAACTCTTATTATACCCTCAATTACATTAAGCAATACTGCGTTCATATCAAAAGACTTCTTAAAAAAGTTAGCAACAAAGGTTGGCAGCAAGAAAAATAACAAAATGGAAAATCCTAATGACAACACTAATGATATTGCAGCTAGTACATCACTGCTTTTATCCTTAAACTTTGCTTCAAACCATTTATCAAATTTTGATGCTTCACCTTCCTCCTCAAAAAAAGAAGCAGAGTAATTTAGAGTCTTAATTCCAACTACTAGTGAGTCTATCAAGGACACAAATCCTCGAATAACAGGAAGGCCCAGTACCTTATACCTCTTTGTAATTGGAATTATGTCTATTTTATCTATAATAATATCTCCATCTGGCTTTCTAACAGCTGTAGCAACACCACTGCTGCCTCTCATCATAACTCCTTCAATGACCGCCTGTCCACCGACAGTAACCTTCTTTTCCATAGTCTTACCCCTTTATTAGTTATATTTTAAACGCAGTTATGCTCTCTTTCATATTCCTTTTTCAACTGTAAATAACATCTTGGACACAGCGCATGATATTCAATATTATCTTCCTTATCAATTGCCACCTGTTTCCCCTCAAAAACGTACTTACCATTAATCATTCTTCCATTCATCATCGCCTTGCTCCCACATTGACAAATATTCTTAAGCTCTTCTATGCTGTGAGCCAATAGCAGCAGTCTTGAGCTCCCCTCAAAGCCATTTGCCTGAAAATCTGTTCTGAGACCATAACATATTACAGGGATATCCATCAAAACAGCTATCTCAAAAAGCTGATCAATGTGCTCCTTTTTGAAGAACTGTACCTCATCTACTAATATACAATCTATCTTCCCATTTTCAGCAATCCACTTCTCTACTTCGCTACTTACATTTTCATGTTCAGCTATAAGCAAATCCACTTCTCTAGT
>CAZMQY010000092.1:0-11986 GCA_964568335.1 uncultured Clostridium sp.
TTCACTGCACATTATAAGACTAATGATTATTTTTTATGCAAATCCTAAATTTTATAAACTCGCTGCGCTCAGTTCGGGGCAACTTAGCACGCTCATTGCCATTCACAAGTTGTCCGAAAAAAGCCATTTAGGCTTTTTACCGTTCAAATGTTTTCTACGGTATCATCGAACATGCTTCTTAATACTATTTTGAGACCCCGCCTTTTTTAAAAAAGTTTTCGAAATATGTTGAATAGAGAGAAAAACCGTGATATTATAAAAATATAATAAATTATTATCACAATTATAATTTATTATCACAGAGTTTGGCAAAAAGGAGAATTAGTTTTGGACAATAGAAGTATTATAGAAAGATACATACCTATGGTAGATTTTGTAGCAGCGATAATGGGTGATAATTGTGAAGTAGTACTCCATGATATTACCTGCCCTGAAAGTTCTATTATTGCTATAAAAAACGGCCATTTAAGTGGACGTAGTATTGGCGGTCCCCTAACTGATTTTGTGTTAAAGGTTATACAAAATAAGAGTTATAAGTCACAGAACTTTGTTTCTAACTATAAAGCCTCTGGCAAATTTAAAACCTTTCGCTCCTCTAGCTTTTTTATCAAAAACAATAGTGAAGAAATTATAGGGGTTCTATGTGTAAATGTTGATGTAGAGCCTTATGAAAAGGTTAAAGAAATTATGGACAAGTTGACTTTAATATCTTCTAATCTTGAAAAAAACATGTCTGAAGAGCAGTTGCATGAAAATGTAGACGAGTTGTTGCAGAATATGATTCAGGAGGCTGTATCTGCTATTGGTATTTTACCTCAGAGAATGTCAGCAGAGGAAAAAATTGAAGTGGTTAAACAATTAAATATTAAAGGCGCTTTTCAGCTAAAGGGTGCTGTAAGCGAGGTAGCTAAAGCCCTTGAGGTATCTGAACCTACAGTTTATAGATATTTAAATAAATTAAAAGAATAATATGCTAAGTGAAAGGAAAAATACCATGAATGATAACGTTTTTTTTAAGGCCTTAGATAAAGAACTAGTAGTAGCTTTAGGCTGTACTGAACCTATTGCTATAGCTCTTGCAGCAGCTACTGCAAGAAAATATGTAAAAGGCGAAATGGTAACAGATATAAAGGTTTATGCAAGCAGCAATGTAATAAAAAATGCTATGTCAGTAAATATCCCTGGAACAGGCAGCAGTGGAATGAATCTAGCTGCAGCTTTAGGATCACTTGCTAATGCAGATAGAAGCCTTGAGGTTTTAAGCGGATTAGACAAAAAGGATATTGAAGCGGCTAGAGCTATGATAAAAGATGGAGTGGTATCTGTAAGCTTAGCAAATACTTCTAAAAAGCTGTATATTGAAGTTGTTGTAACGACAAAGGAGTCTTATGCTAAAGTTATTATTGAGGACAGACATACTAATATTTCGCTAATCGAAGTGGATGGACAAGTAATAAGAAATAACAATAGTGAAGATGTTGTAGAAAAGGATGAGAGTTTTGATTTCCTTAATATAGATACAATTTGGGACTTTATTCAAACAGTTGATGTAGATAAATTGGATTTAGTTAAACAGAGTATAGATCTAAATAGAAGAGTAGGCATGGAAGGCTTGAAGAATTCCTATGGTCTTCAGGTTGGAAAAACTATAATTGAAGGAATTGAAAAAGGGTTAATTTCTGATGATTTAGCTAACTATGCCATGGCGTTAACCTCTGCAGGCTCTGATGCCAGAATGGCCGGCAGTACCTTAAGCGTTATGAGCAATTCAGGAAGCGGAAATCAAGGTATTACTGCTACACTGCCTGTAGTGGCTGTGTGGGAAAGGCTTAAACTGTCAGAAGAAACGCTAATGAGAGCAACTGCACTTAGTCATCTAGTTACAATTTATATTAAATCCAAATTTGGTAGATTGTCTGCATTATGCGGAGCAACTGTAGCAGCTACAGGAGCTAGCTGCGGTATAGCTTACCTTCTTGGTGGAGATAAAAACACCGCAAAATCTGCTATTCAGAATATGCTTGGTAATGTTACCGGCATGCTTTGCGATGGTGCTAAAGCTGGCTGCGCTTTAAAGGTATCAACTTGTACTAATGCTGCAGTTCAATCAGCTCTTCTTGCTATGAGGGGTATGACTATAGGAGCTACGGATGGAATTGTTGAGGAGGATGCTGAGGATACCATTGACAATTTATGCAGATTAGGAAATCAGGGAACACTTGAAACAGACAAGATAATTTTGGATATTATGCTTAACAAATAAAAAGGTTAGGCATTAATATAAAGTATTGATAACTACTCTCTAGGAATAGAAATTTTAATATACTTTTACTTATAAAACATTAAGAGAGTATTATCGATATAAATAATATATTAGGAGGAGAAAAAATGAACACAACAATTCACGTTATTCTAAACATCGTTGTGATGCTTGCTTTTGTCTATGCTATATTATGGATGCAAAAGAAGCATTACTCATTCACTGTAAGAGTTCTTTCAGCTCTTGCAGCAGGTATTCTATACGGTGCGGTGCTTCAATTAATCTATGGAGTATCAAGTCCAGTTATTAAAGAAGCCAACACATGGTTTGGCATCATGGGAACTGGTTATGTTAGATTGTTAAAAATGATAGTTATGCCGCTAATATTTGTATCAATATCAACAGCAATCATAAATCAAAATTCAAAGAATCTAGGAAAGAAAGCAGGAACAATTATAGCTGTTCTTGTTATAACAGCAGGAATATCAGCAGCTGTAGGAGCCTTAACAGCAGGAGCCTTTGGTTTAAATGCCAGCGGAATACAAGCTGGCGAAGCTCAAGTTAAGCAAGGTGAAAAACTGGATGCCAGCTTAAAAGATTTCCAAGCTAAGCCTATTCAAGATCAAATTGTTGAAATAGTGCCAACAAACCCATTCTACTCATTAACAGGGCAAGGAAGCTCAGCCACACTATCAGTAGTTCTGTTTGCTGCTTTTGTGGGAATTGCAACTATGGGAATCAGAAAGAAAAAGCCAGAATCAGCAGAGACCTTTACTAAATTCCTAAACGCACTTCATGATGTGGTTATGAGAATGGTAACAGTAATACTTAGATTAACTCCATTTGGAGTATTAGCTTTAATGACTAAGATGGTATCAACAAGTAATTTTGCTGAAATAGTAAAATTACTGCAGTTTGTTTTAGCCTCTTATGTTGCTATAATAATAATGTTTATTATACATTTTATTATACTTGCAATCAACGGATTGAACCCTATAACTTATTTAAAGAAGTCAGCATCAGTATTAATGTTTGCCTTTACTTCAAGAACTAGTGCAGGTGCAATTCCTCTAAATGTTGAAACTCAAACAAGTAAGTTTGGAGTTTCAGAAGGAGTTGCAAACCTTTCAGCATCACTAGGAACAAGCATAGGACAAAATGGTTGTGCAGGAATATATCCAGCGATGCTCGCTGTTATGATAGCTCCGACTGTAGGAATAAATCCATTAGAGCCAGGATTTTTAATAAAGCTTATAATAGTTACAGCACTAGGTTCCTTTGGTATAGCTGGAGTAGGCGGAGGAGCAACCTTCGCAGCCTTAACTGTTTTATCATCTATGGGACTTCCTGTAGGACTTGTAGGTCTTCTAATAGCTATAGAGCCTCTTATAGACATGGCTAGAACAGCTCTTAACGTAAGTGACTCCATGGTAACTGGATTAGTTACTGGTAAAATGATGAATGAGATAGATATGAATGTTTATAACAGCAAGGAAAGTGCAGAAGTAAGTGCATAATTAACAAATACAGTGAATAAGAATTTAGCCTTTCGGCTAAATTCTTATTATTAACAAGAGTTTATTGTTATTTAAATATAAGGAGAGATTAAGCCATGAGAATAATAATAATTGGTGGAGTTGCAGCAGGCATGAGCGCAGCTGCTAAGGCAAAGAGAATTGCAAAGGATGCAGAAGTAGTTATTTATGAAAAAACAGATGTAGTTTCTTGGGGAGCTTGTGGACTTCCATATTATGTTGGAGATTTCATAGGAGACCATAATAAGTTGATAGCAAGACCGGTTGAAAAGCTTAGAGAAACTGGCTTAGATATAAATATAAATCATGAGGTTTTAAGCGTAAATGTAGAAAATAAAACTTTAAAGGTTAAGGATTTAGAAAGCGGAAGAGAATTTGAAGATACCTATGATAAGCTGATGATAGCTACTGGGGCAAGTTCTATAATTCCTCCAATTAAAAACGTGAAGCTGGAAAATGTATTTACTTTAAAGGATTTGAAGGACGGATTAAGCCTGAAGGAAATAGCTTTAAATGACAGCGTTAAAGATG
The DNA here is from genome assembly GCA_964568335.1 of uncultured Clostridium sp. GTDB lineage: Bacteria > Bacillota > Clostridia > Clostridiales > Clostridiaceae > Clostridium_AT. The sequence continues at coordinate 4,327 of CAZMQY010000092.1, forward strand.
TAGTTATTATTGGTGCTGGCTTTATAGGAATCGAAGTGGTAGAGGCTATGAAAAAGCTTAATAAGAATGTTAGATTAATTCAGCTTGATGCAAGAGTTTTACCTGATTCCTTCGATAAGGAAATTACTGATATTATGGAGAAGGAGCTTGTTAATCATGGGGTGGATCTTCATGTTAGCGAGATGGTTAAGGAGTTTAAGGGTGAAGGAAAGGTTTCAGAGGTTGTTACTGACAAGGGAAGCTATAAGGCTGACTTAGTGGTTATAGCTACAGGTGTAAGACCTAACACAGCCTTCTTAAAGGAAACAGGAATAAATATGTTCCCTAATGGAGCAATTATAATAGATGAATTTGGTGAAACAAGCATTAAAGATATTTATTCAGCAGGTGATTGCGCTTCTGTATATCATGCTGTAAGAGGAGAAAATGTATATATACCTCTTGCTACAACTGCAAATAAGATTGGAAGAATAGTAGGAGAAAATCTTGCAGGAAAGAGAAACAGCTTCCAAGGTACATTAGGTTCAGCAGCAGTGAAGGTTATGGATTTAGAAGCTGCAAGAACTGGAATATCAGAAAGCGATGCTGTTAAAAAGGGATTGGAATACAAAGCGGTATTTATCAGCGATAAAAATCAAACTAATTACTATCCAGGTCAAGAGGATATTCACGTAAAACTTATTTATGACGCAAATACCAAGGTGATATTAGGTGGTCAGATTATTGGAAAGAAGGGTGCTGTGCTTAGGGTAGACGTTATTGCTGCAGCGGTATTTATGAAAATGACTACTGAGCAGCTGGGAATGTTAGACCTTTGCTATGCTCCGCCATTTGCAAGAACTTGGGATGTATTAAATGTAGCTGCTAATGTGGCTAAATAAGAAAGGGTAAATAAGATGACTAAAAAACCAATTACTACTGAGAAAGCTCCTGCAGCTATAGGACCATATTCACAAGCTGTAAGAGTGGGCAATTTAGTATTTACCTCAGGACAGCTTCCGATAAATCCTGAAACGGGTGAAATGCCAGAAAGTATAGAAGAGCAGACAAAGCAATCTCTTGAGAATGTGAAGGCAATACTTGAAGCAGAAGGCTTAGGAATGGAAAACATAGTGAAGACTACTGTTTTCTTAAGTGACATGAATAACTTTGTAAAAATGAACGACATATATAAAACCTATTTTCAAGGGGATTTCCCAGCAAGAAGTGCTGTTCAAGTAGCGAGGCTTCCAAAGGATGCTCTTGTTGAAATAGAAGCTATAGCATCTGTTTAATAATAGTTATTAATTAAAGGACTTTTTATACCTCCTGCGGCATAAAATTATAAAGAAGTATTTATAATATAGAGCTTATACAAGGAGGTATAAAAATGAACACAACCTTATCTGTAATCATGAATATTATAGTAATGCTAGCTCTTGTTTACAGTATCTACTGGATGCAAAAGAAGCATTATTCCTTTACAGCTAGAGTACTTGTTGCTCTAGCTGCAGGTATTCTATACGGAGCAGTACTTCAGTTAATCTTTGGAGCTGCTTCACCTGTGGTTAAGGGTGCAAATACTTGGTTTGGAATCATAGGAAACGGCTATGTAAGGCTGTTAAGAATGATAGTTATTCCATTGATATTTGTATCAATCTCTACTGCTATCATTAATCAAAATTCTAAGAACCTTGGAAAGACTGCAGGAACAATTATTCTTGTTCTTGTTATAACTGCTGGTATTTCTGCAGCTGTTGGAGCAGGTACCGCAGGCGTATTTGGATTAAATGCCAAGAGTCTTCAGGCAGGCCAAGCAGAAATCAAGCAGGGAGAAAAGCTTGATGCTTCCTTAAAGGATTTCCAGGCTAAGCCTATTCAAGACCAGATAGTTGAGATTATACCAACAAACCCCTTATACTCCATGACAGGACAGGGAAGCAATTCTACTTTATCGGTAGTTTTCTTTGCTGCCTTTATAGGAGTTTCAACTGTTGGGATTAGAAAGAAGAGACCTGAAGCGGCAGAAACCTTTACCAAGTTCCTAAGTGCTCTGCATGATGTAGTCATGAGAATGGTAACTGTAATTTTAAGATTGACTCCTTTTGGTGTTTTGGCGCTTATGACTAAGTTTATTTCCACAAGCAACTTTAGTGAAATATTGAGACTTTTGCAGTTTGTTTTTGCTTCCTATATTGCAATAATAATCATGTTTGCAATTCATCTGATTATACTTGCTGTAAATGGACTAAATCCTTTCACATATTTAAAGAAAACAGCACACGTTTTAACCTTTGCTTTTACCTCAAGGTCCAGTGCCGGAACATTGCCGCTAACTATTGAGGCTCAAAAGGATAAGCTTGGAGTTTCAGAAGGTATAGCCAACCTTTCGTCCTCTCTTGGAACAAGTATAGGGCAAAATGGCTGTGCAGGCATATATCCAGCCATGCTGGCAGTTATGATAGCTTCGGCTCAAGGTGTACCAATGGATATAGCATTCTTTGTTAAGCTTATAATCATCACAGCACTAGGTTCCTTTGGTATAGCTGGAGTAGGCGGAGGAGCAACCTTCGCAGCCTTAACTGTTTTATCATCTATGGGACTTCCTGTAGGACTTGTAGGTCTTCTAATAGCTATAGAGCCTCTTATAGACATGGCTAGAACAGCTCTTAACGTAAGTGACTCCATGGTAACTGGATTAGTTACTGGTAAAATGATGAATGAGATAGATATGAATGTTTATAACAGCAAGGAAAGTGCAGAAGTAAGTGCATAATTAACAAATACAGTGAATAAGAATTTAGCCTTTCGGCTAAATTCTTATTATTAACAAGAGTTTATTGTTATTTAAATATAAGGAGAGATTAAGCCATGAGAATAATAATAATTGGTGGAGTTGCAGCAGGCATGAGCGCAGCTGCTAAGGCAAAGAGAATTGCAAAGGATGCAGAAGTAGTTATTTATGAAAAAACAGATGTAGTTTCTTGGGGAGCTTGTGGACTTCCATATTATGTTGGAGATTTCATAGGAGACCATAATAAGTTGATAGCAAGACCGGTTGAAAAGCTTAGAGAAACTGGCTTAGATATAAATATAAATCATGAGGTTTTAAGCGTAAATGTAGAAAATAAAACTTTAAAGGTTAAGGATTTAGAAAGCGGAAGAGAATTTGAAGATACCTATGATAAGCTGATGATAGCTACTGGGGCAAGTTCTATAATTCCTCCAATTAAAAACGTGAAGCTGGAAAATGTATTTACTTTAAAGGATTTGAAGGACGGATTAAGCCTGAAGGAAATAGCTTTAAATGACAGCGTTAAAGATGTAGTTATTATTGGTGCTGGCTTTATAGGAATCGAAGTGGTAGAGGCTATGAAAAAGCTTAATAAGAATGTTAGATTAATTCAGCTTGATGCAAGAGTTTTACCTGATTCCTTCGATAAGGAAATTACTGATATTATGGAGAAGGAGCTTGTTAATCATGGGGTGGATCTTCATGTTAGCGAGATGGTTAAGGAGTTTAAGGGTGAAGGAAAGGTTTCAGAGGTTGTTACTGACAAGGGAAGCTATAAGGCTGACTTAGTGGTTATAGCTACAGGTGTAAGACCTAACACAGCCTTCTTAAAGGAAACAGGAATAAATATGTTCCCTAATGGAGCAATTATAATAGATGAATTTGGTGAAACAAGCATTAAAGATATTTATTCAGCAGGTGATTGCGCTTCTGTATATCATGCTGTAAGAGGAGAAAATGTATATATACCTCTTGCTACAACTGCAAATAAGATTGGAAGAATAGTAGGAGAAAATCTTGCAGGAAAGAGAAACAGCTTCCAAGGTACATTAGGTTCAGCAGCAGTGAAGGTTATGGATTTAGAAGCTGCAAGAACTGGAATATCAGAAAGCGATGCTGTTAAAAAGGGATTGGAATACAAAGCGGTATTTATCAGCGATAAAAATCAAACTAATTACTATCCAGGTCAAGAGGATATTCACGTAAAACTTATTTATGACGCAAATACCAAGGTGATATTAGGTGGTCAGATTATTGGAAAGAAGGGTGCTGTGCTTAGGGTAGACGTTATTGCTGCAGCGGTATTTATGAAAATGACTACTGAGCAGCTGGGAATGTTAGACCTTTGCTATGCTCCGCCATTTGCAAGAACTTGGGATGTATTAAATGTAGCTGCTAATGTGGCTAAATAAGAAAGGGTAAATAAGATGACTAAAAAACCAATTACTACTGAGAAAGCTCCTGCAGCTATAGGACCATATTCACAAGCTGTAAGAGTGGGCAATTTAGTATTTACCTCAGGACAGCTTCCGATAAATCCTGAAACGGGTGAAATGCCAGAAAGTATAGAAGAGCAGACAAAGCAATCTCTTGAGAATGTGAAGGCAATACTTGAAGCAGAAGGCTTAGGAATGGAAAACATAGTGAAGACTACTGTTTTCTTAAGTGACATGAATAACTTTGTAAAAATGAACGACATATATAAAACCTATTTTCAAGGGGATTTCCCAGCAAGAAGTGCTGTTCAAGTAGCGAGGCTTCCAAAGGATGCTCTTGTTGAAATAGAAGCTATAGCATCTGTTTAATAATAGTTATTAATTAAAGGACTTTTTATACCTCCTGCGGCATAAAATTATAAAGAAGTATTTATAATATAGAGCTTATACAAGGAGGTATAAAAATGAACACAACCTTATCTGTAATCATGAATATTATAGTAATGCTAGCTCTTGTTTACAGTATCTACTGGATGCAAAAGAAGCATTATTCCTTTACAGCTAGAGTACTTGTTGCTCTAGCTGCAGGTATTCTATACGGAGCAGTACTTCAGTTAATCTTTGGAGCTGCTTCACCTGTGGTTAAGGGTGCAAATACTTGGTTTGGAATCATAGGAAACGGCTATGTAAGGCTGTTAAGAATGATAGTTATTCCATTGATATTTGTATCAATCTCTACTGCTATCATTAATCAAAATTCTAAGAACCTTGGAAAGACTGCAGGAACAATTATTCTTGTTCTTGTTATAACTGCTGGTATTTCTGCAGCTGTTGGAGCAGGTACCGCAGGCGTATTTGGATTAAATGCCAAGAGTCTTCAGGCAGGCCAAGCAGAAATCAAGCAGGGAGAAAAGCTTGATGCTTCCTTAAAGGATTTCCAGGCTAAGCCTATTCAAGACCAGATAGTTGAGATTATACCAACAAACCCCTTATACTCCATGACAGGACAGGGAAGCAATTCTACTTTATCGGTAGTTTTCTTTGCTGCCTTTATAGGAGTTTCAACTGTTGGGATTAGAAAGAAGAGACCTGAAGCGGCAGAAACCTTTACCAAGTTCCTAAGTGCTCTGCATGATGTAGTCATGAGAATGGTAACTGTAATTTTAAGATTGACTCCTTTTGGTGTTTTGGCGCTTATGACTAAGTTTATTTCCACAAGCAACTTTAGTGAAATATTGAGACTTTTGCAGTTTGTTTTTGCTTCCTATATTGCAATAATAATCATGTTTGCAATTCATCTGATTATACTTGCTGTAAATGGACTAAATCCTTTCACATATTTAAAGAAAACAGCACACGTTTTAACCTTTGCTTTTACCTCAAGGTCCAGTGCCGGAACATTGCCGCTAACTATTGAGGCTCAAAAGGATAAGCTTGGAGTTTCAGAAGGTATAGCCAACCTTTCGTCCTCTCTTGGAACAAGTATAGGGCAAAATGGCTGTGCAGGCATATATCCAGCCATGCTGGCAGTTATGATAGCTTCAGCTCAAGGTGTGCCAATGGATATGGCATTCTTTGTTAAGCTTATAATCATCACAGCACTTGGTTCATTTGGCATAGCAGGGGTAGGTGGAGGAGCAACCTTCGCAGCCTTAACTGTTTTATCAGCCATGGGACTTCCTGTAGGGCTTGTAGGACTTTTAATTGCCATAGAGCCTCTTATTGATATGGCTAGAACAGCTCTTAACGTTAGTGACTCAATAGTGTCAGGTGTGGTTTCCGCTAAAGTACTGGGAGAGCTGGATACCAAGGTATACAACAGCAAGCTGGTAGAAGAGGAATAGTGCCACCCACGTGGCAAGTGGCAAGTTGATATTTAAAAAGGGGTCGTCTCAGAACATGCTAAACCATGCTATTTTGAGACGGCCCTTAAAATCATCTATTATCTTTATACTATCATTATCTTCTCGCAGGATTCTCGCTAAGGATTTCTTTTATTGTTCCGCTGTTTGTATCACCGTTTTTTGAAAACTTTACCATAAACCAATACTCATTACCTTCAACTAGTTTATTATATTGCTCGCTAGTAAGTTCGAACTTGCTCTCAACTGGTGCTTTATTTTCCATCGAATAGTATCTTAGGTAAAATTTATTATTATCCTTAACCTTAAAAGCGTAGGATTGGTACTTTTTATATAATTCTATCTGCTCAAGATTATCCTTTTCTACGATTCTTACTCCGGATGTAAGCATTCCTGATGATTTAGGTTTGGCAAAGGCCATGTATGCTAATGATGAAACTACTAAAACGAAGGTTACTAACCAAAGTAAAACAAAACTTCTTTCTTTAAAAGATGCTCTCATATTTTCTCCCCCTTTGATTTTAATAAATGATAACTTGCATAAATATATTAATCTTAAAGCCTTTACTAACTACTCCTCTAGCTCTACAGTTATAAGTGTACTGGAATTCTTCTCCTCTGAACCGCCTTCTTCTTTAGGAACAATAGAAATTTTAATTTCTTTTCCGTCAATGTCTTTCTTGTAGAATTTCTTTGCTCCCATGCCGTTATAAAGTTCCCAGCCCATATTCTTCATTTGTGTTTCGAATTCAGGCATGACATTTCCCTTCCATTTGCCTTTAAATAATAATGAATCTGGAGTTATTGCAGGGTTATATGGATGTGGTAAGAACTCTTCTATAATCCTACTTACACCTATATTATTTTTGGAGATAAATGACTTATCAAATATTTCCTTAGGTGCGTAGTTTGTTACAGTATAATATCCAACCTTCCAAGCACTACTATCACGCTCCATGATAATCTGTCCTCTAATGGAAGCTGATTTTTCTGTACCATCTTTGAACTTACAATTTAAATATACATCTGTAGTAAATATAATATTTTTATCTTTTGTGTCCTCGGCATATTTAACTAGGGTGACTTTATCTACTTGAAAATTACACTTATTCCACTGTGCTACCGCTATAAAATATAAAATATCATTACTTGCAACCAGCTGTTGTGTATAATACTTATCTGTTGTATATACTTTTATCCTTTGTGTTTTAGGATCATTCGGATACAAGATTTGATCCTGCTGTGTAAAACTATTATAATCCTCAATAGTATAGAGCTCTGTTAAAAAACTGCTTGCAACCCTTTTAGCTTCCCCTATCTCAGCTTGTGTTGCTGCTGTTTCCTGCATGTTTGAGGGAGCTATATGGCTCTGTGCTGAATTTATTAACTTGGTAATACTTATTGGTAATAACGTTACTATTTGGTGTCTTTTCATTTGTGAATTTTTTTTGCCTTTGAGCCTTTTTCCATGTTTCATCAAAGCTGGGCAGTGCTACTTCAAGCCTATCAGCCTTATCCTTAGCTGCAGCTTTAATCAATTCTTCCAAATCCATATTTTTTCACCTCGCCGTTATTCTTTTTATTTTTGT
>CAZMQY010000093.1:0-8554 GCA_964568335.1 uncultured Clostridium sp.
GTTTCAATATAATCATAGGTATCCTTCTCGCTTTGAAATTGAAAGTTATTATCATTATAATACCCTAAAAAATCAGAACTGTTAAGCAGCTCCTTTAGCTTGTCTATTCCTTTTCCTTTAGAAGCAATAATTGGTAATATAGTTACTCCAAGCTCTTTTGATAGTTTTGAGTAGTCTATTTTTACACCTTTGCTTTCAGCAGCATCTATCATATTAAGCACTAAGACTATAGGTTTGTTAAACTGCTTGAGCTGAGTTGTAAGGTATAGATTTCTATTCAAATTAGATGCGTCTACTATGTTTATTATTAAATCTACATTTCCATTCTGTAAAAAATCCTTTGAAACCTTTTCTTCATTGGAGAAAGTATCCATGGCATATATGCCAGGTAAATCTACAATTCTAGTGTTATTCCCTAAAAAACCTTCTTTCCTCTCTACAGTAACTCCAGGCCAGTTTCCAACATGCTGATGTGAACCTGTAAGAAGATTAAAAAGAGTTGTTTTCCCAACGTTTGGATTACCAAGTAATGCAGCAGTAATCATTTTATTCCCCCTCCCAAAATTGGCAACGAATATAAGAATACTATCTTTTATCTTTCGTTCCTTACTACAATGTTTCTTGCATCTTTTTTTCTAATCGCTAAATCAAAGCCTCTAAAGTTAAGTATTATTGGATCCCCAAGAGGAGCAGCGGTTTTAATGGATATTTCTGTTCCCTCAATTGCGCCTAATGCAAGTAATCTCTTAGCTAATTTTTCATCACCTACTATATTACTTACAAAAGCCCTTTGTCCTGGTTTTAAATCATAAATGCTCATAATTACCACCTCGCACTGAAAATCATTCTCAAGTAAATAATACCACTTAATGTGTTAATTGTCAATAGGGCAAGTTAAAAGCTTAACATAAATTTTGTTTTAAATAGGTCTTCTGAATATGATGATGTATAATTTTGGAATAAATAATCTGAATAAATATTTTTTCTTAATATTACAAAATAATACAGAAATAAAATTTGATTAGTACAGTAAAATGAAGATAATAAAACAGAATGATTAACTGTTGCAGTATAATTAGTTAAAATGGCATAAAATCAATGAAAAAAGGTATTGATACAGATTAAAATTCGTTGTATAATACAATTGTAATAAGACGAGACAAGGAGTGAAAGTTATGTTTAAACAATGGGAAGGCTTTAAAGAGGGAAATTGGACTAATAACATTGATGTTAGAGATTTTATTCAACAAAATTTTAAATTATATGAAGGCGATAAGAGTTTCTTAGCAGGAGCAACTGACAAGACTAAGAAGGTATGGGAAAAATGCAGTGAGTTAATATTAGAAGAAATCAAAAAAGGCATTTTAGATGCTGATACTGAAACAATATCCGGTATTGATGTATTTGGACCTGGATATATAGATAGAGAAAATGAGGTTGTAGTTGGACTTCAAACAGATGCTCCATTAAAGAGAATAACAAATCCATGGGGCGGAATAAGAATGGCTGAAAGTGCACTTGAGTCCTACGGTTATAAGATTAGTGAAAGAATGGATGATATCTTCACTAACTATAGAAAGACTCACAACCAAGGTGTTTTTGATGCTTACACAGAAGAAATAAGAGCAGCTAGAAAAACTGGAATATTAACTGGACTTCCAGATGCTTATGGTAGAGGAAGAATAATAGGCGACTACAGAAGAATAGCTCTTTATGGTGTTGATAAGTTAATTGAAGAGAAGAAAAAAGACCTTAAGAACACTAAGGGAATAATGGTTGAAGAAACTATTAGAGTTAGAGAAGAATTAAACGAGCAAATAAGAGCTTTAGCTAAGATAAAGAATATGGCAACTTCTTATGGCCTTGATATATCACAGCCAGCTACAAATGCTGTTGAAGCAGTTCAATGGGTATACTTTGGATATCTTGCAGCAGTTAAAGAAAACAACGGTGCTGCGATGTCACTAGGAAGAACAAGCACATTCCTAGATATATACATTGAAAGAGATTTACAAGCTGGTTTAATAACTGAAGAACAAGCTCAAGAAATAATCGACCAATTTATAATCAAGCTAAGACTTGCAAGACACTTAAGAACTCCAGACTACAATGACTTATTTGCTGGAGACCCAACTTGGGTTACAGAATCCTTGGGTGGTGTTGGTGTAGATGGAAGACCACTAGTTACAAAGAACTCTTTCAGATATCTGCACACATTAATCAATCTTGGAACAGCTCCAGAACCAAACATGACAGTTCTTTGGTCACAAAACCTACCAGAAAACTTCAAGAAGTTCTGTGCTGAAATGTCAATATTAACTGACTCAATCCAGTACGAAAATGATGACGTTATGAGACCGACTTACGGAGACGACTATGCTATAGCTTGCTGCGTATCTGCAATGCAGGTTGGAAAGCAAATGCAGTTCTTCGGAGCAAGATGTAACTTAGCTAAGGGATTACTTCTTGCAATCAACGGTGGTGTAGATGAAAAGCAAGGAATAAAAGTTGTTCCTGGAATCGAACCAATAATGGATGAAGTGTTAGATTATGAAAAAGTTAAAGCTAACTATGTAAAAGTTATGGAATATTTAAGTGAGCTTTATGTAAATACAATGAATATAATCCACTACATGCACGACAAATACGCTTATGAAGCAGCACAAATGGCTTTACACGATACTAAGGTTGGAAGACTAATGGCATTTGGTATTGCTGGATTATCAGTTGCAGTAGACTCCTTAAGTGCAATTAAGTTTGCTAAGGTTAAGCCAATAAGAGAAAACGGAGTAACAGTTGACTTTGAAGTTGAAGGAGAATTCCCTAAATACGGAAACGATGATGACAGAGTTGACAGCATAGCAGTTGAACTAGTTAACTTCTTCTCAAACGAGCTAAAGAAGACTCCAACTTACAGAGATGCTAAGCACACACTATCTGTATTAACTATAACTTCAAACGTTGTTTACGGTAAGAAGACTGGTTCAACACCAGATGGAAGAAAAGCTGGAGAGCCATTTGCACCAGGAGCTAACCCAATGCACGGAAGAGATTTAGAAGGTGCTCTTGCATCACTAAACTCAGTTGCTAAGGTTCCATATTCAAGCTGTGAAGACGGGGTATCCAATACATTCTCCATACTTCCAGATGCACTAGGAAAGGATCATGAATCAAGAATTAACAACCTTGCATCTATTATGGACGGATACTTTGGTCAAAATGCTCACCACTTAAATGTAAATGTATTAAACAGAGAAACATTAATGGATGCTATGGAACACCCAGAAAAGTATCCAACTTTAACAATAAGAGTTTCAGGATATGCAGTTAACTTCAACAGATTAACAAAATCACAACAAAAAGAAGTTATAAGCAGAACATTCCACGAAAAAATGTAATCAAGTAGGCTCACCCTGCCTCTGGCAGGGCTCAATTCTAAAGTATAAATATATACTTGCTTAGAATTGAGGCTACAGCTTGCTTAATTATTCGATAATAGTAGGCTCACCCTGCCTCAGGCAGGGCTAAATTCTGAATTTCGAGGTGGCACTCGCTCTAGAGATTGCCATCTCGAATGAAGAATTAAAAATGAAGAAAGAAATATTCAGTCTTTATTTTTAATTCTTCATTATATAGTTTTTAATACCAGTGAAGGAGGAGATTTCATGCTAAAAGGTAGAGTACACTCAATTGAAAGTATGGGTTTAGTGGATGGTCCGGGGGTTAGAACGGTTGTATTTTTGCAGGGCTGCAAACTAAGATGTGCATATTGTCATAATCCAGATACATGGGCTTTAGACGGAGGAAATGAAATGACTCCAGAAGAACTTATGAAAAAGATATTGCGCTTCAAGCCTTACTTTGAACGCTCAGGTGGCGGTGTAACCTTTTCAGGAGGAGACCCTTTACTTCAACCTGAATTTTTGCTTGAAATGCTTAAACTCTGCAAGGAAAAAGGAATTCACACAACCTTAGATACATCTGGCTATGGACTTGGTCACTACGAAGAAATATTAAAGTATATTGACTTAGTGCTGCTTGATATAAAGCATGTAGATGACTTTGGTTATAAAAACCTTACAGGCAGAAGTAAGCATGGACTTGAACAATTCTTAAGAGCTCTTGATAAGACAGAGGTCAAAGTTTGGATAAGACATGTAGTAGTTCCTGGTATAACAGATTCAAAAGAGCATTTTGAAAGGCTTAAGGATATTGTTAAGGATATAAGAAATATTGAGAAGCTTGAACTTCTTCCTTACCATACTCTTGGTGTTCAAAAATATGAAAAAATGAATATTCCATACAGACTTCAGGGTGTTGAACAAATGGATAAGCAATACACTAAGCAAATGGAAAAAGAGCTAAACGATTTCATAAACAATTTAAGAACAAATGAAGAAAACCAAGATAAAAATTGCAAAAATTCTATTGACATACGTGTAAAATGTTAATATAATAAAATCAATACAACGATATATTAGTGCTGTAGAATACTAAAGTAATTTAATAAAGTTTTATACTTATCTAGAGAGGTGGAGGGACTGGCCCTATGAAGCCCGGCAACCGGTATTGTTTCATTAGCAATATAACGGTGCCAATTCCTGCAGTGTTCCTTTGAACACTGGGAGATGAGGAAACACGGAATGCTTATAAAGCCCCGAGGTTTCTCGGGGCTTATTTTTATAACTTAAATTAGAATGGTTGTCAGTTTCAGTTGATAGGTTTTTGCGGTTGACAGGTATAGTAATTAGTTGGTTAGGGGGAAAATGAATGATTGAAGTTAGTGGAGTTTCAAAAAGCTTTGGAAAAGACAAAGTATTAGATAACGTAAGCTTAAAGATTGAGCAAGGAGAAATTTTTGGAATAGTAGGACACAGTGGGGCAGGTAAATCAACACTGCTTAGATGCCTCAATGGTCTTGAAGGTTACGATGACGGAAGTATCATTGTGATGAACAAAGAAGTTAAAAATTTAAGTTCCAAGGCACTTAGAGAATTTAGAAAAGAACTTGGCATGATATTTCAGAACTTCAACCTATTAAATAGAGTTAATGTATACGAAAATGTTGCTCTTCCAATGCAGCTTTGGGGAGTACCAAAGGAAGAAATCAAGGAAAGAGTACATAGCCTTCTAAAGCTAGTAGGCCTTGAGGAAAAGATAAACAGCTATCCAAGAGAATTGAGCGGAGGACAAAAACAAAGAGTTGCTATTGCTAGGGCACTTTCACTTCAGCCAAAGATTCTTTTGTGTGATGAGGCTACCTCAGCACTTGATCCTAAGACCACAAAATCAATACTTCAGCTTTTAAGAGAAATAAACCAGAAGCTAAACATAACGGTAGTTATAGTTACACACCAGATGGAAGTAATTAAAGAGGTCTGCAGCAGAGTTGCCCTTATGGAGGGCGGTAAGGTTAAGGCTTTAGGAGGAGTAGAGGATTTATTCCTTGAGCCTACTCATGAATTGAAGGATCTAATGGGAGAAGAAGAGATACTCCCTAAAGAAGGAGCTAATATTAAGATATTCTTCCCTAGGGAGCAAAGCCAAAGAAGTATTATAACCTCCATGGCGAGAGAATTAGATATAGACTTTTCTATCGTTTGGGGCAAGCTTGAAAGATTTAGAGAAGATGTTTTAGGAAGCTTGGTTATCAACGTAGATGAAAAATATGAAGAGCAAATATTTAAATTCTTAAAAAGTCAGTCAGTAAACTGGGAGGTTATAAAAGATGACAGTAAGTAAATTATTTATAGACATACTCCTGCCTGGACTTTGGGATACCTTGTTCATGGTGCTTCTATCTACACTGTTTGCAGTAATAATTGGATTTATACCAGCAATTGTTTTAGTTATAACAGATGATAAAGGCTTAAAGCCAAACAAGGCTGTAAACAGCATACTTAATTTTGTAATAAACCTTTTAAGATCCTTTCCATTTATAATTCTAATGATAGCAATATTCCCGCTGACAAAGCTCATTGTTGGAACTACTATTGGAAGGCAAGCTGCTATAGTGCCGCTAACCATAGGTGCTGCACCATTTGCAGCCAGAGTAATAGAATCAGCTCTAAAAGAAGTTGACCCAGGAATTGTTGAAGCAGCAAAATCCTTTGGAGCAAGCACTTGGCAGATAATATTCAAGGTTATGATAAAGGAATCACTTCCATCAATAATCTTGGGAATAACACTTACAGTTATAAATGTTATAGGTTACTCAGCAATGGCAGGTACTATTGGTGCAGGGGGACTTGGAGACATAGCAGTTAGATATGGTTACCAAAGATTTAAGACAGATATAATGATTTACACAGTTATTATACTTATTGTAGTAGTACAGATAATGCAAGGCTTAGGAAACTTTGCCTATAGAAAATTAAGCAAATAATTTAAATTATTATAATAAAAATATTTAGGGGGTTTTTATAATGAAAAAAGCAGTAGGTATTTTATTAGCAGCAGTATTAACAGTAGGATTGGCAGGCTGTGGGGCAAAGCAAACACCACCAACTGCAGCAGCAAATACAGGTTCAGCAGAGAAGAAGGTAATAAAGGTTGGGGCATCACCAGTACCTCATAAGGAAATACTGGAGCTTGTTAAGCCGATATTAGAAAAGAAGGGTTATAAGCTTGAGATAACAGAGTTTACTGATTATGTTCAGCCTAATTTAGCGGTAAATGATGGGCAATTAGATGCAAACTTCTTCCAACACGTGCCTTATCTTCAAAATATGGTTAAGGAAAAAAATCTTTCATTGGATTATACAGTTAAGGTTCATTTAGAGCCAATGGGTGTATATTCAAAAAAGGTTAAGGACTTAAAGGAATTAAAGGATGGAGCTTCTATAGCAGTACCAAATGATGCAACTAATGAAGCAAGAGCGTTAAGGGTACTTGAAAATGCAGGTCTTATAAAAGTGAAAGCAGGAGACTTAGTTACACCTTTAGATATTACTGAAAATCCTAAGAATTTAAAATTTAAGGAATTAGAAGCAGCTCAGCTTCCAAGAACCTTAGATGATGTAGATGCAGCAGTTATTAATGGAAACTATGCCTTAGAAGCTAAGTTAAGCCCATCAAAGGATGCTCTTGCAATAGAAGCAAAGGACTCACCATTTGCTAATGTATTAGCTGTTAGAAAGGCTGACAAGGATAAGGATTATATAAAGGCGTTATCAGAAGCTTTAACTTCACCTGAGGTCAAGAAATTCCTAGAAGATAAGTATACTGACGGAGCCGCAATTCCAGCATTTTAATGGAACTATAATTAAAAATAAACAATGAACAATTAGAATATGTTTTGCAAGTAATGAATAAACTACCGTAATGCAAAAGTATTTTATAATTTATAATCCCCAATTGGGGATTTTTTCGTTTAATTGTTAATTAATCGTTGTTAATTTTTAATTACTAAATCAAACTTTGGATATACTTATTATATAACTTTTAAAAAATTAATGGCACTATTCATATATTTGTAATATTATATTAGTAAAGTATGGCCATGGAAATTGGATAGTTTGAGAACGGAATAAGCAAGCTCGAACTGCCCAATGTGACCGCTGAAAGGAGGCAATAATGAGCAAAAATATTGGAGCTTTTTTCGATATAGATGGAACTCTTTATAGAGAAGGACTTATAGCGGAAGTATTTAAAAAACTAGTTAAATATGAGATAATAGATCCTGAAAGATGGTATAATGAGGTAAGACCTGAATATCAAAAATGGGATAAAAGACAAGGCAACTATGATAACTATCTCTTGAAGATGGCAGATATATATATAGAAGCCATAAAGGGATTGCATTTTTCTCAAGTGGAATTTATTGCTAAAAATGTAGTTAACCAGAAGGGTGATCGAGTATATACTTTTACAAGAGACAGAATTAGATGGCATAAACAACAGGGCCATAAGCTAATAACAATCTCCGGAAGTCCTATAGAGCTTGTTAAGGAAATGGCTTTAAAGCATGGCTTTGACGATTATAAAGGTGCGGTTTATGTACTGGATGAGGAACATAATTATACTGGAGATGTAATTCCAATGTGGGACAGCAAAAGTAAAAAACAAGCAATACATTATTTTGCAGAAAAATATAATATTGACTTAGAAAATAGCTATGCCTATGGAGATACTGCGGGAGACTTTACGATGTTTCAGCTTGTAGGCTTGCCCGTGCTGGTGAATCCTACAAGAGAGCTTATAAAAAAGGTACAAGAAAATGAAGAAACAAGAAAAAAAGCACTTGTTGTTGTTGAAAGGAAAGATGTAGTTTATAAACTGACCCCAGACTTAGTACAGATTGATTAGAAAAGAGTGGTTTTGTGATTACAAGAGAAAATAGTATTTACATTGGAGAGGTTGACAGTAAGGTTGCCTTAGAAGCCGAAAGCAAAAGAGATTTGTTTAAGAAGGCTCTGTTTTTTGATTTAGAGCATTATGTATACAAAAAACCTATATGTGTTGGAGTATTTGGATGCTGTTATTTTGACGAAGACGAAAGTAAGTTAAAAGTTACTCAATATATGATTGAAAATAAAAACGATATAAAAAGTAT
>CAZMQY010000093.1:8564-11933 GCA_964568335.1 uncultured Clostridium sp.
AAGAAGCTTGCGATATATTAGTTTTAGCCAAGGATTATTTCCAGGAAATGCTTAAGCAAGGAAAGAAATATATGGTTACTTTCTCAGGAAATAATGATTATACTATTATAAATTATTTATTTAATAAATATAAGATGAACTTTAATGCAGAAGAAAGCTTTGCTGGAATTGATTTACAAAAGGAATATGAGAAGATTAAGAAGACCTCAATTGGACTTAAAGCACTTGAAAAGGAGTTTGGCATATTAAGAGACACAGAGCTCATAAGCGGTGCAAATCTTGCAAAAACCTTTCAAAAGATTATGAAGGATGAAGACTATATGAACAGAATGCCTCAAGAAAAGAAGGAAAAGATTTTACTTTATAACAAACAGGATGTGGTAAGTCTTTTTCATATGTTTGTTAATTGGGATAATTTTGTTAAAGCTGAAGAAGAGGAAGAAGAACCTAAAATAGAGAAGGCTGTGGAGTAGAGAGACTCCACAGCCTTTAAATTTTTTGACTTTACTATAAAGCAACCCTTTGGCTTTTTCCTTTTTAAAGTGTAATATATTTACTCGAATTTAATATAAATTAACAAGAGTATAAATAGCTAGTACGTATGACTATACATAAGGGGGTTAACATGTGAAGTATATAGGAAAAGAGTTTAACAGAGTAGACGGAATGATTAAGGCTGATGGGACACATAAGTATCCTTCGGATTATAGGGAGGAAGACACTCTTGTACTTGGCGTGAGGAGGTCAGAGGTGCCTCATGCAAATATATTAAAAATTGATTTGGACAAGGCTAATGAGATACAGGGAATCGTTGCAATTTTTACTGCCAAAGATATACCGGGAACTAATAGGTACGGAATTGTTCATAAGGATCAAGAGATTTTAGTGCAGAAGAAGGTAAGATGTATAGGTGATCCTATTTGCTTAGTAGTTGGGGAAAACAAAAGAGCAGTAGAGGAAGCTATCATGGAAATAAAAATACATTATGAAATTTTAGATACCATTACAGATCCTTTTAAAGGATTGACTAAGGAAGCAGAAAAGGTTCATGAAGGTGGCAATTTGCTCCACCATATAGAGGTTTCAAAGGGCGATATAGAAATGGCCTTTAAGGAAGCAGATATTATTGTTGAAAACAAGTACAGTGTACCTTTTCAAGACCATATGCCACTTGAAACAGAGGCTGGCTTTGGAAAGATAGATGAAGATGGAAAGCTGGCTATTTGGGCAGGCACACAGACCATATATAGAGATATATCAGAAATTTCTTATGCTCTTGGAATTCCCAAGGAGGATATTAGAGTTTCAGCACCCTTCTTTGGAGGCGGCTTTGGAAGAAAGGATGGAATAACCATTCAGCTTTTGCTGGCATTGGCTGTTATGAAGCTTAGAAGACCGGTTAGAATTTTTCTTGAAAGATCTGAATCAATAAACTCAAGTTATCATAGGCATGCGGCCTATATGCATTATAAGACAGCTGCTAAAAAGGATGGAACTATAATTGGTTGCCGGGCAAAGCTTTACTATGACAAAGGAGCTTATGCTAGTCTCGGAGCTGAGGTTTTAAACCTTGCAGTAGAGCATTTTGCAGGGCCTTACAGGATAGAAAACACTTATGTGGAGGGCTTTGCGGTTTATTCAAACAACCCAATAGGAGGGGCTTTTAGAGGTTTTGGGGTTCCTCAGGTTAATTTTGCATTTGAGTCTCAAATGGATATGCTTGCTGAAAAGCTTAATATAACCCCTCTTGAATTAAGAAATAGAAATGCAATAAAACAGTGGGACACATCTTGTCTTGGTCACACCTTTATATATAGTACCGGACTGAAGGAATGTCTGGAGGCACTGGGAAATACAGATTTATATAAGAATAAAGAAAAGTATTTAAATACTGAAAGCAAATTTAAAAAGCGAGGCTTAGGTATTGCTTCTTCCTATCAAGGGGGAGGACTAGGCGTAAACATACCAGATTTTGCCCAAGGAAAGATTGAGCTTTGTGAGGATGGAAGCCTGATTGTCTATGGAGGCATATCGGATATGGGCCAAGGAAATATCAGCGCCTACGTACAGATGGTGGCAGAGCATTTTGATATGAACAAGGAAAAAGTTAAATATACAACACCAGATTCTAAATATACTTTGGATTCAGGACCAGCATCTGCTTCAAGAACTACTTATATATATGGAAAGGCACTGGAAGGGGCTGCGAAAATTTTAAAGGATAAAATGATCGGCATAGCCTCTATACTGCTGCAGGAACATAGAGAAAAGCTTAGCTTTAGCTGTGGAAAAATTAAGGGGAGCAAAGGAAATATAACCTTTGATGTTATTTGCAAGGCGCTTTCTAAGGAAGACAGAATGGTTGTTTGCTATGCGGATAATCCCGTAGCTAAAGATAAGCATGAAATTGGTCACGGGCTTCCCCACATCATATATTCTCATGCTGCTCATATGGCTTTGGTGGAGGTAGATACTTTGACAGGTGAGGTAGAACTAGTGAAATATATAGCTGCTACAGAGTGCGGCAAGGTCATAAATCCACAATCTATTAAGGGTCAAATACATGGAGGTACAGCACAGGGAATAGGCTACGCCCTCTATGAAGGTTTAAAGCTTAAGGACTCCAGAATTTTAAACAATAGGATGTCCACATATATCATTCCAAGTATTATGGATGTTCCTGATATTGAAACACTTCATGTGGAACTCTATGAAACTACAGGTTCCTTTGGAATGAAGGGAGTTGGAGAGATAAGCATTGATGCACCAGCACCAGCCATAGCCAATGCAATTTATAATGCGGTGGGCTATAGATGCTTTAGCTTGCCTATTACAGCAGAGAAAATACTGCTTAAAGAGAAAGGCCAGGAATGGGGGAAGTTAGATGGAAATAACTTTTAAAATAAATGGAGAGTACAGAACAGCAGAGGTAGATGCAAAGGATAGGCTATTGGACTTCATTAGAGAGGACTTAGGCTTAACAGGAACAAAGGAAGGCTGCGGGGAAGGGGAATGTGGAGCCTGCACTATAATAATGGATGAAAAGGCAGTTGCCTCCTGTTTGATATATGCTTATCAAGCAAATGGCAAGGAAATTTACACAATAGAGGGCAAGAAAGTCTTAGAGGAATTGGATATTATTCAGCAAGCATATGTAGATGCAGGAGCGGTACAGTGCGGCTTTTGCATACCCGGCATGGTTATATCCACAAAGGTGCTTTTAGATAAAAATCTAAATCCATCTCGCAAAGAAATTCGTCAGGGACTTCAGGGAAACCTCTGCAGATGTACGGGATATGTAAAAATAGTTGATGCTGTGGAGCTTGCTGCAGAAAGAATTATGGAAAAGAGAGGAGCAGTAAGATGATG
>CAZMQY010000094.1:0-9664 GCA_964568335.1 uncultured Clostridium sp.
CACTCATAGTCTGTTATATACTTTTCAATTCCCACCTTTTCCATAAACAATTCAATATAACCTGACTGACAATTGCTAACTATGAATATACTGTACTTTTCCGAAAGTTTTGCAAGAGTTTCTTTTACATCCGGGTACAGCAGATTATCCCTATTTTCCCTTAATGCATCGTGCTCATATTCACAGCACTTTATAAGTAACTGTTCCCTTTGCTCCTCGCTGGCATCAGGAAATAAATTATTAGCTATTACATCCATTGGCTTTCCAAACTCTTTTTTAAGCACCGCGGAGGTTATGGCTGCTGTTGTTCCGCCAACTTCAAAAATTGCCCTGTTCCAAGCTTTAGCTACAACTTCTGTGGTATCCCATAAGGTACCGTCCACATCAAATATTATGTTCTTCATCATGAAAACCTACTTTCTCTTTCAACTTTATGAGAGTATCATATTAAATAATGTTCATATGGTCAATACTTAGTATTAATTATTGACTCCTTAAATAATTTATAAGAATAATGTTAAATATATACAAACATATTAATGCTTAGTTAAATATCAATGAAATTGATTGAAATATGGTTATAGTTTTTATATCCGGTGAACAAACAAAGGATAAAATGATATAATAGAGTTGATTAGGAATTATGAAAATTTAGAAACTAATTTAAGAAGTTTTTTCTTGAGCAATTGAGTACGAAAGAAAAACTATGATAAATAGAAAGGAAGATATTTTATGGAATTTAAATATTCGATGCCAACGGAAGTATACTTTGGTGAGGATTCAATTTTAAAAAACAAAGAGGTATTTAAAAAGCTTGGAAGCAGAGCTTTAATCGTCACAGGAAGAAGTTCTGCAAAAAAGAATGGCTCCTATGATGATGTTGTTAAAGCCCTTTCTGAAGTAGGGGTAGAACACATTCTTTTTGATGAAGTGGAGGAGAACCCATCTTTAGAAACCATAGAAAAAGGCAGTAATTTAGGTAAAGCAAAAAATGTAGATTTTGTCATAGGCATAGGCGGGGGATCTCCTATGGATGCTTCAAAAGCTATGGCGGTTTTTATAAAAAACCCAGAAATAAATATGGATAATATATTTTGCGGAAAACAGCTTGAAAGTATTCCTGTAGTAGCTGTGGCAACAACTTCAGGAACAGGCTCGGAAGTTACCCAGTACAGTATCGTAACTTCAAATAAAGAAAAGACAAAGAAAAATTTAGGACAGTCTGTATTTCCAAAAGCAGCTTTTCTTGATAGCAAATATACTTTCAATTTATCCTATGATATAACTGTTAACACAGCAATAGATGCTTTTACACATCTAGTTGAAGGATATTTGAATTCAAATAGTACATATATGTCTGATATTTATGGTGAAAAAGGCTTTGAATTATTTAAATGCTGCTTTGAAAAATTAATCAAAAAGGATTTAACTACCGAATTCAGAGACAAGGTTATGCTGGCATCAACCTTGGGTGGAATACAAATATCCCAGACTGGAACTTCCCTGCCTCATGGTATGGGCTATGCACTTACTTATTTTAAGGGGCTTCCCCATGGGCTGGCCAATTCGGTTTTAACCATAGAATACTTAAAATCCTTTAAAAATAGAACAAGGATTGAAAGGATGTTGAAAATCCTGCAGCTAAATAACTTAGAGGAGCTGGAGGCAATCTTTAATAAGTTAGTCAATGTAAACATTCAAATAACCGAAGAAGAAATAATGGAGTATTCAAAGAGCTTCATTTCCAATAAAGCTAAACTAAAAAACCACACAGAAGAATTAGATTTAGAAGATATAGTGCGAATTTATACTAAAAGCCTTTTAAAATAATCATTGATAATTTTATAGTGCCACCCACGTGGCAAGTGGCAAGTTATGCTGTTTTCGCTCAACTTGCCACTTGCCACGTGGGTGGCACTTTCTACTCTTTCTACTTTCTATCTTACTATTTGCTTGTCCTTTTCTAATATATGTTCATCTATCCACTTAGCAACAAATCCAAGAAGATCCATTATATATTCATCCTGATTCTTGTCTATCTTGCTTAAATCCGCATTGTTGATAGCTTCAATAAAATCATTATGATAAACCTTGTGAGATAAAAACTTTTTGTAGCCTATGCTCATCATATACTCTTCTTCTGTTTTAAAGTGAAAAATTGTATAGTCCTTCAGCTCTCCTAAAATACCTAAAATTTCATCATACTTGTCTGTGCGAAAACTATCCTTTAACAGCTGATAAGCTCTTCCAGCTATCTCGAACAGCTTTTTGTGCTGCTGGTCAATAATTTCAACACCTAATATATAGTCTTGCTTCCATTCAAACATAAACCAATCCCCTTATATTCAATCCAAATAATAATTTTTTCAATATAAACTATACCAAAACACCCATATATTATCAATATTCAACTGGAATAAACCTTATGGTTTATTAGTTTTTTTGCTCTTTTAATATATCTCTAATCTCTGCAAGCAGTAATTCTTCCTTTGTAGGTACTGGAGCGGCTTTTACCTCTTCTTCTTTTTCTTCCTTCCTCTTAAGCTTATTAATAGCCTTTATCATCACAAATATTGTGAAAGATATAATCAAAAAGTCTATAACTGATTGAAGGAACGGTCCAATTCCAATAGTGACACTGGTTCCAGGAATAGTATAGGCTATTTTTTCTAGGTTTATTTTTCCTAGTAAAAGTCCAATTAAAGGAGATATAGCGTCTTTTACAAGTGAAGAAACAATTTTATTAAAAGCACCACCAATAATAACACCCACAGCCAAGTCTATAACATTTCCACGCATAGCAAATTTCTTAAATTCTTTGAACATTACTAATCACCCATCCTATTTAATATTGTTTATTTCATAATATCAGCTAAATTTGCCTATAGATTTAATTATAGCTTATCTCCCACAAATTTCAAGCAATTCCTTAAGGCAATTACCTGTAAAGATAAGCTAAAAACATTGCAGAGGGAACTACAAGAAGCTGAGCTAAAAGCGTACCTAAAAGCTTTGTGCCAATGAGTAGTGTCACCAACGCCTTAACATCTCCATATTCTCTCTTTCCTCTTGCAGCCTCATCAGTTATAATAGCAGCTTTTGGATCAACAAACAAAGTTAAAAGAATACTGGCTATACCGTTTATCATTCCTGAAGAAGCTGATATAGCAAGACTGTTTTCTGGGGAAAATACAGCCGCATAATAAGCTGCCAAAACTCCAATGGTATATATTCCTGTTATTAAAGTATTCAAAAGCAAAAGCCTTTTAGGAATATCCTTAAATCTTAATCCGCTTATCATGGATTTTGTTGGCCTTATAGTACTCTTTGCAATACGGCTTATATTTGCTAGGCTTAAGGACTGAAGCACTAAGCTTGGCACTGAACCTGTTTCCTCAAGCTTTGAAACTCCCTTAGAAAACAACTGCAAAAAGGTTGGTATTGCAATAATACCAAGAAGTGTTCCAAAGCTTGTAGCAAATATTATCTTTCTAATTTCAAATATTGGATCATAATTGCTATTTATACTTATATCAATTATCTTTCCAATAAGAGGCGCCTGAAACATATTTGCTGTTCTTGAAACTAAAACTATAAGATTAAAAAGAGATGTAGATAATGCAAAATTATTATTTTTTACAGAATTAAGTCTAACAGAATACGCAAGTGTATCGATTAAATGTATGACAGCTGTAAATATAAACAGCTTAAAAATTAGTCCTTCACCTATAATCATTATTTTACTCCCTTATTGCATAACTTATAAATTTAAAATAAATCATGACTTAGCATTAAAAATTCTACAGCTTTGTAGCTTTTATAATAAAGGTAAGAGGCATGCGCTTTCCTCTAAAAGCAGAATAATATCTTTCTGAAAACTCAGCATGATTTTCTAAGACCTCATCATTTACCGACTCGTACAGCTGCTCTATTTTCATCCCACAAGCTGCCAAGGTATTTATATATGTAGACAGCTTCCAATTTCGTAAAACCATAGGCTGATTCTTTCTAATATTTATATTTATTAAGCCTTCATCATGATAAGACCTTTCTACGGTAAGCCTTCCATCCTTAGCTAAAACACTCTGCATAAACGGATGATCCCAGCTGAAGATAAAGGTACCTCCGCTTTTTAAATAGCTTGCAGCTAACCTTATAGTTTTTTCGATATCAATACTCCAGCCCAGTGCATATATGGAATAGACTATATCAAAATGACCAAGGGGAATTCCAGGGTTTTCTTCCATTGGTGAAACAAAGAGCTTTGCTCCATATCCCTTTTCCCTTAGAAGACTTGATGCTGTGTTTATTTGCTCTGATGATATGTCCAAGCCCCAAAGCTCTTCTGCTCCTTTGCTTCCCATATAACAAAGAGAATGTCCGCTGCCACAGCCTAACTCCAAAACCTTTTTCCCGTTAACACGACCAAAAAGATTTAACTCCTCTTCAGTTGGCGCAAATGGCCCATAGGCAGGCAGTGCTGTTACTCCAAAATATTGGTCTGCCACTGCATTCCAGCCAGCTTCATTATGCTTTAGCGCATCTTTAAATTCCATAATACAAACCCCTTTCAAACCTGCTATACTACTTTAAAACATAGCATCTTTATTTGATAGCCCCTAACTGTATCTCTAATTCATAATTCATTATTCATATCTACATATTAGAATTATATCATATATAGCATAATTAATTGTAAATTAAAAGATCTGCCTACGCAGACCTTTCGCTTTTATACTTATAAATTGAACAAGCATCCTGGCAACCCTAATGCGCTCATTACATCTAAAGTAACCTCTTGTATAGATGCAGCAACGTCCATGCTTCCGTCCCTATTATAAATAGGCTGATGAGCATCTATTAGCGCTACTTTATTAGAACCTAAACATTTCTTCAAATAGTCTATGCAGGGCTGAACCTTATCAACATAAAACTGATATCTTCTTTCCAGAGCTTCATCGTTATCATCCAGTCTTTTTCTATTTAAGGCTCTGCTTTTCATTTCCTGCTTCGTTATTGAAAGATGCAGAACCTTAATTATAGGTATATTTAGCTTGCTAAAGGTCTTTAATAAACTCTCAGCTGCTGCAGTTGTTCTTGGATAGCCATCTAAAATAAAGACCCCTGATTGAAGCTCAGGTGAGCTTTCAAAAATTGCATCTATAATTCTAACAGTCCATTCATCCGGCACAAGCAGTCCCTTACTAACACAAAACTCCAGCCAATCTAATTGAGTGATTAAGCTTGATTCCTTATGATAAAAACCTTCTAATTCTTTAGTATGCTCCTTAGCTTTATTAATAGCCTCAATCTTATTTAGGCTTTCATCAAAAATAGAAACTTTATTATTTATGCCATACTCTGAATCAAGCTTGTTTCTAAATTCTTCATCAATTTTACCTTTGTCTATGGTTCTTCTTAATAGACCACCCATAGACAGTCGCCTATCCTCAGGTATAGATAAAAACTTACTCAGATATCTTGCAATTTCTCCCTTTCCACAGCTTGAAGGGCCCGTAAGCAATATTACTCCATTGCCTTCAACTCTAACCTTTTCAACAATAATTTTTATTTCTCCATCAGGTACTATTTCACAAGCAAATTTATTATTTCCAAGCATAAGCTCTCCTCCTGGGAATAAAATTTATGTATTTAATCTAATAGACTTTAACTAATCTTATTAATACAATTATTTAACCCCATTTCTGATTTTATTTAAGCTTGTACTTCTCTTCAATTTCTTCAATTAGCTTATGGCAAATCTCCTTTGCTCTTATTGTATTGCTGCGAATATCTTCAAGGGAAGCAATTTGATAAAAACCTTCAAGTAGCTTCACTGGATCCTTCGGTATATGATTAGATATGTGTATCATATGTAGATAATGATATTTTGGAGTGTATTTAAGCCTCATTAATTCAACAAGGGGGTCAGCAACATACTTAAGGTAATAGATAAAGGCTTCCGGATAATTGTTGCGCTCAACATATTTAATCACCCTTGAATGCTGCATGTATTTGCTCTTAATCTCCTTAATTGAGTTTTGTATCAAGTCTATATCAATATCCTCATCCTTCTCTAATATTGTAATAACTTTCGCCTTGTCAAATATTACTTTAGGAAACTCAAGAATATCACCTTCAATAAATCTTACTTCATTCTTATCTCTGCTGTGACTTTGTATGCAAAAGTCTATAATAAGATATTCACTACAGCCCTCAATGTGATAGTAGTTTTGATGAATTTTAGGATGTTTGTGATTTACACTAAACTTAAAATCCAGTTTTCCAAGCTTTGATAATTCCTCTTCCGCAATTGTGAATACCTGATCTTCAAAGCCATCCTCCACATCCAGCCATATATCTATATCAGAATACTCGTCCACTGCATTTAAACCATCAGCACCCTCCAACCAATATGCATATACTTGTTCCATAGAAATAAATCTGTCTTTAATGGCATGAATTATCATTTCTCTGTTAATACTTTTCATATTAATTTGCTCCTTTATAGCTTTTATAATAATTTGCTGTATAAGCCGCCCTTGGTTGTTTACTAGCTTGGACTAGCTATCTTTTCACTGCTATATGTATCTGAACTGCAAAGCTCCATGAAATCCTCACAGAGCATAATAGTAAACCCATAGTAATCATAAGAAATTAAAAAAGCTGCAAACTAAATTATTGTGTATGGGTTCCCGTGGGCTGGATAAATTTTTGTTATCCTTAAATCTTTTATTAGTTTCCAACTATCTTTGACTGTTTGGTTGTTATAAGCTTCCATAAGCCCAAACTCTGGCAGATCACCTGTAAATGCACAACATCCATCAATAATAAGACTTATACTATCATCTGTATGACCTGGTGTTTGTATTATCTCCCCTTCTATTCCAACACTATTTAGGAATTTTCTACTTTCCTTATCAGAAATCACAATATTATCTTCAATTACAATATCCGTAAACTTAGCTTTAGGACTCTTTTTGAAAAAGCTATTTAAGTTATCCACAAAAGGTACCTGACATTCATGTAAAATCAATCTTATTCCTAGATTCTTTAAATCTTGTGCAATACCAGCATGGTCTGGATGGAAATGTGTTACTATTAAATATTTTATATCGCTCATATTAATACCATGCTGTTTTAATAAATGCATCAGCCGATGAAGGGTATCTGGAAAATCAGTATCGACCATTATGCAGCCATAACTGGATTCAATAAGATAACAATTTGTCATTTTACAATTTAAATTTAATATTTTCATCTGCATTTTCCTCTAATCTATTCAAGTCCTGCATCAGCAGTCATTTCTATGATTTCTTTAGGAGTTGAGCCATAAAAAACTTCTTTATAGCTTTCTTTATTGTATCAATTCATCTATACATCTAAAACTAAAATCCTTTACAATAGCTTCCCTAACTATCTTGTCACCACTTTTATAAACCCTGTATGCATTTGCATTTTCTCTAGTTGAAATAAGGCGATAGGTATTGTCCACAAACTCTATTGCACAATCATTGTCAATTGCTATACCAACAAGGCCATATTCTTTTATCATAGCATCAAGCTTTTTACTGTAGCCAGCAAGGTTATAATGCGGACATATTATAATTTCATAAAAACCTAAGCAGTCTACTTTTATGTAATCGGAAAATCCTTCAGTTATAAATTCCTCTGTATTATCAACTTCAAAATAGTGCTTTCCAAAGCAAAGTGCCCCTGCACTTATTCCTGCAAGTACTATTCCCCTCTGACTAGCTTCCTTAAGAATATTATCCAGGTTAAATCTTCTAAAATATTCCATTAATCTTGCTGGCGAGCCCCCGCCTATGTATATAATGTCAGATGAAAAAACTTTCTCTCTAATTTCACCTTCTGAAGGTGTTTCGTTAATAAGAAAAAGCACGTCAAATTCACAGCCAAACTTTCCTTCATATATGCTCTTGTAAAGCTCACAATATTTCACACTGTCTCCACCTGCTGTGGGAACATAAAGCACCTTAGGATGCTTCTTATTGGTTAACCTTATGATTTCCTCGTCAATTAAATCCAGGGTTAATGGCGGAGTTACTCCTCCAATAGCCACAAACTTTCCCATGATATACCTCCAAATTTAAGGCATCACCTAGCCCAAATCCTTCCTTACCCTCTTTGCAAATGCCAAAACATGACCATCAAGATCTAAGCCATATGCAACGTGGTCCCCCCAGTTTCTGAGCTCTGCTTTGCTAATTCCAGTCCCCCCAGCAGCTACTAGTTTGTTGTAGTATTCATCAGGTTCATCAACAAACATATATATTTCACTTCTTGGAATTCCACTAGCAGCTTTAGGATCAGGTATTTTATTTTCAAGAATTCTCATGATTCCTTCCTCTGGCATTATACCTAAAGAAATATTGCTTAAAAGCTGAAATTCGGTCATGCCTGCAACATGCAGAGTTGGCTTGTAGCCTAAAAGTTCTTCATAAAATAATTTGCTTTTCTCTTGGTTTTTAACATAAATTATAAACATCATAGCATCATCTTCAAAAATACTCATTAATTCTTCCTCCATCTAACATAAAAGTAAGTGAACTTTCCATTATAGAACCATTTAACCATTTAACCATTTGCATGAATAATGCTAATTACAAAATGCATTCAATTTGTAAATTTCTTATATATGTTTTTGACATCCACTACAATAATAAATACTTCCGCCCATATAAATTTCTTTATTTATAACTTCACCGCATACAGGGCAAGAGGTGCCTGCATTTTTTGAATTCATCATAGTTCCATAGCCGCCATTTGTGCCGAAGATATCTTTTTCAGTATCTCTGCCGCCTTCTTCAGCCATTTTATTAAGGGTAGCTTTAATAACTCCAAAGAGATTAAACAATTCTTCTTCCGAAAATGTGCTAATCTTACTTTTAGGGTGAAGCTTGGCCCTCCAAAGAATATCCTGCAATACACCGTTTCCTAATCCCGGGATACGCTGCTCAGTTGCAAGAAAGCTCTTTGCACTCAGCTTTTTTGTACTTTCATCAAGTAAATTCATAAAATAGGCTTCATCAAAGCTATGGGAGTAAGGCGATGGTTTTTCTTTTGCAACCTTATAATAAGGATTATGATTTTCTCCTTCCTTAAAGCACCACATGCCGCCATACATTTGAACTGAAGCGCTTAGGGAACTGCCGTCCTCAAAGGTTATGAGCAGTTGATGCTTTCCTGGAGGCCTTTCCTCCGCAGAATGATACCGAATTCTAACACCATCTCCAAGCAGAATTCTGCAATCCTCAGCTGAAATTTCAATTAGCCCCCCACAGCTTTCATCCTCATCAATGATCTTATTCTGCAGCAGCTTGTCATAAGCATTGGGATCTCCAAAGAACCATGCAAACTTATGCGGCGAGTAGGCCGCAGTGACACTTGATATTTTTTTCCCTTTTAATACTTTGCTAATCTGTTTTGCCATTACCCTGGCTTCAGGTAATTCAATCATTATTAACCCCCTCCTCATGAAAACTAATTCTTTAAATTAAAAATCCGTGGAATCACCAGGCAGCTCTTTAATCCTGTGTAGATACTGCGTAACATTTTCATCCTCCTGTGCAAGGTAGCTATATCCTAGATTTTCAGCTAGTTCCCCTCCAATTTTATGTATAAACTGTCCTGCCCGAAAAAG
>CAZMQY010000094.1:9674-11876 GCA_964568335.1 uncultured Clostridium sp.
ATTTCTTCATAGTCTATTGTTGGATAAATAGCTATGAATTCATTATAGGTTTCCTCAGGCAAAAACCGCTTAAGCCATTTGCCGCACTTTCCTACATTGATGCTCCAGTTATTGGCTTCTCCAATTCGCCAGGATAATAGTTTTCTTATACAGTCTATTAAGATTACATCAAACATATATTTAGCCAAAGGCAGCTCATCCCTCCATATGGCTTTTGCTACATAGGTCTGAATCCACCAGGCTTCGTTAAGAGTTTCATCAAATTCCTTTTTATCAGGTTTTTTCACAAAGTGTATGCTGTCATTTGGCACAGGCAGCTGAAGGTTTATATTGTCCTTATCTAATATTATTTTGCTTAAAGTATCTTCCTTTGCCAGCTCCTCTATTTTTTTAATATCTCTAAAGCTAAGATCTATTCTGACACCATCTTTAAACTGCATAAGAAAAATATATGAGCCATCTTCAAAATCATTTTGCTGCATGATAACAAGCTGCCCAAATCTATCAATCCAGTGACGATTTAGCTTAAAGCTTGGCTTTTCAATATCAGTTATAAAAAACACCACATCATAGTCCTGCATGATATCCTTTGGAGCATTGAAATTAAGCCTTGAACCATTAAGCATTACGGCCCTTACTCGCTCTTCAGCATTGGCAAAATCTAATATTTCCTTAACAATTTGATTTTCTTTTCTCATAATTTTTATTTTCAGCTTAAAAGCTGCCTCCAATTTCAATTTGTTATAAAATGCCATTACATCTCTGCTAATATTTTCTATAGAAATCCTCAAAGTCCTTCTAATTATCTTTAATTTTTTCGTAGTTTAATACATGATTCTAAATATTCAAAAAAGAAGCTGTCTCAAAATACCTAAACCTAGCGTGTTAAGAGTATTTTAAGACAGCCCCATTAAATTTATTAATTATTCAATTACAGGCACTAAAAAAGAGGCTACATAAAGGTCACTATTCGTCCTTAGAGCGTGCATTTTTCCAGCAGAGACGATAAATTCTTTTCCTACAGTAAGCTCTACCTCTCTATCCTCAAGCACACCAAAACCTTCTCCCTTAATGCAGTAGAAAATTTCGTCATGTTTAGGATGCTTATGTAATGCTACATTTTTCTGCGAATCTATATGATATACATTTGTTACTATACTTTCTTTAATATTTTGCAAATCCATTAACCGTACCTCCTCAATATAAATTCTAAGCTTAATACTGCAATCTTCCATACTATTTTATCAAACATAATTTTATAAGTATACTATAGATATAAAATTGCTGCTTTTATCCGCAAATTAACATATTGCTCTGAGAAAGATTTAAAATGCTTCTTCATATTAATTTAAGTGGCATTCCCAAATGAGAATGCCACTAATAATTTAAACTCTGTGTAATTAACTTTGCAGTTATGCTCGTTACCAGCCGCTTCCTACAGAATTATGAACAAAAGCAGCAATCCTGTCTATTGGAATATCAACGATTGAACCAAAATTACGTCCTCTGCAATCAAATCTGCGCCTTTCCTCATCTCTGTCCCTATCGTTAAACTCTTCATTAAACTCCTCATTTTGGAAATTTTCTTCACCAAATTCTTCATTTCTATTAGATCTGCGCCTTTCACGCTTTTCGTGCCTTTCTTCACAGCAGTTGCCAAGTGCACAGCCGGGAGCTGGGCCTAATTCAGTTATTAATCTAACAAATCGATTATTAACAGATGCAAGAACACCTGTAAAGCCTCTTCCAGATTCTCCACCGCTGGTTGTAAATATGGTAACAGTTTGTCCAATATGACGTGCTAAATCATTTACAAAACCAAATCCATCAGGCATTTTCACAATCTCCTCTTTTTAAAATTTGTTGGACATCTTGTCCTGCTATATAGTATGACATTGGATTAATTTTGCTACTTGCCATAAATGGTTTGGAGTCATAAACTTAAAATTTTTACAAAAGGAAAATAATTATGGCCGTTTTACCTTTTAGTAAAACAGCCATAATTAAATTAATCCATCTTGCCTTGTTTAAAATTCTTCAGCATTCTTATATAATGATTTGCTTCTCTAACTACATGGTCCCCTAGAAGGGGAAAAGCAATTGATTTAATTTTGCACTGTATAATCCCTTCGGTACCCTGTTTTTTAAAGTCACGAATATCTACAGTATTTTTAAGGCTCTTATCTGTAACTTCGGGCAATA
>CAZMQY010000095.1:0-11790 GCA_964568335.1 uncultured Clostridium sp.
GGATAATTCATTATGCTGTCTAATTGGTCCCCTCTTAGCCATGCGGAAGATTCATGCATTATTTCTCCTATTATTAAGGCTTCAGGATTTGCTTTCTTTACTGCCTTTCTAAACTCTCTCCAAAATGCATGATCAACCTCATCACACACATCAAGCCTCCATCCGTCTATACCTACTTCCTTAATCCAATATTCTGCAACCTTAAGGAGATATTGAACTACTTCAGGGTTAGCAGTATTAAGCTTTGGCATTGTTCTCACGTCATTTGCAAAGGTCAGATAATTAATCTTTTCCTTATCAACAGGAAAGTCCTTTATATAGAACCAATCCTTATACCTTGATGCTTCACCGTTTTTAACTACATCTTCAAATGCAAAGAAGTCGTCTCCAGAATGATTAAACACAGCATCAAATACTATTCTTACTCCTCTTTCATGACACTTGTCTACTAGTTCTTTTGCTTTAGCAATATCTCCAAAGTTTTTATCAACGGCATAGTAGTCACAAGTGTTATACTTATGGTTTGATGAAGAATGAAATATAGGAGTTAGATATAAAAGGTTTACCCCTAGCTCTTCTATATGATCCAGCTTATCAATTATTCCTTGAAGATCTCCGCCAAACATGCTTGCTCTAGCAACCTTCTCTCCCCACTGAAGAGTATTTTTAGGATCGTTTGATTTATCTCCATTATGAAATCTATCAGGGAATATTTGATAAACTATTCCTTCCTGCGCCCAGGCAGGGCTTTTGTAAATATCTGCAGGATTTAGATAAGCAAATTGAAAAGCACTCTGCTCTTTGGGTTCTCTAATATTGCTAATTAAACCTCTCTCATTTAAGAAAACATTTTCTCCGTTGTTAGCCCTAAGTTCAAAGTAATATCTATACCTGTTTTCTTCAATGCTAATCTCTGCTTCAAAATAGTCGAATAAATCATCTGCTTCAATTAAGAACATCTCTTTAGCTGTAAACGGGTTCTGCCAATCATATCTATCCTTATAATAAATTATTACTTTTTTAATATCGTCTTTAGCTGCTCTAATTCTAACAAGTAAAGTTTTTTCATCTATTCCATACGCATATGGTACATCAGTTACATGATATATTGCGTGTTTGTTCATACGAGCCTCCTATTAAATACAAGCATTCTATACATAAATATAAGGTATCCACAAACTGAGAGCAATATATCTCATTTTGTGAATACCAAAACACTATAATTATTTTTTTATCCCTTAACGGCTCCAGCAACAAGACCCTTTTGTATAAATCTCTGCAGAAGCATGAAAATAATAACTATTGGTAGTGATGATACAACCGCAGCTGCTGAGAATTTTGTCCAGTTTGCAGAATATTTGTTGTTAATAAAGCTTCTAAGTCCTAGAGCTACCGTGTAATTTTCAGGAGACTTAAGAGCTACAGCACTTATCATATATTCGCTGTATATTCCTATAAAGCTGAATAGAAACATAACAACCAGCATTGGTAATGCTAAGGGGAGTATTATCTTAGTAAATATTTGCCAATGGCTAGCTCCATCAACCATAGCAGCTTCATCAAGCTCTATTGGCAAACTGTCAAAGTATCCTTTTAGAAGCCATATATTGTAAGCGCTGCCTCCAGCAAATACTAAAATAAGAGCCCAAATATTATCTGTTAAGCTGAATTTATATAGTATTATAAATATTGCAGATATAGTCATAGATCCTGGAAACATTTGAAGAAGCAAAAGGGACATAAGTCCATATTTTCTGCCTTTAAATCTTAGTCTTGAAAAGGCATAGGCAGCTGTTCCTGTCATTAAAAGCTGTAGTAATGCAACAGAAGTACATATTATCAAGCTGTTTTTTACCCAAATTGGAAAGTCTCCACCTTTGGAGGGTACACCTGAGAATAAACCTGTATAGTTTTCAAAGGTTATTTCTGGTGGAAAGAAAGTATCTGTTGTTAAATAGTTACCTTTTGTAAGAGAGGAAACTATTATTGAAACAATCGGAAACATAGTTATGACTAATAATATCCATATAATTATTCTACTTATCCAAAGCTTTCTTCTATCCGCAGGTTTTAATTTATTTTTATAAACTAACTGTACATTATTTGTATTCATAATTAGTCTACCTCCTCAAATGCACCTGATACTTTCATCTGGAAGAAGCTTATTGTTCCAACAAGCAAGAACAATAGCACGCTTAGTGCTGCTCCTAAATCATATCTGAACAAGGTCTGTACCATTTTAAAAGCCGCACTTGCAAGGATATCGGTTTGACCTGCAAAAGTGGTATCTAACTTTGCCGGTCCACCACCAGTAATCAAATATGCTGCACCAAAGTTATTAAAATTAAATGAGAAAGAGGATATCAATAGTGGTATTGATGAAGATGCCAGTGATGGAAGCGTAATTTTAGTAAACTTTTGCCATCCATTTGCTCCATCTATATCTGCTGCTTCATAATAGGTGTCCGGAATAGCAGCAAGAGCCCCTAAGCATACGTTCATCATATATGGGAAGCCTAACCACAGGCTTACCATTATTATTCCTATTCTAGCGTAGACTGCTTCAGTAAGCCATGGAATATTTTCATTTATTATGTGAAGCTTTCTTAATATTAAATTAATGTAACCATAATCTTGATTTAAAAGTCCTTGCCAAGACAATATAGCAATAGTAGCTGGCAATGCCCACGGAATTATAAACAATCCTTTATAAAAACCCTTTTCCTTCATATGTGGATTGTTTAAAAGCATGGCTATAAATAATCCTATAAAATAATTTCCAACAGTTAATATTGTAGCAAATAAAAGGGTCCATAGGAATACAGGTAAAAATATAGGCTTCAATGGACCAGTCAATATCTGTTTGAAGTTTTCAAATCCTATAAGCTTATAATCTTCCATATGATTTATGTTATAGTTTGTAAAAGCAATATAAATAGTATATAGAATCGGTATTAAGCTTAGAATTATTATTGAAATAAGTGCTGGTGACAAATAAAATAATGCCCTTAAACGGTCAAATAACCCACCCTTTTTCTTCCTTTCCATAGCTATCCCCTTTCATTACTAAATAGGAGGGGAATACCCCTCCTATGAATTTATATATTTGGGACATCACCTTTAGGTGTATCGCCTTTCATTTAAATTATTTAGCTTGAGTTTCTAATTGAGCCTTTATATCCTTTACAACTTTCTCAGCAAATGCTTTAGCATCCATTTTGCCATCTAGTAATACAGGTAAAGAATCATTAACCTTCCAAGCTGCTCCCATTTCAACAACGTTTGGCATTGGATATGCAGTCTTAACTTGCTCACCAAATCCTGCATAATCTGATTTAGCAATCTCATCAGCTATCTTTGAAGCCTTTAATAC
Organism: uncultured Clostridium sp.; assembly: GCA_964568335.1. GTDB lineage: Bacteria > Bacillota > Clostridia > Clostridiales > Clostridiaceae > Clostridium_AT. The sequence continues at coordinate 3,374 of CAZMQY010000095.1, forward strand.
TGGTAATCTATGTCCCTTGTCCCAAATTGGCTTTTCAGTTCTTTCAGCTAAGTATTTCATTAGATCCCACGCTTCTGCCTGATTCTTTGACTTGGAGTTAACAAATGCTGATTGTATTCCTAAGAATGGAGCTGATGGCTTTCCATTGATAGTTGGAATTGGAGCCACCTTAAATTTCGCATTAGCAGTCTTCATACCTTCAACATCCCATGGTCCGCTAATATAGAATGCAGTTTTTCCTGCTTGGAATTCTTTAGCAGCAGCGCCTGAATCAACACTTGACTTCATACCAAGCTCTTTAGCAAAAGTTTCAAAGGCTTGGTATGCCTTTACAGCACCTTCATTTCCTAAACCTATATCTTTAACATCTAGCACACCATTGTTATCCTTAAAAATATATCCGCCAAATCCATTGATGAATGCAAAGCTGTGGTAAAGGTTTTTAGCTTCATATTTAAAACCAAGCGTCTTACCTTGAGCTATTAACTCATCTAATGTTTTTGGAACTTCTTTAACCTTATCAGGGTTATAGAATAAAGCTACTGATTCAGAAGCTATTGGAACTGCATATATCTTTCCATTTTGTGATACTGCATTTACAGCATTATCATTGTATTTATCTTTTGTAACTATTCCTGCTGGAACTTCAGCAACAACTCCAGCCTTTATAAATCCACCAAGATTGTCGTGTGGAAGTCCGTACATTATATCTGCTGCCTTAGAACTGCTAGCTGCTGTAGCAAATGCATTAAAGTCTGATTCATCCTTTAAAACTTCAACTGTGTTCCCAGTATTCTTTGCCCATTCTTGCGCTATTGGTTTAATGGCATCGATTTCTTCTTGATTTAAGTGTGACCAAACAACTATTTTCTTTGATTCCTTAGCTGGATTGGTAGTATTCGATGTTGGTTCAGTTTTCTTGCCGCATCCTGCTAAAGCAGTTGCTACTACCATAGCTGCTAAAGCTGATACTAATATCTTAGATCTTTTCATTAAAGTTTCCCCCTTTAATTATATGATTTATTTGCTTTTGATACCCCGTGCAAGCGTTTGCACTTTATGTATTAATTATATATCACCAAGGACAAGTAGTCAATATGTTTATGAAAATATTTGCATTCGTTTTTTATACATTATTTTACATCACTATACATGCATAGTTATATTTTATTATCAAAATTTTATTTATTGCAGATAGAAGTAGATTGCGATGCAATCTACTTCTATTTACTCCCTATCCAACTTTGTTTTTTTGTCACAATACATTTCTTTATCTGCAGTTCCGAATATATCGTCTGGAGTTAGTTCCAAATCTGAATTTATTTGACTTACTCCATAGCTGAAGCTAATTGTTAAATTTCCGAGTTTTTGCTCTAATGAAACTTTTCTTATACTCTCTAATCTTTCAACTGCATTTTGTTTGCTGCAATTTACAAACAATATAACAAATTCGTCTCCAGACATTCTTGCATAGATGTCAGACTTTCTTAAATTTGCCCTAAGCACATCTGCAAAAAACTTCAGTGCCTTATCTCCCATATTATGTCCGTAATTATCATTTATAAATTTAAAATCATCTAAGTCGATTAGAGCAAGACAGCTTTCTGTTTTATATCTTTTTATCTTTGAAAGCTCTTTTATTAGAAAATGTTTAAAATGTCTTCTATTGTACAAGCCAGTCAATTCATCAAAGTTTGCCATAAATTTAAGCTTGTTTTGTATAACTGAATTTTTCAATGCAAGCTGCAGTTCATTTTTAATATAATTCATCAAAGCTACATCTTCATTAGTGAAGGTCTTTCCTTTGCTTGTACTATCAACATTTATGATACCTATTAGTTTGTCATCAATATAAATAGGAGTACTCATGGTGCAGCTTATGTCCAAAACCTCCATCTCATTCATTCTCTCAATCTTTTCTGACTTAATTACATTTTCATCGAACTTATTAGGATTTTTTATGATAGCTGTCTCGCTAAAATTGTTTAAGTTATACAAATATACCTCTTCCCTTTTCAAAGACAGGCTTTTAAGTTCCTCTGAATATCCCTTTATAATTTTGAAATGAAACTGTGAATCTTCTTCAATAAGAAGTATGCTTCCCCTAGAGGCATGAGGTATAAGCTCTATTGCCGTGTCTAAAATAAGAGTGTATACCTCCTCTTCAGAATTTATCTTAATGATTTTTTCCGCAACCTGATATAAGGTATTTCTCACCTTCTCAATAAGAGCTAATTTTCTATTGGTTCTCTTAATTTCAAAATACTGAAGTATAACTACAATAGAAATGAAAGCTATAGTAAAAATCGAAATAAAATTCATGCTATCCATGTTATATTCTCATACCCCTTTAAATTCCTTTTATATCACTAATCATATGGAATTATATGATAAATAAATTATAAGTCTTTATACAATTGTTTACAATGATTTTATTATACAATTTAGTTCGTTCGAGTACGAATAAATTCTACTAAATGTAAGAAAATATTAATATATATTATCAATATTGATAACTATCACTATTGATAATGATATCAGCTATGATATAATTTAGATATAAAAAATAAGGGGGACTAGCATCTTGAATAAAATTGCGTTAATTACAGATAGCTCATGCGACCTAACTAAAGAAATAATAAGCAAATATAATATTAGGGTCGTGCCTTTAAGAATCATATATAAGGATAGAGAGTATATAGATAGAGTTAACATTGAACCTCAAGAGGTCTATGATAACCTAACAAAAGAAATTCCTACTACCTCCATGCCTTCCATGCAGGATATAGACGATGCTTTTTCAGCTGTTGAACATGAAGGTTATACTCATGTTATAGCTATAACAATTTCTTCCGGTCTATCAGGTACTTTTAATACAGTGAAGCTTGTTAGTGAAAATCATCCAAATTTAATTAGCTGCATCTTCGATTCTAAGACTCTCTCAGCAGGACTTGGTGCATTGGTAGTTGAGTGCGGCAATCTTATAGCTGAAGGAAAAGCTTTTGAAGAAATCGTTAACACCCTTCCTTCTATAAAGGAGAGAATTTCTGTTTACTACGTACTTGAAACACTTGAGTATCTTAAAAAAGGCGGGAGAATAGGAAAGGTTGCTGGAACTATTGGGGAGCTTTTAAATCTAAAACCTATTATTTCAGTAGATGATGAAGGAAAGTACTTTACTTATGCAAAGGTTAGAGGACGAAAGCAGTCCATAAGCAGGCTTGCGGATACTGCAAAGGAAGTGTTGGCCACTGCTAAAGCCAAGTTATTTATACTACAGGGTGGAGCTATGGAGGAAGGTAGAAAACTTTACGAATCTTTCATTAATATGAAGAATGTTACCTCTTTGCACTTTTCGGATATAAGTCCTGCTCTTGGTGTTCATACAGGTCCTGGACTTTTAGGGATAATTGTAGTAAAGGAAGGCTAAATCTATAATGGACGAATTAGAATTTTTAAATGGTGATATAAAGGCAGAAGAAAAACGCCTTTACGAAGAGTATAAACGAAAGCTGGCAGAGCTAAAAAAGGTACAAAAGGAAAAGGAAGCTGTTGGCCAGGTTTTTACTAAGGGTCTTCTTCCATTGTATGTACTTTATGTTCTTAGCTTAGGACCAACTAACGGTAATGATATATCTCATAAAATCGGGGAAAGAACTAATGGTCTTTGGATTCCTAGTACGGGCGGCATTTATCCTTTACTAAAAAAATTTGAAAAACAAGATCTAATTATTGGTCAGTGGGATGATCCCAAAAAGAAGATACAAAAAATTTATACTTTAACTGACCTGGGACAAAAAGAATTTGATAACAAAAAAAAGCTTTTGAAGAAAAAAATTGAAGAGGCTTTAGAGGTATTTAAAATAATATATAGCGACTTGTTTTAGAAATTAGTATATATAGCTTGCTTTAGTGCAAACTATGTATACTTTTTTATTTTGCTCATTAGTTGAATAATAAAAGTAAAAAGGTTAAAAAATACATAATGTAATATCAAAAAGGAGTTGATTTATGTGGGTACTGGAAAAAGCGGCAAAGGTATTGTGGGAAAAATTCCTATGGCAAGCAAGCGAAAGGGTCCTGTTGGAGAAGGTATCGATTTTACACAAAAGAATTTAACCACAGTTCCTGAAATAGATAAAACTATAAAGAATAGGAAGGAACTCTAATGCAAGCAGTAGTTATCGATGTATATGATGCAGAGGCATATTTATCACTACAGGATGGCAGCAATATTTGTGTTGGCTTAGCTCACTTGCCTTCTAATGTAAAAGCAGGCTCAACTGTAAGTGTGCATGTAAGCTCCATGCAAATGCTAAACCACAAATCAAATTCATTAATTTTATAAAGCTTTTCAAAATACATTGCAAATAATTATCAATCATACTATAATATGCTTATAAAGCAATATGTGCTAGGGGTGCCTTTAGGCTGAGAGGTGAGCTTATCTCACTAACCCTTATACCTGATCTGGATAATACCAGCGTAGGAAAGCGATTTTAGTATGATATAAAACCGTATTCCATAACTGGATACGGTTTTTTTATATGTACCTCGTAGCACATATGATATAGGAGGTATTAACATGAATAATTTTTCTCTATCATTTAAGGGCATTGACCTTAAAGCAATCAGCGAGGGCTTTGCAGAAGCTCCAAAGCATCCTTCAGCTATTTTTGCTGTAATAGGTCTAATTATTTTAGCCTTTGTTATCGCTAAGGTAAGAAAGGTAAAGCTGACTACTAACATTATAACAAATGTAGGTGTTGCTTTAGCTTTAGGTACAGTTTTAAAAATGATAAAGTTCTTCCAGCTTCCAAACGGCGGAAGTGCAACCTTAGGAAGCATGGTACCAATTCTTTTAATAGCACTTTTCTATGGTTCAGAGATAGGACTATTAACAGGACTTTTATTCGGTCTTTTAGATTTCATTCTTGGGCCTTATATACTGCATCCCGTTCAAGTGCTGTTTGACTATCCGCTTGCTTTTGCTGCTCTTGGTATTGCGGGATTTTTCAAGGATAAAAGTAAGCTTCAAATGCTGTTTGGCGTTGTATTAGCCATAGCTGCCAGATTCCTGTTCCACTTTATCTCAGGCATCATATTCTACGGAAGCTATGCAGAGCCTGGTCAGTCAGCTGCAGCTTATTCATTCTTATATAACTTAAGCTATATAGGACCTGAAGCAGTGCTTTGCATATTGATTTTAGCAGTTCTGCCTATTAAACAGCTTTATACAACAGCTATTAAGCCAAAAATAAATGCATAAATAAAAAGACACAGCCTAAAAAAATTTATTAAAACCGCTGAAGAATATTTATATAAATTTTCTTCAGCGGTTTACATTTTTTCATGTGTATATATTGCTTTTTTTATTACGAAACTGAAATAGCATTAACTGGACAAGATTGTTCTGCCTCATTGCAAGTGTCTACAGCGCCTTCTGGAACCTCATCAGTAATAACTCCAGCTTTTCCGTCATCCTCCATCTCAAAAACCTCAGGACATAAGGATGGACATAATCCACAGGATATACATGCATCCTTATCAACATATGCTTTCATTTAAAAAACCTCCTTAAAAATCTTAACAAATTTATGTATAGTAACATTAACATTTTTAGTCTTTCCTAAAAGAGGCTAATTATTACAAAAATTTGAGAAACAATACTAACCCTTAATATCAATAGACTATTTATTAATTCCCAGCTTTAGTCCTGTTAAGTTATCTATTCCTGTCTTTATCTTATTAAGCATGTCCTCAGCTCCCTGAAAAGTCTTATTTCCTCCTGTAGCCAGCTTTGCTGCAGCATCTGTAGTAGCTATAATTGAATCCAAATACCCACAATACTTTTCATGAAACAGATTGAGCTTAGGGCTGTGCTTTAATTCCTTGACTTCCTTCTGATACTTTAGGAGATTTGCATTTTCTGTCTTTAATGTATTCATTGAAGTATCATCCAGCTTTTTACTCTCAATAATATTTTTAATCTTATCTGTAGAGGCTTTTATCTTAACAGTATATTCAGCAATATCCTTGCCGTATTGTATATTAGTCTTGTAGGCATTAAATTCATCAATTGGAGAAACGCCTTTAACAAATATATTATAAAGAGATATGAGAACTATAATAGTTGCAATAAATAAAACAAGCTTAAAAGCCTTTTTGACAAGTGAGACTACAATAATTACTGCTAATAAAGCTAGTCCTCCATAAATTAATAAGTTATTGTCCACTTTAACACTCCCCTATATTCTACTACTAATTATCGCACTTCTATTTATATATTCTATTCTATCCTATATTATCCATAATTTCAAAGAAGAAAGCTTGTTGTTAAATAAATAAAAGCAGAAGTAGGATGTATTTTCCCTTCTGCTTATTAGTATTATTGTATCTATATTAATCTCATAAAGATGCCTAACAAATCATCATATTCCGATGATCTGTTTATAAAGTCTTCAACGTCACCGTTTTCCATTTTCTCAACTAAATCTAAATTTATAGGCAGTTCAGCTATTAAAGGAACTCCTAAGCTTTCAGCCTGCTCAGCAGCAGATTTCTTGCTGAATACCCTTTGCCTTTCACCGCAGCAGCTGCACTTAATGTAGGACATGTTTTCTACTACTCCATACACCTTAATATTCATCTTTTGAGCCATGATAACTACCTTTTTAACTATCATGGTTACCATATCTTGAGGTGTTGCTGCAATAACAATTCCGCTTAAAGGAATATTTTGCATAACAGTAAGGGTTAAGTCTCCTGTGCCTGGAGGCATGTCTATAAGAAGATAATCTAATTCTCCCCAGTCTGTGTCCCTATACATTTGAGTCATTACACCTGTAAGTATAGGACCTCTCCAAATAACCGGCTGCTCCTCTTCTTCAGTTAAAAGATTTAGAGATATAACCTTTATTCCTGTTTTAGTTTCTACTGGTATAAACTTTGCTTCCTCCTGAGACTTCCCAGGAAGTACCTCGGCTCTTTTCTCGTTAATTCCAAAGAACCTTGGTATTGATGGTCCCGTTATATCTCCATCTAAAACTCCAACCTTATAACCTAGGCTTCTAAGCTTTGTAGCAAGTATTCCTGTTACAGTGGACTTACCTACTCCGCCCTTTCCGCTCATTACTCCAATTATATTTTTAACACTGCCATAGCTTGGCACTAATACCGAACAAGTGCTTTCCTTGTTGCCGCATTTCCCTTTGCTTGCGCAGCTGTCACATTTACTCATAACAATGCCTCCTTTTCCAAAGTTTTTAGTTAATTATAGCACAAAAAAAATATTTTAGTCCATAACCTAGGTTACGGACTAAAATCTTATTCATATCTTAATGCATCAATAGGGTCTAAATTAGCTGCTTTTTTAGCAGGGTAAATTCCAAAGAATATTCCTACTGCTGAAGAGAATAAAATTGCTCCAGCTACAGCCCCTGCTGAAAGCGAAGGTGTGATATTGGCAAAGCTTCCTATTGCGTAGGCTCCTGATATGCCAAATATCATTCCAATTACGCCTCCAATTAATGATATAATAACTGATTCAGTCAAAAATTGAAGAAGTATGGCATTGGTAGTAGCCCCTATGGCTTTTCTAATTCCAATTTCTCTTGTTCTTTCAGTTACAGACACTAACATTATATTCATAACACCTATGCCGCCAACTAAAAGAGAGATGGCCGCTACTGCCCCTATAAAGGCTGTAAATATTCCAAGCACTTTATTTACTTGATCAAGCTGCTTAAGTGCATTCTCAACCTTATACTTATCCCTACCTCTACTATTATGTCTGCTTTCTAGTATATTTTTAGCACCATTTCCTGCTGCTTCACCAGCATCTTTGCTTACTGCAACTAGAGTAAGTCTATCAATAGTAAAATCAGTAGGATACATAGTTTGCAAAAAAGTTGCTGAGGTATAAATTATTGCAGGCATTTGGCTAGTATCAAAGGCAAATCCGCCTAAGTCAAGCTTTGTAACACCTATAATAGTAGCCTTAACAGGTGACTTTCTGCTTCCAAGCTTTATACTCTTGCCAACTACATCTGTATAGCCAAATAAGGCTCTTGCATTAACTTCATCTATAACTATAACCGGTTTGCCTTCTAAATACTCTCTTTCATTAAAGCCCCTTCCATAAAGAAACTCTGAATTTTGAGCTGCAAACAAATCAGCATTACCACCAGTTATGCTTGCTCTTTTGTTTTTAGTTTCAGAAATTGCAACCCCATTTTTTGATACCGCTGGAGTTATATATTTTATTGTATCTACCTTAGCTTTTATTTGCTCTATGTCCTTTAGTGTTATATAATCACTAGGTTCTGCTTTTGTATTATCAACAGAAAGATTTATAGTTGCTGCTCCTATTTTTTCAAACTCACCTGTTATAGTATTCTGACCTCCCTGACCAAGAG
>CAZMQY010000096.1:0-11789 GCA_964568335.1 uncultured Clostridium sp.
TCTTCAGCTTGAGCAGGATCAGTGTATACAGTTTTTTCAACGTTAACGTCATCTTCGATTCCTGCTAATTGTCCAAGCTCAGCTTCAACAACAACGCCTCTTGCATGAGCATATTCAACAACTTCCTTAGTGAGTCTAACATTTTCCTCGTAGTCATAGTGTGAACCATCGAACATTACTGAAGTAAAGCCAGCTGCAATAGCTTCTTTACAAGCTTCAAGGCTTGCACCGTGGTCTAAGTGAAGAGCTACATCTATCCCTGTTTCCTCTATAGCGGCATCAACCATATGCTTTAGGTATTTAGCACCAGCATATTTTAAAGCTCCTGAAGAAACTTGAAGTATAACTGGTGAGTTTTGTGCCTTTGCACCATTAACAACACCTTGAATTATTTCCATATCATTGATGTTAAATGCACCTATTGCATAGCCACCTTCTAAAGCCTTTTTGAACATTTCCTTAGTAGTTACTAAAGCCATTAAAAATTCCACCTTTCATTATATGGTAGGGACTTTTGTTGTCCCAGCGGGTCTTATTTTATCTATCTTTATTATAATCCAATAAAGATAGATTTTCCATAGTTAAATTATAAAATATATTACCTAGTTTTAACAAGGTCTTTCTACTTAATAATGTGACGCATAATACTTATTTAGCATACACTATTTATATATTTAGTATTAAAAAATATTCTGAAAGTTCACTTTTTCAAGTTTAGATATATGACCTATAAAAAATTTTAGCACATGAATAGTTGCCAGGGACTCATCCTTAGTTTGTTGCTTAACGTATTGAGGAAGCTTCCAAAGTTCCATCTCTACATTATCTAGTTCTTGATGGTTGACAAACACTTTTATAATTTTAGAGTATTTTTCCCATTTTTCAGTGTATTGTATAGATAATTTATAGGCTTTGTCCCAGTTCTCATTTGTTATATATTCTTCAAGGCTGTCATTTAATTTTTGAAGGTTAGAGGATACCTTGTTAAGGTAGCTTATTGAAAAGAACATAAGCGTAAGCATAGTTATAAAGGCGATAACAGCTATTAGGACATTCCTCATTTTCCGTTTATACCTCCTTCCTTCAGTTGATAAAAGAATTTTCCTTTAGAGTCCATTAAAGCTACAAAAACTTTATCTGGTGAAGAAATATTATTTTTCTTAAGCTGGCTGTTAAGCCAAGAATTATTTTTCTCAATAATTTTTAAATTATGACGGTTAACTTTTCCATCAAGAATCAGTGTTATAGGAAGTTTGTCTTGGGTGGTCTTAATATTCATATCTTGTTTTGTAGCAGGCTCTAATTCAGTTTTGGGGATTACGGAAAGCTGACCGCTGGTTTCTAAGATGGCGTACTCAATATCTTCAATATTATAATAGCCTTGAAGTCTTAATTCTTCGAATAAATCATTCATATTAAATCTATTGTACTTTAGCTGTTTTATGTCAATCTTGCCATCTTTTATTATTAAGCTGGGTTTTCCACTAAACACAGTTCTTGCTGATTCGCTTTTTAATTCAGCCATGGTTACAATTATTTGGAGGAAAAGAAGAGTAATAATAGGAATAATTCCATGTACCAAAGGGATTCTTGTGTCCTGCATAGGCAGAGCGGCTAATTCTGAAATCATTATGGCAATAACTAGCTCAAAAGGCTGCATTTGCCCTATTTGTCTTTTTCCCATTATCCTCATAGTTATTACTACTGTAAAATATAAAATAATTGTTCTTATCATAACTATAAACATAAAAAATCACTTCCTTTTAACTTTTTAATTAAAACTAGCTAATACGCAGGTATATTTTTTGTTAATAAACTAGAAATTATAAGTAGAATAAGGACATTTTTTCTTAAAGTGGATTATAATAATATTAATTTCTAAAAAAAGACACCATATATTTGAGAGGGGGCAGCAGAATGGATAAATTAAGCTTAAGCTTAAGCAATGGAAATACTATTGAAGTTGAAAGAGGAAAGATATTATATGAAATATTTAAGGAGAACTATACTGAGCAGACTCTACCTATAGTATTAGCTAAGGTAAATGAAAAATACTATGAATTTACAAGGACTTTAGAAAATGAAGGAAGCTTTAATATAATTGATATAAGTGAAAATCTTGGTATGAGAACCTATATAAGAACCCTTCAATTTGTTCTTATCAAGGCTGTGCTGGAGCTTTATCCGGAGGCTCAAATTACAATTGAGCATTCTTTAAGCCAAGGACTATTTGGTGAAATTCATAAAAATTCTCCTCTCACTTGTGAAGATGTGGGACATATAAAATTCAAAATGCAGGAAATCATAAATAAAGATTTACCTATAAGAAAGCTTGAGGTTACAAAGGAGGAAGCCATTAAAATTTTTACACACTATAATATGCAGGATAAGCTTAAGCTTTTAAACAGTGTTTCAGCGGATAAAGTAAAGCTTTATGAGCTGGATGGGAGATATGATTACTTCTATGGCTCCATGGCTTATTCTACAGGCGTATTAAAATATTTCGATCTTATGTGCTATGAGCCTGGCTTTATTTTAAGATATCCAACAGAAGCAAATCCTACCGTTATACCAAAGTTTCTTGAATATAAGAAGCTTGCTAAAATATTTTATGAAACAGAGCAGTGGGGAAATATCCTTGAAGTTGGTGACGTAGGTTCCTTAAATTCCAAGGTGAATAATGGGGATATATTAAATATAATTCATGTAGCAGAGGGGCTTCACGAAAAAAAGATAGCCTATATAGCTGACATGATATATGAAAGAAAGGATACTAAGCTTGTACTTATAGCTGGACCTTCCTCTTCAGGAAAAACAACCTTTGCAAGAAGGCTTGCTGTTCAGCTGCGAGTTAACGGGTATCTTCCCATACCAATCGGGTTGGATGATTATTTTGTTGACAGAGAAAAAACTCCTAAGGATGAATATGGAGAATATGACTTTGAATCTATATATGCTTTAGACTTAGAGCTTTTTAACGAGCACTTGGAAGCCTTGCTTAGGGGAGAAGAGGTTGAAATACCTACCTTTAACTTTAAAAAAGGACAGCGAGAGTGGAATGGTGAAAGAATAAAGCTTCCCGAGAATGGAATATTGATAGTAGAAGGAATACATGGACTTAATGAAATGCTTACATCAAGTATAGCAAAAGAAAATAAATTTAAGATATATATAAGTGCTCTGACTCAATTAAACTTAGATAATCACAACAGGATTGCAACTACGGATGTGAGAATAATAAGAAGAATAGTTAGAGATTTTTTATCAAGAGGCTATGGCAGCGAACAGACTTTGAAGATGTGGCCTTCTATAAGAAGGGGAGAAGAAAAAAATATATTCGTATATCAGGAAGAAGCGGATGTAATGTTTAACTCCACCCTTGTATATGAGCTTTGCGTGCTTAAAAAATATGCCTTGGAGGAGCTTAAAAAGATTACACCTGAGAGTCCGGTTTACTACGAGGCCTTAAGACTTAAAAGCTTTTTAAATTTTTTTAAAGAAGTAGATATGAAGGTTGTTCCTGAAAACTCTATTTTGCGAGAATTTGTTGGAGGAAGCGTATTCTATAAGTATTAAATATTTTAGTCTGAGGGTTATAATTAAATAACACTCAGGCTTCTTTTTTGCTAGTAAATTACCTTTGCAAATTTGACAATTTTCATGTAAATTATACATTAGATAAGATATTTATAGATTTTAAGCTGCTAATTTCTACATTAAGATAAACAGGTGGTGTATATAGATGAGAAAATACAGTGCATTTGACATAATAGGACCTGCTATGATTGGACCTTCCAGCTCTCATACTGCAGGTGCAGCAAGACTTGGCAAGGTTGCTAAGCTTATTGCAGGTGGAAAAATAAAGAGTGTAAGGTTTTTACTTCATGGTTCTTTTGCTAAAACTTATAGGGGCCATGGGACAGATAGAGCTTTAGTTGCTGGAATATTAGGAATGGATCCATGGGATGACAGACTTAGAGATTCTCTGAAAATTGCAGAGGAGCAGGGGTTAGAGTTTAAATTTTTAGAAGCTGACCTTGGAGATGTGCATCCAAACACTGTGAAATTTATCATTGCTAAAGAAGATGGAAGCTTTGCTGAGATAGTTGGTTCTTCTATTGGTGGGGGCAATATATTAATTACTGAGATAGATGGAGAGCCTTTGGAATTTACAGGAGCATACCCTACGTTAATAATTAAGCATGTGGATGTACCTGGGATGGTGTCCAGGGTAACAGCTTTGATGTCTAGAGAAGATATTAATATAGCTTTTATGAAGGTTTATAGAAGCAGCAAGGGTGAAATGGCTACAATGATTTTTGAAACAGATAATACGGTCTCAGAAGTAATTGTTGATGCAATATCCAAAATAGAGCATATCAACAGCATAAGGGTTATTAGTCCAATATCAGAGGCATAGAATAATTTTAAAACAATTAAGTGCTTTAACCAATAGTTTGCGAGTTGGAGTGAGTAGATTAAAACTACTCAGTACTGACCACTAAAAGGAGGAAAATTTATGTTTCCGAATAATGGAACAGAGCTTATACAGGGTTGTTGTAAAGAAAGTATTCCTATTTGGGAGTACACTTTAAGATATGAAGAAAAGGAAAGCGGCTTAGATAGAGAAACCATCTTAAACAAGATGAAGAAAAACTTAACTATAATGAAAGAGGCTGCAGAGTATGGTCTAAGACACAAGGTTACTTCGGTGAGCGGGCTTATAGGTGGAGATGCCTTCAGGCTTCAACAATATTTAGATAAGGGAAATACCTTAACTGGAGAATTTATGGTTAAGGCTATGGCAAGGGCCATTTCCTGTTCAGAGGTAAATGCTGCAATGGGTAGGATTGTAGCCACTCCTACTGCTGGTTCCTGCGGGGTGCTGCCAGCTACTTTAATAACCGCTGGAGAAAAGCTTGGAAAAAACGATGATGATTTAGTAAAGGCGTTGTTCACTGCAGCTGGTATTGGAATAATAATTGCTAAAAATGCTACTATTTCTGGCGCTGAAGGAGGCTGCCAGGCTGAGGTTGGTTCAGCTTCTGCCATGGCTTCAGCGGCCATTGTTGAGATGATGGGCGGAACTCCTGAAATGGCGTTCCATGCAGCAGCAATTGTTATAAAAAATATTTTAGGTCTTGTGTGTGACCCTATAGCCGGGCTTGTTGAAGCACCTTGCGCTAAAAGAAATGCCTCTGGAGCTGTAAGTGCTCTTACTATTGCAGATATGGTAATGGGAGGAGTTAAAAGTATAATTCCCTTCGATGATGTTGTCATAGCTATGTACAAAGTAGGCAAGCAAATGCCCTGTGAACTAAGAGAAACAGCTTTAGGAGGACTTGCAGACACGCCAACAGGCATAGAATTAAGAAAGAGAATACTCGGAGAATAAGAGGTAATTTTACATTTATTATTTAATCGCATCTATCTATGAAATTATATAAATTCCATAGATAGATGCGATTTTTATGCTTTTAAAAAGAATTTTGCTAGTAAATTTAAATTAGTATTTATAATAAAATTATTAACCCTCTTAAAGAAATTTGAATAGATTAATATGGAGATTAAGATGTATTAGGTGTAAGGAATATGAAAAAAATATATATTTTTGCTGCGCTGTCTTTAATACTAGCTTTTATTAAAACTCAATCAAGCATTTTAAATACTGTTATTTATTCATTAGCTGTAATTCCATTAGCAATTATGTTAGGAGACTTCACTTCAGATATTTCAGAATATATTGGAGATAAAAAAGGTGGATTAATTGCAGCTACTATAGGTAATTTGCCTGAACTGATGATGGGGATATGGTCCATAAAATATGGAATGATTCCTATGGTTAAGTCAGCACTAGTAGGTTCTATAATGAGCAACATGCTTCTGGTTTTAGGAATATCTATATTTTTCGGCGGCATCAAATATAAGAGTCAAAAATTTAATAAGCTTGTCGCAAGAACAAATTTTAATATGCTGCTTCTAGCTATGTCTGCAATAGTTGTTATGGCTTCATTAAACAAATATGCTATTGTTTCAAAGTCAACCATGGTTTCAATTAGCGTGAAGGTAGCTATTGTTCTTATAGCAGTTTATCTACTAGGGCTTATTTTTTCGCTTTATACTCATGGAAACCTATTTGTAATAAGTGAAAGTAAAGATAAAGAGGATATTAAGAAGCCGGGTAGAACTAGAATAATAGTTATAGGATTAATATTAAGCTCCATTCTACTTAATATTTTAAGTGAAAGGCTTATTTTCAATATAAGAAGCATAGTGGAGATGTATAATGTACCGCAAGAATTTTTAGGAATAATATTAATTCCTATTCTTGGAAATGTAGGGGAAAATATATCTGCTATTATGAGTGCGCTAAAGGATAAAATAAATCTAAGTCTTGAGATTGCCATAGGTTCCAGTATTCAGATAGCATTATTTGTTACACCAATATTAATAGTTGTTGCATATTTTACAATAACACCAATGACACTTATCTTCACTAATTTTCAAATAATAATTAGCCTAATAGCAGTAGGTATGTCTTATTTTGTATTTCAGGATGGAAAAACCTATTGGCTGGAAGGAGCTATACTTATAGCAATATATATAATGATAACTTTAAGTTATTATTACATTGCCTGATTTAAATTATATTAATTAGTAAAGATAAGCAGTGGGCCTCTTATAAAAAAACAAAAGTTATTAACTGCCCTTAAAGAGCAGTAATAAAACAACTGGACCTATAATATAAATAGTTATGGTAGCAATATCGTTAAGGTGGTTAATTGAGCGGGAGAAAACTGATAGAAACATACTATGTTGATATAAATAATTTAGCTGATTTATTAAATAAATTAGTTAACTCCTATAGGCTTTTAATAGGCGGGGCAGATGAGCTTAATAAAATTGCATTGTCTAGAAGAAAAGACGTGAAGGCTGGATTGAAAAGAGCTAATGAATTAGGTGAGATAATTGATAATATAATAGAGGCACTTGAAGGAGCCTCTCATAATTATTTAGATTACTGCTCATTAAAATCAGAGCTTGTAAAAGGAAAGATGGCTTCGCATCATATTCAAACGGAAATTGACGAAGAGTTAAAGTTTCGTGGTGAAAATAGTAAAAATTAAAGGTGTGAAAAAATCACACCTTTTTGAATTGAATCTTGCTTATCATTAAATATGATAATAAAACCACAAATATAATTGATAAAGCTGGATTCGTGTTAAATTCTACAGTTATTAAAGAATATAATGCCAGGAAAGAGCCTGCAATGGTTATAGGAATTCCCATAAACACATTATTAAAAGGTGTAGCATTATATCTTGCTAGTCTGTATGCACCAGCTATTGGAAATATCAAAACTAATACATAGCCAATAAGGCCTAAGTTCATATAGCTGTATAAGTGGAAAATAAGAATGGAAGGTGCCACTCCGAAGGAAACTAAATCAGCAAGAGAATCCAGTTCCTTTCCAATATCACTGGATACATTTAAGAACCTAGCCACCCTGCCATCATATCTGTCTATTAAGCCTGCTATAATTATAAAGAGGGAAGCCCATTTATAATCTGCGTTAAAGGTCATAAGCAGCGATAATACGCCACAAGCCAAGTTAGCAAAAGTAAACATATTAGGGACTGCACTCATCTTTGCCATTAAAATCACTCCTAAAAAAATTATAAACAAATAAGTACAAAAAAATACTATAAGTGCGATATATACTTGGATTGCATTTCCAATATTATATCGGATACAAATAAGTATAATACATTATATCATACTTTTAGACAATGTTTAATAGTAAAATAATATTTTAATTCACTAAAACATTTTATAGTAGAATTCTCATATAGATGTTATTATATACTATATAAACCTTAAGGAGCAAATTATGAAGGATAAAATGATAAATTTAATCAAAGCTATTCTTATATTATGTATTTCAATTTTTTTTATTTATCTCCTATTTAAATTCCAGAATATTTTTAGACATATAAATATTAGAAATCTAAGAAAGTACATATTAAGCTTTGGTCCATGGGCCTTTTTGGTATTCCTTTTAATATACTCATTAAAACCTATTGTTGTAGTTTTCTCTGCAGTGCTGCTTACAGCGCTAGCAGGAAATATATTTGGTCCTGTAGAAGGCTTTTTATTATCTATGGTAGGAGTTTTTTTCTCAGCCACATTAGCGTTTTATTTATCTAAACTTCTCGGAAAATCCTTTGTAGCTAAAATTACAAGAGGAAAGCTAATGAAGCTGGATGACAACATAGAGGTATATGGTTTTAAAATAATGCTGCTTATGAGACTTTCTACATTGTTTCCTATCGACCCTTTGAGTTATGCTGCAGGGCTTACTAAGATGAAATATAGTGACTTTATATTAGGCACACTCATAGGACTTGCTCCAGAAATGATGGCATATTCTTATTTAGGATTAAGCATGAGACATCCATTTTCCAAAAAAATATTAATGCCAATACTTTTAGTTGTAGCAATAGCAGTTAGTGGGGCTTTTATGTATAAATCCTACTGGTCAAAAAAGAAAGAAAGGGTATAAATGCTTTTATATACTATTTTTGAAATAACTTCATATAATAAAATTTGTTTTCTAGGCTAAAAATATAATGAAATAAAAAATCCTTTATTTTTAGAGGAGGGAGAACCTATGAAGGTTAAGGAAATAATGACTAAGGATGTTGCTACATTAAATCCAGATGACTCAGTAGAACGTGCAGCTCAGCTTATGAAGCAGTATAACGTAGGCTCAGTTCCTGTATGTAAGGGTGAGACAGTTATTGGCGTTGTAACAGACAGAGACATTGCCTTAAGATCTGTTGCTGAAGGGGAGAATGTCAAAAACCAAACAGTTAGAGAAGTTATGAGTTCAAACCCTGTAATAGTAAACTCAGAAACAGATGTTCATGATGCAGTAAGAATAATGAGTGAAAGACAAGTTAGAAGACTTCCTGTAGTTGAAAATAATAATCTTGTCGGTATAGTATCCCTTGGTGATTTAGCTGTTGAATCAATATTACAAGATAATGCTGGCGAAGCTTTAAGCAACATATCGGAACCAGCTACTCCTTCTATGTGATTTGAATAATTTGTAAAATCCGCAGGAAATCGCAAGGTTATCTTGTGGATTTTCTTTATTAATACTATAATGAAAAGGAATAATCTGAGAACATAGCAATAAAGTTTTTAGATTTTAAAAAATATATTTTATAAAAACTAGTTTAGTGGGTGATTTGGGAATGAATAAGGTTAAATTTATTTATAATCCTTTCTCTGGAGAGAATACTATTATAACCGATATAGATAAAGTTATAGCGGTTCATCAAAAATATGGTTATCTGATTGTACCTTATAGAATAAGTTTTGAATATGAGTTATCAAAAGCCTTTGAAGATATTGATGATACATATAAGTATATTCTAATAGCAGGTGGAGATGGAACCGTAGACAATGTAGTAAATCATATGAAAATGCTTGGCATAAATCTTCCTATTGCTGTGCTTCCAACCGGAACGGCTAATGATTTTGCAAAGTTTCTAGGAATACCACAAGATGTGGATTTAGCCTGCGAGCAGATTTTAAACAGCAGTGTAAGAACGGTGGATATAGGTAGAATAAATGATAAATATTTTGTCAATGTTGCTAGTACAGGGCTATTTACAGATATATCTCAAAAGACCAGTGTTACTTTAAAAAATACTATGGGAAAGCTGGCTTATTATGTAAAAGGAATAGAGCAATTGCCAAACTTTAAAAAGCTTAAGATAAAAGTTTCTTCAAGAGAAATTGACTACTCTGGAGAAATGTATCTAATGCTTGTATTTAATGGCCAAACTGCAGGAAATCTAAAATTTGCATATAAGGCAGAAGTAGATGATGGCTACCTTGATGTTATTATAATAAAGGCCGGTACCATTAAGGACATGGTGGCTCTGCTTATAAAAATGCTTAGAGGGGAGCACTTAGAAGACGCTCATAACCTAATCTATTTTAAAACCGACAAGGTATATGTTGAATGCCATGAAGACTTGGTTACTGATATAGATGGTGAAAGGGGTCCTGACTTTCCGCTTGTCATAGAATGTATTAAAGGTGGGCTTAAAATTTTAGGCTTTAAGGGTAATTAAGTTTAAAACTAGAATAAAACATAGTTAAATATAATAAATATAAGTAAAAGCAATTTAGGTGGAGTGGTTATGGGCATTTATTTTCTTTACTTAACCTTATTATTACTTATGTTTTTATTGATATATTTTGGTGTAAACTTAAGCTTCAAATTTGCTCCCAATAAAATAAGAGTTTTAAGTCTTTTAGCGCTTATAACTATTAGTTTTAGGTATATAGCTTTGATTATTTTTCTAATTACAGGAAATATCAAAAATCTTTATTTATTAAAACCTCTTATGTTTTTGAACTTAGTGTGTCTTCCTGTGCTGGCTATGATTTCCTTATATATATGTGCAAGAAATGATATTATAAAATTTAACTACTGCATAATAGTATCTGTCATTCTTCTTGCAGCATATATAGCAGCAATAATTAAGCTTCCAATGAGCATTGAGATGTATGGAAACCTTGGGTACATAATGAGATTTAATAGTGAACTTTTAGTTTATGGAGTTTATTTGATAATCAATACGATACTACTGTTTATAGCTGTATTATTTTTAGATAATAAAAATTCAAATAGGCTGGGTATATTGCTTATATTGGCTTCAGCCTTTGTAGTTATAGTTGAGCTTCTAGCAAAAGGCGTAGGGGTGATTATACTTCCTGCAGTTTTATTTGGAGATATAATTTGGATAATAACAGCAGACTATACCCTGTATAAATTAAAAAAATAAAATTACAACAAAGGGAGAAGGCAGGTTTTACTGTGAAAATACTTTTGGTGTCAGATGAAGAAAGCTCATACATATGGGATTTTTTTCAGCCTGAGAAATTTAAGGATATTGAGCTTATAATTTCCTGTGGAGATTTAAAGGCTTCATACCTATCTTTTTTAGTAACTATGATAAAAGCACCTTTATTTTATGTGCCTGGAAATCATGATACTAAATATAAAATAAATCCTCCGGAGGGCTGCGAAGACATAGATGGAAAGCTTGTTAAGTTTAAGGGACTAAGAATTTTGGGACTTGGAGGCAGCCACAGGTACAGCTATGCAGAGTATCAGTATACGGAACAAGAAATGAGAAAACGAATTTTTAAGTTAAAAACTAAGCTTTGGCTTAACAAGGGTTTTGATATACTGGTTACCCATGCTCCTGCTTTTGGCATAGGTGATGCATTAGATCCATGCCATGTAGGCTTCAGTTGCTTTAATGATTTAATGGACAAATACTCTCCAAAATATTTCTTTCATGGCCATGTACATTTGAATTATGGCATGATGCCAAGATATAATGAGTATAAAAATACAAAGGTGGTTAATGCCTTTCAGTATCATATAATAGAAATTTAGATAATAGCAGCAATATGTTATAACTCATATGGCTGCTATTTTTGTGTATTGAAATAACATACATTTTAGGTTATAATTCTATTGTAATAATCAGGTTAAAATTTACATTATTAAGGTTACTGATATGCAAAAAGTAACCTTGCATAACTATTATCTGAGTAAAGCTAAGTATCAATTAAGGAGATGAAAGCTATGTCAAAGTATAAAATAATCGGACAATCAATACCTAATATGCCTTGGGAGGAAAAACCTAGCAATTGTAAGGATGTAGTGTGGCGCTATAGTCAAAATCCAATAATACCAA
>CAZMQY010000097.1:0-1440 GCA_964568335.1 uncultured Clostridium sp.
GAGCTAAAATTTTAGAACATGCAGCAAGCTGGGATATTCCTATAGAAGTTGAGTTAGTGCCAAATGCTGATCCTATACTATCTAAAATGAATAGAGTTATAACTAGTGACTCAGTAATTCTTGATGAGTGCAGAAGTTGGTTTAATATATCAAGAAAGATAGTTGAGGACTACATAGAAGAAGCGTGGATAATAGATTTAAAATCTTAAAATAATAATTATTTTACAATATTAAGTATTTACAATTTAGGAATATAATTGTAAAATTAATTTGGTAAATAAGCGCATTTATTATTAAAAAATCCGTATACAGATAGTGGCACACTTGTTGAGAAACAAGTTCGCAAAGCCTTGGGTCTAAAGAAAATATAGCACTAAATAATATTGAGCAGTATTGGGGGATGTGGATGTTTGGAAGAAACGAAAAATTAATCATTAAAATATGTAAAAGACATGTCAAATAATATTATCATGAAGGCATTGTAGAAAGCCATCATGAAAGGTGGGATGGTATAGGGTAATCAAATGGAAAGTAAGAGCTGTCTAAAAAATATTATAGTTTTAATATTTGTACAAGCAGTTGTGCTTAGTGGCTGAAGCAAATAACAACAATTCATAATGGTGACACAAAAGAAAGGGTTGGGGATAGTATGTTGAAAAAGTTGAAAGATATAAAGATAATTACTGGAATTATAATAATAATAACTGTAGCGGTAGTTTCAATGGCTGCAATTGAGGTATTTGGAGTCTTAACAGCAGGAAAAATTAATAATAATTTAGTCTCAGTTTATAAAAATAATCTAGTTCCAACTGCTAAAATAGGAGATATAAGGGCAGATTTTTTAAATATAAGGGTAATTGTTAATAAAGCTATCATTTCATATAGCGAGGATCAAAACGATAAGATTGTACAAGTCTATGAAAGAATAAATGAAACTGCCAAAAGTCTTGAAGCTGTTAGCACAAGTGAGGAGCTTAAACAAATAAGTGAATTTAATACAAATATGGCTAAGTATATGGAAACTTGGAAGGAATCAAAGATTACTTTAGGTAAGGGGGAAGCTTTAACTGATCAGCAGTATAAAAGTTTTACTCAGCTGGGTGAAAATATAGAAAAAATATTATTAGACTTAAGCAAGTATAATTTACAGGAAGCTGAGAAAGTTAAAGATAACAGCAATAAAACTTATGCTGCTAGCTTTAAAATGCTTTTAATCATTTTTGCTTCAATACTTGGTATCTTTGCCATAGCATCTATATTTATTATTAAACTAATCAAGGATTCATCTAAGGAAATGATTAATATATTAAATATAGTTTCTAAAGGAGATTTTTCTATAGACATAGATACTCAGGGAACAAATGAGTTTGGCATTATGAAGAAGGCTCTTGCTATTATGGTGGCAGACATTAAGGGCATGATATCTAACATTAAAGAAAA
>CAZMQY010000097.1:1450-5357 GCA_964568335.1 uncultured Clostridium sp.
ATATTGACTCAATTGTTTTATCAGCCCTGTATGATGAAGATATGTATGGATATTCAATTGCAAAAAAGATTAAAGAAAAATCAAATGATATTGAAAATAGAGCTGGAAATTTAGGAGCAACTTCAGAAGAAATGGCAGCCGCTTGCGATAATGTTTCTGCAGCCATACAGGAATCAGCATCTGGCACAAGCGTACAAGCGCAAGATTTAGTATCTATAACAACAGCATTAAATGAATTTGGTGAGCAAATAGAAAAGGTTGCCTATTCTATAAAGGAAGTTTATACTAATGCAAATCAAGTAGGAAATATGGCTAGTGATAGCAATTCCAATATGATGAATTTAGTTGATTCAATTAAGAATGTAGAAAGTTCTTCAAGTAGCTTAGATGAGAAAATAACGAATCTTGAAGCTAATATAAAAAGAATTAATGAAATTACTAACCTTATAAATAGTATTTCGGAACAAACTAATTTGCTAGCGTTAAATGCGGCTATTGAAGCTGCACGAGCTGGTGAATCAGGAAGAGGCTTTGCTGTAGTTGCAGATGAGATTAGAAAGCTTGCTGAGCAAAGCAAAAGTTCATCTGCAAACATTAACTCATTAATAAATGATATATCCATAGATACAACGAATATGGTATCTACGTCAGAAGCAGTAAAAAATGAATTAAATATGCAAGCGGGTATTGTAAAGCTTGCTACAGAGTCCTTTAAAGATATTATTACCTCTATACATACAGTAATCCCAATGATTGAAGGTATTAATGATTCTATAGAAGATGTTCAAAAGGGAAAAAATGAGATTATAAATAAAATTGAAGGAGCTTCAGCTATCGCAGAGGAAATCTCGGCTTCTGCAGAGGAAATCTCAGCTTCTACTGAAGAGTTAAATGCATCCTCTGAAGAAGTATCAAATACAGCAGTAGAGCTAAGCTATATGACAAAGGATATGTCTAAGGAGATAAGTAAATTTGAATTATAACCTAAATTGTCAAGGGAGAAAATATGAAGTTAATATATGGATGGTTTGAATTTTAATGTAATCAATGATAAAATTAAAATAATAATAGAACATTTTATAAATTAAAGGAGGACAAGTTATGTTGCTAAATAAACTTACTCAAGCTTTTGGCGTAAGCGGTTATGAAAGAGAAATCAGGGAGGTTATAAAAGAAGAGGTTAAGCCTTATGCAGATGAGGTAACTGTAGACGCTCTTGGAAACTTAATTGTTTTAAAAAAGGGAACAGGAGAAAATAAGGTAAAGATAATGGCTGCTGCTCATATGGACGAGATAGGCTTCCAAGTTATGAAAATTGATGACAAAGGCCTAATAAAGGTTAGGGGGCTTGGCGGGATTCCAGTTGCTCAGACAGTATTTAACAGGGTTATATTTAGAAATGGTACAAGGGGTATAGTATCAAGCACAGTTAAAATAGATGAAATAAAGAATGATATTAAGAAGCTGTACATAGACATCGGAGCTCAGTCAAAGGAAGAAGCGTTAAAGTATGTTCAGGTTGGAGATGTAGCCTGCTATGATGGCGAGTACCTTGAGCTTAAGGAAAGTAACGTTGTTGCAAAGGCTTTAGACGATAGAATAGGATGTTATATGGCTATTGAAGCTTTAAAGAAGCTGGAAAGTCCATATAATGATGTGTACTTTGTATTCACTGTTCAAGAAGAGGTTGGACTTAGAGGAGCTACAGTTGCCGCAGAAAGAATTAAGCCAGACTTAGGAATAGCTTTAGATGTTACGGTTGCTCATGATTTCCCTAACTCAGGAGAAGGAAGCAATACGTTAGGAGGAGGAGCCGCAATTAAGCTTTCAGATGGTTCAGTGCTTTGTGATGAATATTTAGTTGAAGAAATGATTAAATGTGCTGAAGAAAATAATATAAAGTACCAACGTGATATTATAGATGCAGGGGGTACTGATGCAGGCGCCATAAATAGATCTCACTATGGAGTAAGGTCAGCTGGAATCTCAGTTGCAACAAGATATGTACATGGACCAAACTGTTTTGTAAATATGAAGGATACAGAGGCTTCAATAGAGTTATTGGCTAAGTATGTTAACAGAGAATTTAAATTTGAATAAGAAATATAAATAAGAATGATGCCCTTGCTGAAGGGGCATCATTTTTTAAATATATTTATTTTTAAAGCAGAAATAGTAAATAGCATAAACAGCAAGAATAGTCCCCAAAATTCTAAAACCAATAAAGATAGAATATTTTGTTGAGAAATATCCAAACAAAAGTCCGCTGCATATTGTGGATGCTCTTAGTGCTAGGGACTGAAAGGACTCAACTGTAGCTCTAATCCTGGACTCTGTTCTGTGGTGAAGATATCCTAAGGTTAAGGGTTCTACAACACCGAAGGCTATAAAGCAAATTATTAAAGGCACTAAGCCTGAGTATGAGCGTATAACGCTGGCACCTAAAATTGAAAGTATAAAAACTGTTATAAGGAATGAAAATATATATTTATAAGAATATTTATTCTTCAGCTTATAGGCGTAAATGCCTGAAATGCTTGCAGAAAGCATTCTAGCAGAGCTTATGATGCCAAATAAGAAAACAGGAATTTTTATTTCATTCAAGTATATCTGCCAGAATTCATCTATATAAATAAACACCGATGAAACAACTATGCCAAAAAGTAGCACAAACCTTATTGAATGCTGAGCTTTCAAAAAGCTAAAGGCATCTCTTATACATTTAATATAGCTTTCAGTTTCTTCCTTTTCACTTTCAGAGGAAGGCTCAGTTAATAAAAAGGTTATTGCACAGCATATAGTTACACTTATTACGGAAAGCCAATAGGTTGTTACATAGTTGCTCTTATAAGCTACGTAGCTTCCTATAAGGGCAGCTAGCATTGAAGCTGTATAGTCAAAGAAACCAATCCTACCGGAAACCTTCTCAAAGCTTTGTTCCTCACCTATCATTTTAAGAGAATCATAAACTAGAGCATTGCTTGTTCCGCTTACTAGAGCCTTCCCGATTCCTGACACTGAAACTGCCAAGGCAAAGTGCCAAAAGCTGTTGGCCCATATAAGCAAAAGAAACTCCAGCACCACAAGAAAAGAGTTTATTATCATGAGCAACTTTTTACTCCACCTATCAGCCAATGAGCCGGTGGGAACCTCCAATATAAGCACTACTGCAGCATAAATAATCTCAGTATAAATCACCTGCTGATTGCTCATGCCTCTTGAAGCCCAATAAAGTCTTTCGATAACGTAAGCAAAAATTAAATTATGAAAAAACCAATAACCGTACATTAAATATATATTTAGTTTATATCCATAAAACTTTCTATTCATTATATGACCTCCTATCATTAAATACAAAACACTCCTTAAATAGCAAGGTGGAGGCCTTGAATAGAAGCTTATACAGTAGTTTTGTGAAAATTAATTAGGCGGCATAAGATTCCTCCTTTTACTCGGAAATACTGGGTAACTTAAGAGTTCTCGTTAATGTCTATTTAAGACTTTAACCTTCCTTCAAGATTAATCTATGATTTAATTTTAAAGTATACAGAAAATTAAATCAATAATTTTGGCGAAAGTGTAAAAGCTAACAATGAGGCTGCAAAATTAACTGAAGGAGTATTAACAGACAGTAAAGCCATGGAATTCAGTGTGGTTGGATTGCCTAGTGAATAAGACAAAGGAGGGTTATGTATGCCTAAATATGATGAACGCATTGATCCTAACGCAGCATTAACAAACTCTTTGGATGCAACGCACATGACAGAAGAGACCAAGCATAAGCTTAATAATGTATTATCATCCATGTTTACTGAAAAAAATACCATTAATTCTGCAGATCAAAAATTTGAAGATTAATTTTAGGGATTATAGAGCACAAATACTGCGCTATAATCCTTTTTGTTTA
>CAZMQY010000097.1:5457-6918 GCA_964568335.1 uncultured Clostridium sp.
GAATAAACTTTAATTGGTATTGATTAAAAAATTGGAGAAAAACGGTGAAAATATATATACCTAAGTTTTGCTTAGTTATTCTTATTGGTTCTTCAGGTTCTGGAAAGTCTACCTTTGCTAGAAAAAACTTTATAAAAACAGAGATAGTATCCTCAGACTTTTGCAGAGCCTTAGTATGTGACGACGAGAATAACCAGTTTATTTCTGAACATGCTTTTGATGTGTTTCATCTTATAATTGAAAAAAGACTTGTTATAGGAAGATTAGCAGTTGCAGATGCAACAAATGTTCAGGAGTATGCAAGAAGAGAATTGCTTAAGCTTGCAAATAGAAACAACTGCCGTACTGCTGCAATTGTATTTAATATTTCTGAGAAAATATGCAGAGATCGGGATAAGCAAAGAACTGATAGGCAGGTAGGAGGGATTGTTATAAGAAATCATGCGCAGATTCTTAAAAGATCTATAAGCAATCTGAGCAATGAAGGCTTTAATTATATATATATGTTTAACTCACCAGAGGAAGTAGATAATATTGAAATAATAAGAGAAGGATAAGATATCCTTTTATTATTAACAGTTAATGTTGCAATTTAATTAAGTGGACATACTATAGTAGTATAGATAGCAATTATAATCCTCTGCACTTTCTACATAAGATTAACAGTAAAAGAGGTGCATTCATAAAACAGAAAATATCGTAAAGTACAGGAGGATTAGAAAATGGGACAATCAATTGTAATATCAAGAATATCTATTAATGAAAAAATTATGGCTCTGACCTTTGATGATGGATCTGACTCCGCAAATACTCAAGCCATACTGAATATTCTTCGTGATAATGGTATTAAGTCTACTTTCTTTTTAACTGGACAAAGTGCTGATAATCATCCTGATTCAGTAAAACTAATAATTCAAAGCGGACATGAAGTCGGCAATCATTCTTATAGCCACCCTGAGATGACTCAGCTAAGCAGCAGTGCTATAATATCGGAAATACAAAAATGTGAAAGTGCCATATATAAAGCTATTGGAAAGTATCCAATAAAGTTATTTAGACCGCCCTATGGTAGCTATAACTCGACAGTTTTAAATGCGGCAGGTTCAGCAGGATATCCTTGGACTATAATGTGGACTATTGACACTATTGATTGGGCTGGTACCGCAAGTGCAACAATGGTTCAAAAGGTTTTAGATAATGCAAAACCCGGCGCTATTGTACTAATGCATGTAGGCAGTGGGACTAATACCCAGCAGGCACTTCCTCTGATGATAAAAGGCCTTACAGACAGAGGATATAGAATTACAGCATTATCTGATATGCTATCATTGCCGCAAGCACATCACCATCTTAGAAGAGGAAGCACTGGTGGTGAAGTAAGATACCTTCAAGAGTCACTTATTAAGCTAGGTTATAACACAGGACCTGTAGACGGTATATTTGGTTCTCGAACTGAACAAG
>CAZMQY010000097.1:6928-11614 GCA_964568335.1 uncultured Clostridium sp.
AGAGTATGTGACAGCATTCCAAGCTAATAAAGATTTAGTTGTAGATGGCATAGTTGGAAACAATACTTGGGCAGCTATTGAAAGGGCGCTGCAAAGTCCACCAAGTTCGTCGCACTCGATTCTTAGAAGAGGCAGCACTGGCGGCGATGTAAGATATCTTCAAGAATCATTGATTAAGCTAGGCTATAATCCAGGAGTAGTAGATGGAATATTCGGTCCTCGAACTGAACAAGCAGTTAGAGCTTTCCAAGTTAATAAGGGTTTAGTTGTAGACGGTATCGTTGGCAGCAATACTTGGGCAGCTTTTGAAAATGCATTATAAATAATATATATAATTTAAAAAAGAGCTGCATATCTATATGCAGTTCTTTTTTAAATTTATATTATTTCAGTTGTACATTGCCTTTTGTGTTCACTGTAAAGGTTTGGCCTTTTTTCATTAAAAAATGTCCTGATTCGTAAGGTTTATTTTCCACGGTTATATAAACCTTGCTGACATTATAGTAACCGCCAAGAGTATTAGTTATACCCTGTAGAATTAAAGCTTCGTAGCCAGAACCAGCAGTCATTTCAGTGACCAATTCCTTTGTGAAATCCACATAAACTACATTGCCATTAAGATAAAGGCTTTTGATTTTAACATTTGGACCTATAAGTCTTCCGACAGTTTTGCTTGGGGCTTCCTTAAACAACTTTTCAAAGGTTAGCTTTGTCATGTCGTTGGTTTTAAAGCTTAGCTTATTTTGAGTATAGTAAAGCTTTTCACCATTACTGCTAGGATAATAAAATTTTACTGTTTGAGATAAAGGCGTATTGCTTTTTAACTCCTTTAGTGTTGAAGTAACTTCCATCCCATTAGAATTATACACAGTTTTAATCAAACCAGCGTTAAGTCCGTAATAATCTAGGGTTTTAGAGCCATTTCCTTCTGTGGTAACCTCTATTGCTTTAAAGTTTCCAGCTGGAGTAGTCACATCCACATTTATATTAGAGATATATCTTTTTGTTCCATTAGATAAGGTCCAGCTTGTTCCTTTAATTAAAGGCTCCTTAAGCAATATGTCCTCTTTATCGCTTGGCTTGGAAGTAAAGTCCTCTCTGTAGTAAGCTTCTTCCTTTGAAAAAATAGTTTTTAGCTGGCCATTTTTGTTTTCAATAACGCTTACAACCTCAGTACCGCCATTGTTTTTCCTAAGCTGAATTTTATCGCCTTTTATGTAATCTACATAAACCGT
Organism: uncultured Clostridium sp.; assembly: GCA_964568335.1. Taxonomy (GTDB): domain Bacteria; phylum Bacillota; class Clostridia; order Clostridiales; family Clostridiaceae; genus Clostridium_AT. The sequence goes on from CAZMQY010000097.1 coordinate 8,164, forward strand.
GTAGAAAGCATACTCGTTACCCTTACCTTCAAAGACATACTTTGTATTTTCTTTAAAGGGGAAATAATCTTTTATTGTGTAGCTAGAAGTTTGCTTTGGGTCTATGTTGTCGTTTTTCTCATCTAGATCAGTTGGTTGCTTGGAAGTATTACTAGGCGACTTCTGCTCAGTGCTGTTATCCGTTGGAAGTTTTATTTTGTCGCAGCTTGAAAGGAAAACTAAACAAATACAAATGGGGATGATGCCGAAAACCTTCTTTATGTTCATTATATAGTTCCTCCATTTTCATTAATAGAACAAGGTAAGTTTAGCTTGTTTGTTTCCACTAGGATCGTAACCTGCTATAAATCCTTTATTTAATAGTATGCAGACAAGCTAGGCATCTTGTTTGATTTAATAAATAAATTTTTTATTTAACTTCATAATTAATCCTCGCAGTTTTAATTCTGTTATTCAAACTATAGCATTGAAGCAATGAACAAATCAAATTAATTTTCTGTTAGAGATTGAATATTTATCTAGTAATTAGGCAGAATTAAGGATAATAAAAAGGAGGGCTAGTTATGTTTAGAATAAATTTTTTAAAAAAATTAAAAATAAGAAAGCTGAGCCTCTTAGCGTGTGTTACATCAGCTTTTATAGCTTTATTTGCAATATCCTATAACCTTGGAGAAAGATATTATGTAAAACATGCTGGTGACAATATGGATAAGTCAGTTTTCAGAACAACCTATACAAATCCAGTAGATTATAAGGATGAAATTATTATTTATGACTATATGCATAGAATGGCTAACAGCAGAATTGCATCTGAGGATAAGGATATTGGTGGAAAGCTTCTAATAACAAAAAGACAGATAGAAGCTGTAAGGACTATAGTAAAACAAATGAATTACCCTGACAACAGTTATATTCTTGGAGTACTAGATAGGTGGGAAAAAGGAGATTTTTCCTTAATTAACGATGAACATAATTATTTTTATAACAGGTTAAACGAATAATAAACTTAAAAAAGTTAAAAATTACATTTTAATTTATACATAAGACTTATAGTTAAATCAAATAATAATTATATCCAAGAATAATTTTATTAAGGAGGGATTTATATGGCAGATAATAGAGTCAATGACGATAGAGGTTTTGGAATAGGCCATATGATTGCAAGAATAGTAGTATCAGCAATAGTTTTAGCAGTGGTAGCTTTTTTAACACCAGGCTTTACTATTAACAATATCTGGACGCTTATTATAGCTGCTGTTGTAATTGGTGGAATAGATTATTTAATAGAAAGAATTGCAGGCTTTGATGCAACACCTTTTGGAAGAGGTATTACAGGATTTATTGTTTCAGCAGCTATTATTTGGATAACTGGCTACATTGTACCAGGTTTTAGCATAAGTATTCTTAGTGCCATAATAGCAGCTTTAATTATTGGTGTTATAAACATGATACTTCCTGGAAGAGCAGTGTTATAGCTTTAAGTTAATACTTAATTATTAAAGAAAGTCTAAATGATAAAAACTTATTATTTAGGCTTTTTTATTTGTTATTTTTTAGTATACTGATATTATATGAAACAAAACCTTAAGGAGAAGTTTTTAATGAAAGATATAACAAAAATAATTAGAAATAGAGTCTCTGTAAGAACCTATGAGCCAACAACTCTTGAGCCAGCTATTAAAAAGAATTTAGAAGAGTATCTTATGAAACTAACGGGGCCATTTACTGGAACAGTTCGATTTAAGCTTGTTGACAGTGATGCAGCATTAAGCAGTAATGTAAAAATTGGAACCTATGGAATTATAAAAGGGGCATCTTCCTTTGTTGCTGCAGCAGTTAATGAGGGAGAAATGAATTTAGAAGAGCTTGGCTATGAACTAGAAAAGTTCATTTTATATGCTAGTTCATTAGGGCTTGGCACCTGTTGGCTGGGAGGAACCTTTAAAAAAGGCGAATTTGCAAAGGTAATGGAGCTTAAGGATAAGGAACTCCTTCCAATTGTTACGCCTATTGGTTATCCAGCAAAAAGCGAAGGTATAGTGGGGACAATGATGAGGAAGCTGGCAGGTTCAAATAATAGAAAGCCTTGGGAAGAAATGTTTTTTGACGGAAGCTTTGACAAAAAACTTACTCCAGATGAAGCAGGAATTTTTTTACATGCATTAGAGATGTTAAGGTTAGCTCCATCTGCTTCAAATAAGCAGCCTTGGAGAATAGTAAAAGAAAAAGATAATCTTCACTTTTATTTGCAGCATGCAAAAGGATACTCTAACTCATTAGGCTTTGATATGCAGAGAATAGATATTGGAATTGCTATGTGCCATCTTGACTTAAGTCTAAAGGAAAATGGTATTAAGGGTCAATGGGAAAAGTGTGAGCCTGCAATCAAAAGCCTTAATGATAGTACTGAGTATATAATAAGTTGGATTAAATAGTTCCTATGTATTTAATTACTATAAACTTTTCAATAAAATTTATGATATAGTAAATAAGTATAAATTAGAACTTGGAATGGCTTTAAATATAATATATATCTCAACGTAACCTAGGGGGAAAACAAATGTTGAATAATAAAAAGGTAGTTCTAGTAACTGGTGCTTCTTCAGGTTTAGGTTTAGCAGTTGCTACTTATTTATCTAAAATGGGATACATCGTTTATGCAGGAGCAAGATCCTTTAAGAATGAGGATAAATCGGGTCAAAATAAAATTTATCTTGATGTTACAGATAAAAATAGTGTTGACGAGGTGCTAAAAACTATAATGAAACGAGAAGGAAAGCTGGATATACTTGTGAACTGTGCAGCTTACTTGGTTTTAGGTTCAATTGAGGATACAACTATTGAGGAATATAGGGGTGTGCTTGAAACAAATTTTTTAGGAACTTTAAGAATGTGTCAAAGTGTAGTACCAATTATGCGTGAGCAAAAAGAAGGTCGTATAATTAATTTTAGCTCCATAAATGGACTTATGGCAACTCCATTTCAAAGCGCATATGTAGCCTCCAAGTTTGCTATAGAAGGTATGACAGAATGTTTAAGTCTGGAGGTTAAGGATTTTGGAATTAAGGTAACCTTGATAGAGCCAAGCGATCACAGATCGGGTTCAAAAAATTATAGACCTCATGCTAAAAATGCAGATATAAAAAGTTCAGCATATTATGATAAGTATATAAGGGTTACAAATAAGTTTGCTCATGATGAAGATAATGGAAGCTATCCAGAGAGGCTGGCTGAAACAGTTTATGAAATCACTAAAAAGAAAAATCCTAATCTTCGATATACCGTTGGAAAGTTTGATCAAAGGTTGTCAACCATACTAAAGAGAATACTGCCTGCTAGAGTATTTGAAAAAATTATTTTAGGATATTATAAATAACAGCTTAAATGTGAGAAATACAGTTTGATTTGAATTTATTCCAATTAAACTGTATTTTTTTTAGTTTTTTTGATG
>CAZMQY010000098.1:0-2322 GCA_964568335.1 uncultured Clostridium sp.
CTTTGTTGCAATATTTTTACAAAATTCACTGTCATGTTCCACAAACAGTAAAGTTGGTGAGTATTCAAGCAGTAACTCTTCTATTTGCATACGTGAGATAACATCAATAAAATTAAGAGGTTCATCCCAGATATGCAAATGAGCTTTCTCACAAAGACTTTTTGCAATGAGCACTTTTTTCTTTTGTCCGCCACTGAAAGATGACATATCTTTTTCAAATTGCTCTCTGGAAAAATCAAGCTTTCTTAACATAGCTTTAAAAACACTTTCATCAATATTGTTATTTGAAGCGTAGTCAGTCAGATTGCCCTTAAGATGGGATGTATCCTGAGACACATAGGATATTTTAAGCTGACTTCCTCTGTTGAAATTACCTGTGTAGTTTATATCCTCGCCACAAATAAGCTTGATGAGACTCGACTTTCCTGAACCATTTTTACCTTTAAGTGCAATTCGGTCACCTTGCTCAATACTAAAGCTAACATCTTTACAAGCCATGGTGTCGTCGTAAAAAATCGAAACATTCTCAAGTTCCACAAGTTTGTTTTTATGATAGCCAAGTTGGGACATCTTCAAGCTGTCGGATCTTTCGATATTTTTGAGAAGTTTAGACTTTTCTTCAATAGCATCTTGCTGTCTGCTTTCAATTGACATAGAGCGTTTCATCATTTTAGCAGCTTTATGTCCAACATAACCTTTATCCAGCTTGGAGCCAGAATTTGTTGTTCCTTTTTTCGATTTTTCAACTTCATGGGACCAATTGCTTGTTCGTTTAGCAGCCTCAGATAAGCGATTAATATCTTTTCTAAGCTTCTCGTTTTCTGCAAGCTCAAAGTTATCCTGCCTTTGTTTATTTTCCCACCAGCTGGAAAAATCACCTTTTTGTATTTCTATATTTGTCTTATTTATTGAAAGAACATGGTCAATACAGTTATCCAAAAAATACCTATCATGTGAAATCAGAATAAATCCTTTCTTTTTTCTAAGGTAATTACTCAGTTTTTTTCTAGCTTCAGCATCCAAATGATTTGTAGGTTCATCAATAAGCAAGAAGGAGTTCTCCTTCAAAAACATAGCAGCAAGTAATGCCTTGGTCTGTTCTCCTTTTGATAGCGTATAAAACTGTCTGTATAAAACATCATCGTCTATATCTAAAAGCGATAACTCTTTCATTATTTCCCAATCCATTGAATTTGGACTGATTTCTCTTATGATATCTATAGTGAAATTTTCTTGTTCCTGGACCTCATAAGGAAAATATTCAAAGGTTACATTGGCTGAAATATTTCCAGTATATTCATATTTACCAAGTAAAAGATTCAGAAAGGTAGTTTTTCCTCGTCCATTTCTTCCGGTAAAGCCCAATTTCCAATCGGTATCTATTTGAAAGCTTACATTTTCAAAAATATTATCATAACTGCCTTCATAAGCGAAGGTCAGGTTTGTTACATTTATTAAAGACATATTTTTATCCTCCTTTGTAATTAAAAGTACAAATAACAAAGTCGGAACATAGGCGACTAGTATTACTCCATATAAATGTCGCCCGAAGTATCCGGCTCTATATGAAGATTATCATGTGTTAGCGAAGTGTCTTTATTATCCATTGTATAATCCCTCCTACTTATTATCATGTTTTGTAAAAAAAATAAGAGCTGCAAGAAATTATTATTCTTGCAGCTCATAAATACAGCAAAGACAAACCCCTATTAGGGGCATGCGAGTATATATTTTCTGAGCGAAAAAACAATTAATTTCTTGCATAGGCACAACAAAAAAAGTGGCATTATAGGAACCCACAATTTTATTATGCTTGGTAAAACTAGCAAGAAAAATTAATCATCTTTTCAACTCCAATCATCATATTTGTTCAGATTGTATCACACTTACTTTCAAAATGCAACCAACAGTTCAAGGAAATCTATGACAGAATAAGAACAATTCTTATGTATCCAATATTTTCAACACTGACTAATATTGTTTTCAACATAAATCCGCCATTATAAATCATTTAGGAATATTCTTATCCAGACCTCTTGTAAGTCTTCAAAATAATAATCTACATAAACCGTCTTTTGAGACTAATTATAAATAGATCATATAAGGTTATCACCTCTATATAACTCACTTCATATGATAATAAAGTAGAAAATATTATTAATGAGGTGCAATTAATGAAAACTTGTTCAAAAAATTCAATGCAGGGTATGCATCCAATGATGTGTATGCATTGCATGTGCCCCATGATGGGTATGCAGAGCATGAACCCTATGATGGATATGCAGGACATGTATCCTATGATGGATATGCAGGACATGTATC
>CAZMQY010000098.1:2422-11588 GCA_964568335.1 uncultured Clostridium sp.
CCTATGATGGATATGCAGGACATGTATCCTATGATGGATATGCAGGACATGTATCCTATGATGGATATGCAGGACATGTATCCTATGATGGATACGCAGAGAATGGACCCTATGATGGGTATGCAATTTCCTATACCAATGTTAGTAAAATTGGAACAGATCTCACCTACTCAAATTCAAATTAGCTACGATAGAGATGTTGATGTAATGCTAGGAACGAAGTCAACTAATTACTGGGTCAAAGATACAATGAATGCCATCCCTAGAGGTATAGCTACTCTTGGTAAAGATGATAATGTGAATTCTGGAAATTCACTTACAGATAGTCTGGTCAGAATATCTCCAAAAAATGGCTCAGCAAAAACATTTATTTTGACTTTCAATAGAGCTATTCCTAGCGGAGCAGAATATATGCTAATAATTTGTTATGTAACAGTTAAAGGAGCACCTCCTTACAGCGGAGCTAATGGAATGGCTACTTTTATTGGTAAATAAAGAATATTGAAATCATATATAAAGGTGTTCTTAATGAATACCTTTTTTCCAATGTAACTCAATTGCTATTGTTCTATATTCACTATTTTTACATCATCGTTAACACTAAAAATCACACTCTAACATTGTATAAAAATAACAAAATCTTTAAAACTTAAAGGGGTGCTGTAGGAAAACAGACTGACCTGATACCCGCATCAAAAAATTAAAAAAGCTCCTATAAAAAAAGTATTTCTTATAGGAGCTTTTATCCTTGAGTATGGTTGTATTTATTCTAAAACTTTACCTTTAATTTCAACATCCTATTCTAATATATTAATTTTTCCCATATAATTTAAAGATTATATCAAAGTGTAATTATCTATTGTAATCCAAGGATCACAAGACCTATTTTTTATTAAACGGAGGTTGTATTATATGAATACGAATTATAAAATAAACAAGCCTACAAATGAGCCTATAAAGAGTTATGTTGCAGGTACATCTGAAAGACTAGAATTAAGAGCTGAATTGGACAAGCTATACAATTCTCAAATGGATATTCCCTTAATCATAGATGGAAAGGAAGTTTTTACAAATATCACTGAAGAGTTTATTATTCCCCATGAAAAAGATCATGTGCTAGGTCGTTATCACAAAGCTACAGAAAAGGAACTTAAAATGGCTATAGATGCTGCTTTAAAGGCAAAGGAAAGATGGGAAGCAACCTCTTGGTATCAAAGAGCTGCTATCTTTAACAAAGCCGCTAATTTGATAAGTGGTAAATATAGAGCACTGTTAAATGCTGCCACCATGTTAGGTCAAAGTAAGACTGCTTATCAAGCTGAAATAGACTCTTCCTGCGAAATTATTGATTTCCTTAGATTTAACACTCACTTTATGGGAGAAATCTATAATGTTCAACCTGATTCAACTATTGATGCTTGGAACAGAACAGAATATAGGCCTCTTGAAGGCTTTGTTTTAGCAATCTCACCTTTCAACTTTACAGCTATAGGTGGAAACCTATCTACGGCTCCTGCTATGATGGGTAATACTGTTGTATGGAAACCCGCTAGTACTGCTGTTTATTCAAATTATCTATTTATGAAAATACTTATGGAAGCCGGACTTCCTGCTGGAGTTATAAATTTTGTACCTTCAAATGGAGCTCTTATATCAGAAGTATGTGTAACATCAAAAGATTTAGCTGGAATACACTTTACTGGCTCAACAAAAGTATTCCAAACTCTATGGAAAAAAGTTTCAGATAATATTTCCACTTATAAAACATATCCAAGATTGGTAGGAGAAACTGGAGGTAAGGACTTTATATTTGCTGATAATACTGCTAATATTGATGAATTATCTACCGCAATTATACGTGGTGCCTTTGAGTATCAAGGTCAAAAATGCTCTGCTGCTTCAAGAGCCTATATACCTAGTTCAATTTGGCCTTCTTTACGTGAGAAGCTCCTTTATACTGTTTCTAAGATAAAAGTAGGTAATGTAAGTGAATTTGATACCTTTATGGGAGCCGTTATTGATGAAAGTTCCTATACTAACATTATGAATTATATAAATAGAGCTCATAGCTCTGATGATGCAAAGGTTATAGCTGGTGGTTCTGGCACAAAAAATATTGGTTACTTTGTACAACCTACCATAATTCAAGCTCTAAAGCCTGACTATGAAACTATGATTGAAGAACTATTTGGACCTGTAATTACAATATATGTTTATGAAGATGAATCCCTTGAAGAAACCTTAGACCTTTGTGATAGAACCTCTGTCTATGGACTTACAGGCGCTATCTTCTCTAATAATCGCTATAATATAGAACACATGCTTTATAAATTAAGAAACACTGCAGGTAACTTCTATATCAATGATAAACCAACTGGAGCTGTTGTTGGTCAGCAACCATTTGGTGGTGCTAGAGCATCTGGAACTAATGATAAGGCTGGCAGTCATCTTAACATGCTTAGATGGGTATCAGCTAGAACTATAAAGGAAACTCTATGCCCACCTACTAACTTCAAATATCCATATATGTCAGATATACAACCTGAAAAATCTAAACCAGTAGATGAATCTGACTTTGGCCTTGACTTTATAAGCCTATAAGGCATTTAAAAATCATTAATAAAAGAGTGATTATGCATATTGATTTATTATGAATAGTCACTTTTTTAGAAACAGCCATTATCTTTTACGCTCTATGCAATTAACAGCTAAATTATATGACTAATCCTCCATAGAGCAAAATTTCTGTTTTATTTTTCATAACTGGGTAACCCACCTCACTGTTCAAAAAATACAACCGCCTGTAAGTGGTCATTTAAGCCACCTATAGGCGGTTGGTGGATTTCAATGGTGGAGACGAACCACATTTACATCAATTATATTCTAAAGTGGTTTTATATAAATATTTTTCGACAATTCCATAAGTTGATCTATATCTAATATATGTATTTTTTTATCATCACATCTTATAATTGACCTTGATTCCATTTCTTTAAGAGTTCTATTTAAATGTCTATATGTTGTACCTAAAAATTGTGCAATTTCTAAGTATGATGAATTTAAAATTATATAACTCTTCTCTTTCAAATGCTCAACTAAATAGCTTGATAGCCTATTAATAAGTGGATATACAAAATTATACGAGCTGTTATTAATAGTTCCATAAAGCTTTTCACTCAAAGAATCTACTAAATGATGCAAAAGCTTTATATTATCAAAATACTTTTCTCTAAGTATAGCTGCAGGTATTGCTATCAAATAAGTATCTTCTACTGCATCAATATTGCAAAGGATAGGAATATCTTTTAAAAGTTCTAAATCCCCTATAGTATTAAAATCTTTATAAAATTTTAAAAGCATTGATTTTCCATTTTCAAAAGGATAAAAAATTTTAATTTTCCCATCCACAAGTAAATAATAATATTCAAGCTTTTCCTCTGATTCTAATATATGCTCTTCTTTTTCATAGAAATGAAGTTGTGCATATTTTAATATTTCATAATCAAATATCTTTTCTATATTGTGTTTTTCAATATACTGCTTTATAAGCCTAATATCTGAAATTCTTCTCATAAAACCTCCTAACATGACTAATGTCATGTTCTGATTGTTATAAATATATTATTTTATTTATAACGACTTGTAAAGGGGTGAAAGAATTTGAATAAGTATAGAAATTTAGCTGTTTTAAACGGTATTCTTCTTGCTATAATGATATTTTTAAATGGCATTCTATCCAAAAATGTAGGCTTATATATTAGTACATTAATTTACCATGTCTTAGGACTTCTATTAATTTTGCTAGTATCAATAATAGTAAAAAATAAACTTCCTAAATTCAATAAAACACCTGTCATCCTTTTTCTACCAGGTATACTAAGTGTTTTAGTCATATTCTTAAACAGTCTATCTTCATCCAAAATAGGGATAACACTTACCGCAGGTATGGGGTTATTTGGACAACTTGTACTATCTACTTTAATAGACCATTTCGGTTTATTTGGTATGCCAGTTAATAAACTAAGAAAAGAAAAAATATTAAGCTTTTCAATAATTATATCAGGCTTAATTTTTATGATTATCTTATAATGAGGTGCATATAATGTATATATTTTTTTCATTTTTAACAGGAGTATTAATTGTTATAAGCATGATGTTAAATGGAGAATTGTCTAAAAAAATAGGGATTATAAATAGTGTAGTTATAAATTATTTAACGGCTACAATCTCTTCTATTGTTTTATGCTTTATTATGATAAATTCTATATCTAGTTATTCTTCCATATCAAATATTCCTTTAATTTATTTTTTAGGTGGCGCTATAGGGGTTTTAACAACTTATTTATTTAATGTTATAGTTCATAAAGTATCAACAGTATATACAGTTATACTACGTTTTATAGGTCAAATGCTTACAAGTGCAATTATAGACTATGTTTACTTCAATATTTTTTCTATAGGGAAGGTCGTAGGATGTATCTTATTTTTAATAGGTATTATACTTAATGCAAAATCTGATGAAGACTATAAGCAAAAGCAGCTTAAATTACTTGGCACTTGAAAAGAAATAACAAGTCAAAGATTGAAGCATATTTGTCACGAGACTATGAGTTAAAATCCTTTCATAGTGCACCTATGTAAGGGTTTTGACAACGACGTATCGTGGCAAATAGGCGAAAATACTGGCTTGTTATTTCTTTGATTGTGCCCTAGTAATTAAATTATTTATATAAATTTTGGAGGACATATTATGAAATATGAAGTAATATTATTTGATGCAGATGAAACATTATATGATTTTAGAAAACTGAAAGAGAAGCATTTGTAAAAACCTCATTTATTTATGATAGGGTTCTCCGTAATTTCTCTAAATGAGGTTTCAACACCAAATCACATTACCAAAAATCCCCATCATTTCATTGCATTTTATTAAAAGAGTAGTTTAGGATTTCCTCCAGTTCTTCTAATTTTTTTATCAATTATTGGTCAAAATAACATAAGTGCTAAATCCTTAGGATAAAGGAGGTACCGTATATGGACTTTTTTCAAGCCCAGGAAACGCTTACCACCATTGAGTGGATTCTTCGTGCTATTATTGCTTTTTTCTTTTTGCTGACTATAGCAAAACTCTTAGGACAGCGTGCCATATCCCAATTAAGACTCCTTGATTTTGTTATCACTATAGTAATTGGAAATATTATTGCCCATCCGTTGTCTGACGAGCATCTTGGATTAGAAGGATCCGTCATTACAACAACTGTATTAGTTGTACTATATCTTGGTGGTATATTTAGCATTCTTAAATTTCCAACTTTAAGAAGACTTACTAATAGTTCACCAATCACAATTGTTAAGGACGGAGAAATCCTTTATAAAGGATTAAATAAAGCTAGAATATCTATTGATGAATTATTAGAAGAATTACGTGAAGAAAAAGTAGAAGATGTGAAAAAGGTGGCATTAGCAATTTGGGAAGCTGACGGAAAGATTTCTGTTTTTTTGCATCCAAAGTATAAACCGATTACTCCTTCATCCTTTCAAATGGAAACAGAACCTTTTAGTCTGCCAAGGACGATTATTAAGGAAGGTGAAATTATTTCCAAGGAGTTAAAACAAATTCAAAAGGAAGAAGCATGGCTTGTTTCCAGTTTAGAAAGTTTATATCAAACTGAGGTGAAAAACGTTCTGCTTGCCACCTTTGATAATAAAGGGAACTTAAAGGTCTTTTTATATAAGTAATCTCTTGAGGCTTAAATCTAACCACTTATACACACGGTTAGATTTAAGCCTCTTTTTTGAAAAAATCTCAGTTACTTGTGATAGGGTTCACCGTAGTTAATCCTACATTAATTTAAAAAATAAAATTCTATCATACTTACTTTCCTATGTGTCCATCAATTCCAGTATAGTTCATATCTTAGCAGGTAAAAAATCCTGCAATCCCTTAAATATAAAGGCTTGCAGGACATGTATTTTAATTACTTCTGAATTTGAGTTTTTTCTGCTGCTGATCTGACTTGTTCTAATGATTCAGGACTAAGCGTTGTCAATCCTAGTGCAAATACAAGCGCAAGACTTAATCCTATAATAGTTAATGCTTTTACCGATTTCGACTTTTCTTTAAATTTTTGATTTTTTGCAAATAAGTAAACTCCAAATACAATAACTCCAATAATAGTTAAATATCCAGTAGTTCTAGGTAAAGCAAGCATAAGAAAACTATAGAGCACTATTGATATGGAAATTCTACTTCTTATATTATTAAATGTCTTACTTTCTTTTAAGTTCAACTTCATCCCTCCAAAAAAACAAATATTTTAACTATGTTCTACATAGTTCTACATAAATACAAAAATCCCTTCATTTTTCTATAAAATTTAATTATTCTAGTTTGATTGACAGATAGAAAATAATATAGGGTTCAGATAAATGTCTGATTATATGGATAATGGAGAGTTATCAAATAGCTTAGAATATTAAATTTTTTATCCTATAATTGCTTTAATTCTTCTTACTCCTGAAGAAGAACTTTCCTCCTTTATTATTTTAAAGCTCTTTAGTTCTGCTGTATTTATAACATGGGGTCCTCCACATATTTCTTTTGAGTAGCCAGGTATGGTATATACCTTTATAATTTCTCCATACTTACTTTCAAAAACTCCAATAGCGCCTTCCGACTTTGCAGCTTCTACAGTCTGTTCCTTGCATTCAACATCAATTCCTTTTATTATAGCCTCATTTACTATATTTTCAACCTTCTCCAATTCTTCCTTAGTCATCTTTCTGTCAAAGGAAAAATCAAATCTTAATCTTTCTGCATTAATATTGCTTCCCCTTTGGTAAACACTATCGCCAAGTACAGTTCGAAGGGCACCATTTAAGAGGTGAGTAGCTGTATGCAGCTTTGTTGTCTGCTCACTATTGTCTGCAAGGCCCCCCTTAAATTTCCCACCTGCACCTATCCTGGACTTTTCCTGATGCTCCCTAAATTTTTGTTCAAACCCAGATATGTCCACGTTTATCTTTCGTTCTGAAGCAAGCTCCACAGTAAACTCAATGGGAAAACCAAATGTATCATATAATTTGAACGCCAATTCCCCACTCAAACTGTTGCCCTCTTCTAAATTCGAAAAATATTTCTCAGCAATTTTCAAGCCACTATCCAGGGTTTTTGAGAATAATGCATATTCCTTTTCAAGCTGCTCTAAAATAAAACCTTTATTGCTAAGTAATTCAGAATAGATTTCGCAATAGTTCTCAATAACTAACTCAGCAATATCGCAAATAATATTATTATTTATTCCAAGTTTTTTAATCAAACGGATAGTACGTCTTATTAGTCTTCTTAGAATGTATCCCTGTTCAGAATTTGATGGTGCAATTGCTTTTGGATCTCCTAAAATGAAAGTTGCAGCTCTCATATGATCACTGATTATTCGGAAAGTCTGTTTATTCTCCTCACTATAATTCATACCAGTGAGGTTTTCTATCTTTTTCACAATAGGTTGAAATAATTCGGTTTCATACACATTTTTATATCCATTGATAACAGTTAGTACACGCTCTAACCCCATACCAGTATCAACATTTTTCTGTGAAAGTTCAGAATATGTCCCATCCTCATTTTTATTGTATTCCATGAAAACATTATTCCAAATCTCCACATATTTTCCGCATTTGCATGCAGGGCCACAGTTTTCTCCACATTCTTCTTTACCCATATCATAGAAAATTTCTGTATCAGGCCCACAGGGCCCGGTTTTTCCAGCTGGCCCCCACCAGTTCTCACTTCTGCCATAGAAGTAAATCTGTTCTTTTGTCAGCCCATTCTTCATCCATATCTCTGCTGCCTCTGTATCCCTTGGCACAAAGGAATCACCTTCAAACACAGTTACAGCTAGTTTATCCACCGGTATTTTTAAATACTCTGTTAGAAATGTATAGCTCATATTAATAGATTCTTCTTTAAAATAATCTCCAAGAGACCAATTGCCTAACATCTCAAAAAACGTTAAATGCGTATCATCCCCCACCTCATCAATATCACCGGTTCTAACACATTTCTGAACATCAACCAGTCGTTTTCCCTGAGGGTGTTTTTCTCCTAAAAGATATGGTACAAGAGGATGCATTCCTGCTGTAGTAAATAATACAGTTGGATCATTGTCAGGAAATAAAGATGCTGATCTTATTTCTTTATGATTATTCCTTTCAAAAAACTCTACATACATTCTTCTTAATTCATTTGCCTTCATTTTAATTCTCCTTTACTGTAATAATAAATAAAAAAGCCCTAAGCTGAATTAACTTTCAGCTTAGGGCGAACTATTTATCCGTGTTACCACCTAAATTCAGAGATTACCTCTGCACTCTGCCAGTACGAGGCGCATACATGCAACCTGATACTAGTTTCTTTTTAACGGTAGAAACTCCGAAGAAGCCTACTAAGATTTCTCTTTTCGGTTCACGGCTCTGAGACTGCTTCCATATAGCTTTCGTGAAGACTCGCACCTACCTCTTCTCTCTGTGACTACAGCGTATATTTACTCTCTCTCATCAATGCCTTTAGATTTTAAATTATATTAAAATTACTATGAATATAATTTTCTGTCAATCCATTTTATTCAGTTCTTTCAAATAACAATATATCAATGATTTCAACTTCTGACTATTATCCTATTGTGGAAGGCTACAACATGTCAATTTTATGGATAATAGGAAGTTAGCAAATAGTTCAAATATTTTTTAGTTATAATTGATGTTATGTTACAATATTTGAAAGTTGCGAATCAACTGATAAACGTTATTTTCTAGACAACCATATTTCTTTTTATAAATTCCGAACACTTATCTGTAACATAATCTAGTATACTTATACTTTCTTTATAATTATCGTCTATCTCCAAAGAGTGTACTGCGCTTTCTACCTGAATTAATTCAACATTATTACAGTTTGATAGCTTATTTCTGCTACCCTCTGTCAGCCATTTATCTTTAGTACCAGTGAAAACAATGCATTCATTTTTTACTATATCGCTAACATGTGCATCTATAGGTGTATAACATATATGTTTTACTCTTCTGATATCTAATTTTTCTGTAATTTTCATAGAAATAAAGTGCCCCATGCTTTTACTTATGAGAAAAATTCTTTCATATTCCTTTT
>CAZMQY010000099.1:0-9276 GCA_964568335.1 uncultured Clostridium sp.
GCCATACCAGGAAGGGTCATTTACGGTATGAAGCAAGCTAAGTCTAAAAATCCGTTGTTCCTTCTAGACGAAATTGATAAAATGAGCAATGATTTTAGGGGTGATCCAGCTGATGCACTGCTCGAGGTTTTAGATGCAGAGCAAAATAGCACTTTTAGAGATCACTATCTGGAACTTGATTTTGATTTATCTCAAGTGCTGTTTATTACAACAGCAAATAGTTTGGATACTATACCAAGGCCGCTACTAGATAGAATGGAGATTATAGAAGTATCAGGCTATACCTATGAAGAAAAATTCCACATCGCCAAGGAACATTTAATTCCAAAGCAGCTTATGGAGCATAATATTGAATTGGGCATAATTTCCTTTGCAGACAGCGCTGTGTATAATGTTATAGAAAATTATACTAGGGAATCTGGGGTTAGAAGTCTTGAAAGAAAATTTGCAACCGTCTTAAGAAAGACAATTGCTGAAATGATTGAGAAGGATAAAAAAAATGTAAACATAACTACAGCCCATATTAAGAAATATCTTGGGCCAGCACTGTTTACCTATGACAAGGCTGATAAGGAAGATAAAATTGGAGTAGTTATGGGAATGGCCTGGACTGGTTATGGTGGTGATACTTTACCTGTGGAGGTTACTGTTATGCAGGGTGCTGGCAAGCTGGAGCTTACTGGCCAATTAGGAGATGTTATGAAAGAATCTGCTAGGGCTGGCTACAGCTATGTAAGAGCAAATGCTGACAAATATGGTATTAACCCAGAATTCCATAAGGACAAAGATATCCATATACATGTGCCTGAAGGTGCTGTGCCAAAGGATGGACCATCTGCCGGTGTAACCATGATTACTGCAATGGTGTCAGCCTTAAGCTCTAGAAAGGTTAAACATAATGTAGCTATGACTGGCGAGATTACTTTAACAGGAAGAGTATTGCCAATAGGCGGCTTAAAGGAAAAAAGCCTGGCTGCCTATAGAGCAGGGATTGACACAGTCATTATCCCGAAGGACAATGAAAAAGATATGATGAAAATTCCTAAAAGCATTAAAAGCAAGCTAAACTTTGTATTAGCTGATAAAATTGATGATGTGCTTCAAAATGCACTAGTGAGTGAGGGACAGGATGGAAATTAAACAATCTGAATTTATAACCTCTGCTGTAACTCCAAAACAGTATCCAGAGGAAAATAGGCTAGAAATAGCTTTTGTGGGACGTTCAAATGTTGGAAAGTCTTCTATTATTAATAGTCTGACTAACAGAAAGAGTCTTGCAAAGGTCAGCGGTACTCCGGGAAAGACAAGGCTTATTAATTTCTTTTTAATAAATAATACCTTTCATCTAGTGGATTTGCCTGGCTATGGTTACGCTAAGGTTTCTAAGACTGAAAAGCAAAGCTGGGGAAAAATTATTGAAGATTATCTTTTAAAAAGACCTCAGCTTAAAAAAGTTGTGCTTTTGGTTGATAGCCGTCATAAGCCATCAGAGGATGACATATTAATGTATAAATGGATTAAGCATTATGGTCATATTACCTTGGTAGTGGCAACTAAAAAAGATAAGCTTAAAAAGAGTGAGATTCCTAAAAGTGAGAAGCTTATAAGAGAAACTTTAGAGCTTTCAAAGGATGAAAAGATTATGTTTTTCTCGTCTTTAAATAAAGAAGGTAGAGAAGAACTTCTTGAAGAGCTTTTTAGTGAGCTGGAGCAAGAGTAAATAAGAGCATTTCTAATCCATAGAAGTTTATGGATTGGGAATGCTTTATTTAAAGGGTGAAAGGAGCTGAATATGTTTAGATATCTTCAAAACATACTTGTTTTTATTTTTTTATATATACCTCCTTTGATATTTTTTATTAGCTGTTCCTTAAAAAGAAAAATAAATAAGTTATTGATTTTTGGAATAACAATGCTGTATTTAGCACTGTCAGTGTATACTCAAAATTTTTTACCCTTTATAATTGTAATGCTAAATATAAGGTACATAAGATTGACTGATCCGGAGCTTCTTACAGATGGCTATAAAAATTACAATAATGCAAGTAAGGACTATATAAAATACAATTTTGATATTAAAGGCTTTAAACTTCTAAAAGGTGTAAAATATGCAGCTGTAACCTATGCCATATCTATAGCTGTAAATATTATTATCGTTTTTATAACCGTTGCATATAAATTAAATCTTGAGCAACAGGAAATTGTAAGTGAGCTTTTAAAAGGTTCTTTAAAGCAGCTTTTATATATGCTGCCTATTATGATTATCTTCGCTCCCGTAGTTGAGGAGTTTACCTTTAGATGGCTTTTATTTGAAAAATTATTTAAACCAAGACTGGGAATTTATTTATCAGCACTTCTATCCAGTATAATGTTTTCTTTGGTTCATTTTAATTTAAGGTCTTTTCCAGTCTTAATAATAATTGGCCTTCTAAATTGTTATTTTATTCATAAAAAAGGTTATTGGTACGCAGTGTTTAACCACTTAGTGTTCAATTCAGTAACTGCTATTATTATGCTTTTTCAAAAAATAAGTTGAGCTTAAATTTATTGAGTTCAGCTTATTTTTTTGTGTCAAAAAAACATTCCAGGAATAGTATATAGTAGAAAACAAAAGATAACAGAATCTTCTGGAAGGGAGGAAGTGATAGGATGGGCAGTGCATCAAAGGAACTCGCAGTAACCGCTTATGCCAATCCAATAGGACCAGCAGGTGGACCAGGAGGAGGATTTTTTTATCGTAATAACACCATTATATGGGTGATATTAATAATAATCTTCCTTGGCTTTACCGGTAACGGCTTTGGATTTGGCGGATGTGATCGCGGATGTGATCGTCATAGAAAGCACCATCGTAGAAGGGACGGAAATAATAACTTCTTTGGTGAAAATGGATGGTTTATTCTAATCATATTCGCAGTATTTTTCCTGTTTAACGACGGAGGAGGGGCAAATACAAACATTATCAATGTAGATACAGAAGATGGACCTAACTGCTAGTTAACTAAAGCTGGAAAATAAAAAGCCTGGGCTGAGAGGAAGCCCCTAATGAAAAGGAGGATATAAATTTATGAGTAAAAAGTGTTGCAAAAAAGAGTATGACGGCTGCGAAAAAAATACATTCTTTGGATTAGGAAACTGCTGCTGCGACTTCCCAACCTTAATAATCTTAATACTGATAATTCTTCAGTTTAACAGAAAAGGTGGAGGATTCTTTGGTCCAGTTGCTCCAGCCACAAAAGTAGACGAATGTGGTGAACCAGTTGCGGCCCCAGTAACCTACTTTGGAGGTCACAATTTAATAGACAATAGCATTCTGTTCATAATTGCACTGTTTTTCCTTTCCTGCTGCAATCCTTGCAGAAAATAGACACTAACTAGGAGGGCTGCTCAAAGCCCTCCTTAACATAACATGAAAAAAGTGATTGCTTTAGTATGGGTGAGGAATACAGGGGAGGTGAGTTTATGGCAAGACACAGAAAACATAGAAGTGTGCAAGAAAATAACGGAGAAAACAACTTTGATATGAGTCAATTGGGGAATTTATTTAATATGAACCCAAATCAGTTGTCAGGACTGTTAAATAATATAGATATGAATCAAATTTCTTCAATGCTGCAGGGAATGAATGGAGGAAGTTCAGGAAGTGGTGGAGGCAATACAACATCATCTCAGGGGAGCTATGATAAAAGAATGGAACTTTTAAATGCTATGAAGCCATTGGTTGACGCAGAAAAGTCTCAGCTCATTGATTCCATAATTCAAATATATAATATAAGTAGGATTATGAAAAAATAGATGAATACTATAGGCTAATGCTTATTTGCCTATAGATTACTTTCATAAAGTATAAGAAATATGAATACTTAGAATGAAATTTGTGAAAAACATAGGAGCTGCCTAGCACAAAATTTTTCACAGTAGAATAGTATGTATTATAAACGAATGAGGTGTGAAGCCCAAAGGAAGCAGTGAAATCCATATATCCCGAGATACAAGAGAATCAAGCTGTTTCAATGCACTTTTTCGTTTAACAAGCAAAAGTTGAGAAATAGATTACGTTAAACCATTGCCCAAGAAAGGGGGGTTCATATGAGTAGAAAGCACAGACATGGGTACTGTTATGATGAAAAGTGTTGTGACATAAAACAAGATAATTGCTGCTGCAGTCTTCCAACTCTCGTAGTATTAATTCTTATCATTCTTCAGTTCAATAGACGCGGCTTATACGGTGCTCGTAACGTTGATGGAGTTGGAAGCTATGGAGTATTTGAAACAGTAGACAACAGCATATTATTCATCATAGCTCTATTCTACCTTTCCTGCTGCAATCCATGCAAAAGATAGTAGAATTTAAAACAAAAAGGAGAGCCTTACTAAGCTCTCCTGATTTTTGTTAATCAAGCATATCAGAGGCTTTGCCTGAGGTAACCATAGTACACTTACCATCAAGATAGCCTCCTTCCTTTATTATGAGGTTTTTAACTGTAATATCGCCAGTGATTCTCCCATTGGATTCCAAAGTCAAGGTGTTTTCACATATAATACTACCTTCGACCTTTCCATTTATAAAAGCGCTTTTGCAGCTAATATTACTTTTACAATAGGAGGTTAATCCTAAGACTACTTCTTCCTGCCAAATGATATCTCCTATTATAGTTCCGTCTATTTTTATTAACCCTTCACCAGAAATAGAACCATTTATTGTACATTTTTCTCCGATAAGAGTTTCTATTTTGTTAAGGTTCTTTTCTTTTTCATTGAACATGCATAGCCTCCTTATAGTGAAACTAAAAAATTTATTTATCTTAAAGCGATATATGGTGCGCGAGAGCAATAGTTAAAAATATTTTAGAAAAAATGTTTTTGTATGTATAAAATATAAGCGATTGGTCAATATTAATAATGTAAATTGGAGATTAAATCTCCAAAGCATATAATGAAAGCATCACACTTTCATTTAATGCTAGAACCCCCCATCCCCCTTGGGACCGTTAACCGCGGTCCCTTTTGTTTTATTTAAAAATTCTTATTGAGTTAAGGTTATTGAATAAATCTTAAAGTAATTATTGTCAGTTGTTTTTCCTTCTGGCTTTAAGGAAACATTTATTGTGTAATTCTTTACTTTATCCTTATTTAAATTAGATATAGCTTTAAAATTTAATGTCCAAAGTATTTCAGTCGCCTCACCATTTTTATCTGATTTGCTATCCATAAACACGCTGCTTTGGAAGCTGTAAGTATTACTCTCTCCCGCAAGTCTTCCTATAACAGAAATATCTTGTCCACTTAAGCCGGGATAAAATATATTTGCTGGCTTGTTTTCTTCACTGCCTGGAAGACCTTCTATGTATTTAATAAATGTATAAATACTGTCTTTACCCATATAGTTGTCCTTATAGTTAAAGGATACATTTTCAAGCTTTCCTATGTTCGGCATAAACATGAAGGTGGAAAGCTCAATTTTATTTGCAGTAAGCTTTCCAGACATAAATCTTGGGGTCTTATTGTTTGTGTAGTCTGAAAAACCAATCATGTTATTAGAGGCACAAAATAAATCCTTGAACTGCCCATCACTCCACATAAATATATGCTGTACTGAGGATTCCTCTTGTGAGGACTGCACAAAAATTTCTGGATTTTTATCTCTTGTTATGTCCATTAAAGTAACCTTCAAAGGATTGTTAATATCGTATAGTCCTAATGTTGGCAGTTTCTTATCTGGCTCAAGCAATAGACTTTTTTCTCCTGTGTTTACTTCCATATAGTATTTGTTTTTTTCTGTCTTAATATAAAGGATGTCCTTCTTTCCATCTCCAGTTAAATCTGCTTGAATAAGTTTATTGTTATCTACCATAGTATTGAAAGTTTGTGAAGACTTTCTTGAAGTAAGAAGAACAACTAAAAGTATTAAAATTACTGTTGTTAAGACAGTGTAATAAATATGTTTTTTCTTTAGAAATATTACCCTAAATTTCATATAAATCACCTCCATTTAATTATATGTAGCAATTATATATTTAATTAATTTACACAAAATAAATTTAAGGATTTTCTAATTTTTTTATAAGGGAGGTTATTAGTCTATGAACAATGACAAGATTTACCTAAGTAAAATGCTTAGAGGAGAAAATATGGGGATAAAGCTCTATGAAAAATATATAAAGAAGCTTCCAGAGGGGCAGTATAGAAGAGAGGTTGAAGGCTTTCGTCAGGAACATATAAGACATAAAACCAGACTAGAAAACATAATGGCAGCTAGAGATATTGAAGTAAGCAGTGAAATAGGAATTCAAGGAAAGATGACCGAACTCATGACAACTGCAAAGTTAGCATTTAAAAATAATCCAGAGGCCGTGTTGAAGGAAATTCGAAAGGGGGAGTTTATGGCTGCTAAATATAGTGAAATGTATGTTTCAGAATTTAGTGAAAGTCTTAAACCTGACATAGAAAAGATAATTAAAGAGGATAGGGACAGAATATCAAAGCTTGATAAGATATTGAAAAGCTTATAAGATAATAAAACATTTATGATAACCTACAATTAAACTTGGAAGGAGGTGCAAAAATTGAGCAGTAAAAAGGTTATATCAATGTTAATGATAATACTCATTTGTATAAACTTTGCGGCCTGTAGGAACAAAAATAAAAGCTCAAGTGAAGGGAAAGAAAAAAGCTTAAATGTTTATGTTGATATTAAAGATAAAAATTCACTAAACATAATTAAGTTTCTAACCGAAGAATATAAAAAGGATAATCCTAAAACTAAGCTGAAAATAAATGATGTATTAGGTGGAGGAAATAATGTTTTTGAGGACATAAGCAAGGGAACAGAAGCAGATTTAGTTTTTACCTCTAGAAATACTATGATTGAGCTTGCTGAAAAAGGTCTTATTGGGGATATGGCGCAATATTATGAAAGAAATAAAATAGGAGATAAGTTCTATAAAATAATATCTGCATACGGAAGAGTAGGGGAAAAATACTATGGTATTGGAATGATGCCTTGCACTATGGAGATATTTTATAATGGAGAGGCATTAAAAAAGCTAGGTATAGCAGCACCAGCAAGTATAAAGGAAATGAGTTCAGTAATTAAAAAATTATCTAGCAGCAATATAAGAATCCCTGTAGTAGTCACTGAGGATTTAGACATAAACACTGCATTATCATCAATAGTTGCCAGCAACACAATAAAGCTAGCTCAATTAGATACCGAATATAATAATATTGAAGCTTATAAAAACATGAAGGATATGCAGAAAATTTTTGAAGGTGTAAACACGGCAGTTAAGGAAGCAAATATAAGCAAAAATACCTTTGAGCTGGGTAATGAGGCAACAATAACTTCATTAGCTAATGGAACTATCCCGCTTATAGTTGGCACCTCCTATTATATTGAAGGATTAAAGAATGGAAAAGTTAATTTGGTTGAGGATTATACAATAATGCCAAATCAAACAGGAAATGTTCCTGTTATAATAAATACTCTTCTTTGTATGCCTACAAATGGAAAAAATCAAGAGGAGGCAGGGAAATTCGTTAAATTTATTATAAGTGAGAGTACTCAAGAAAAGCTTGTTAAAAAAGGATATGCTACTGGAAATAAAAAGATCGACGAAAAACTGTCAGGCTTGGGTGCCAGCATATCGAAGCATCTTATGACAGCTAATGACAACAGTATACTGTATATATATAGTTTGCCTAAAAAATTCCAAGGAATTATCTCAGGGAAGATAGATGCTATATTAGACGGAAAATATAGTGGAAAGGAATGGACTGAAATCATAGAAGAAGCTAATAAATAAAAAAGGATATGTTTGAAGTTAAATGTAACTCAAACATATCCTTTTTTATTTTTAAGCTTCTTCTTTAACATTAGCGTTTTTACTGTTCTTGCAGTCACTGCATAAACCATAGAAGTAAACTTGATTTGTTAAAACCTCATAATCAGTATGCTCTTTAATTGTTTGATTTAAATCAGAAAAACATAAGCCTTTAATATCGTCAACTTTTCCACAGCTCAAACACTGTATATGAGAGTGTGGGCAAACATTTCCATCATATCTAAAGTTTCCTTCACCAACATTTAGTTCTTGAACTAAGTCTACTTCCACAAGAGTCTTAAGTGCTTTATAAACTGTAGCAAGACTCATTGTAGGATAATCAGTCTGAAGGGCCTTATATATAACTTCTGCAGAAGGGTGTTCGTAAGTTGATTTTAAATACTTATACACAGCAATCCGCTGAGGAGTAAGTTTAAGTTTCTTCTCTTTAAAAACTTCAGATAAGTTATTCATATGCACCATCCTTGTTATATAATTGATTATATTATATAATAAAAATTCTTTATTGTCAAAGAAAACCTATACAATATTAGTAATTCTTTCTTAGTGATTTTTGTAAAATATTAATACATTTGTATTTCCTAATCATATTATAGTAATAATAAAGATTTTTCTCAATACTAATAATTAATAAGCTAGTAAAAGGGGGACATTATCTTGAGAAGAACTTATGTTTTGGATACCAATGTTATTTTGTACTCACCTAATGCTATCTTTTCTTTTGGGGAAAATGATGTGGTTATTCCAGAGGTAGTTTTGGAAGAACTGGACTCTTTTAAGAAAGATAAAAGTGATTTAGGTTCTAATGCTAGACATGCTGCAAGGATTATAGATAAATTAAGAAAGCAGGGCAAGTTAAACAAAGGAATAGAACTTAACGGAGGTGGCAGGCTTAGAGTTGAAATGAATCATTTTGATACTGAGATACCTCCTGTATGGAATAGACAAAAGCCCGATAATAGAATCATTCAAGTTTGTAAAGGACTCAAGGAGCAGGGGGAGGACGTTTGTCTGGTTACTAAGGATATATTTGAAAGAATAAAAGCAGATACAGTAGATATAGATTCAGAGGATTTTTATGAAAAGATGGTTCCGGAGTATGAAAGTCAGTACACAGGAAGAATAGACGTTTTTACTTCTTCAGATAAATTGGATGAGTTCTATCATAAAAAGCATATGGATGTTAAGGATTTACTTTACTATTCAAATGAATTAGATGAGTATTCTTCACCTAAGCTTTTGGTTAACCAATTCTTGATAATACATTCTACCGAAAATCAAAGAAAGACTGCCTTGGCAAGATTTGATGGAAAGTGTATTGTGCCCCTATTGTTTAAGGATATTAGTCCACTTGGAATTACACCACGAAATGTCGGGCAAAAGTTTATGCTTGAGTCCTTATATATGGATGCAGACAAGGTGCCACTTGTCA
>CAZMQY010000099.1:9286-11576 GCA_964568335.1 uncultured Clostridium sp.
TGGAACAGCCAAGACACTTTTCTCATTAGCTGTTGGTCTTCAAAAGGTTATGGAGGAGAACACTGGGCAGTATAGGAGAATTTTAGTTTGTCGTCCTAATGTTACTATGGATGAGGAGATAGGTTATCTACCTGGCACCGAGCAGGAGAAAATATCACCTTTCATGAGGCCTATTTTTGATAATCTCCAGATATTAGTAGATTCAGACGAAAGGGAAAGATATAAAAATGAAAAAGAGCTTGATGACAAGGTAAGAGAGTTATTTGATAGAAAGATAATTACAACAGAAGCTGTAGCATATTTAAGAGGACGTTCTATAGTGAAAAACTGGGTTATAATAGATGAGGCACAGAATCTTTCGCCAAAACAGGTTAAAGCTATAATCACAAGAGTAGGAGAAGGAACAAAGCTTATTATGATAGGTGACCCAGATCAAATAGATCATGCCTTTTTAGATTCCAGGTCTAATGGGCTTTGTTATGCGGCGGAAAAAATGAAGGGAAGCGAACTTTGCTGTCAGGTTACACTAAAATATGATGAGTGTGAGAGATCTCCTCTAGCTTATGAATCTTCAAGAAGGTTGTAAAATGTGGGATACGCTTTGCGTATCTCATATTTTTATGTAAAAATCATAGTTTTACCTTCAAATGCAATAAATACTATTTAAAATAAATGAGTTTTATAGTAGAATATTGAATGTGTTATATTTGTTTAAAAATTATCGAATTATATACTGGGTTAGATTTTAAATATGGGAGGATATCATGGCAGTTAGCAATATGACTATAAATAAAAAAGCAAAAGCCTCGAAGGCCAAGAAAAAGAAGCTTTCACCGAAGCTATTAATAGCTTTTATAATATTTGAGTTTCTGTTTACAGCAGTAACAGGTCCTTTTATGCTATATTATGGACCTTTTGAGAATGTGAAAAAATCTATGGTTAGTGCTATTATGCAAACTAGAACTCATCAGTATCTTGCTACAGCATTTTTATCGGACAAGCAGATAAGTAAAATTCTTAACCGTGATTCTACGGATTTGGGAGGATGGGTAAATGTAAGTTCCGAAGAGCAGCATGTTAGCGATATAAAAATACCCAAGAAGCATGATGAATCAATAGAAAGGTATGATGTTAGCGGAAAAAGATTTGATGCTTACGTACTTGAAATTAAGGATCCAACTAGAGTAAAGGTTGCTTATACTAAAAAATTAGGAAAAGAAGGACAAAGAACCAGCCAAATGGCTGAGGATAGAGATGCAATAGCTGCAGTCAATGGCGGAGGATTCACTGATAGATCTGCTGATGGCAAGCTTTGGGCTGGTACTGGAGCATATCCAACAGGCTTTGTTATTTCAAATGGTCAAGTAATCCATAATGATTTAGGTGAAAACACTAAAACTAGTGTTATGGCGATAACGAAAGATGGACTGTTGGTAGTAGGTGACAAAAGCCTTTCAGAATTAAAAAAATCAGGAGTTGCAGAGGCTATTTCCTTTGGACCTCCATTAATAGTTAACGGAAAGCCTCAAAAAGGCTTAGACCCAGGTCCTAATCCTAGAACAGCTATTGGCCAAAAGCAGGATGGAACTATAGTGATTGTAGTTGCAGATGGAAGAAAGGGTCTTAAACTAGGGGCTAGTCTTCAAGAAATTCAAGAGTTGCTTCTAAAGCATGGTGCATGGAATGCTACAAATTTGGATGGTGGATCTTCCACTACTATGTACTACAATGGAGAAGTGATAAATGAACCAAGTGATCCTCTTGGGGAGAGAGCCGTTGCTTCAGCTGTTTATGTAGAGAGATAAAGGGGAGTGAAATATGAAAAAATTTAAAAGGGTAGCTGCGTGGATATTAGTTTCTCTTGTCTTGCAATCAGCTGTACTTTTATACCTGGATAAGTTTTATTTTGTAACCGAATCTAATTTTAAGACTAAGAAAATTGAGACTCCTACTGCAAAACCTCAAAAGAGTGATGTTCAAATTAAAATACCTGATTCAGCAAAGCAGGTAAGCATTTCCTATGATGGTAAGTTTGCAGCTTATTATGAGGGGGATGTCTTAGAGGTTGTTAATACTGTTACTGGAAATAAAAATCAGGTTTCCTTTGATAAAGATGAGAAGGTATCCTTCTATAAATGGCTGCCAGACATAAATTCCATGATAATAGCAGAAAAAATCTACTACAAAGGGTGATACCTTAACCTTTTCAAATTATGATGCACAAAAGGATAAAAAGAAGGACATAAGTGTTGACAGTAATGGAAAAACAAACTCAATTACTCTTCCGGAC
>CAZMQY010000100.1:0-11566 GCA_964568335.1 uncultured Clostridium sp.
CCTAGGAACCTATAGAAGCAATATTATCATAATGAAGGATAATAAGTTCCAAAAGATTGGTGAAAGATTTGTTGAAGTTGAAAAAATTGATAAGGAAAGTATTTCCGGAAGGTATTATGAAAAGTTTGAAAAAGGCTATGAGGAATATGCAGCTAGTGCCAAAGACTTTATATTCAACGCTAAGTTTAACCAATATCCTCATAATGCGGAATTTGAATATTCATCAAAGGAAGGTAAGGCTGTAAAAGGCAGTATTAGCTTAAACACAAGGCTTGCCAAGATGTTCTTTAACGTTAATAGTAGTCAAAATGGCAGCATAATTTTTGATGATGAATTTACTAGGGTATTTAACTAGCAGCAATAAGACATATATAAAGTAGCTGTTTCAAAATAGCGTGAAGCAGCCTTTATGATCATTAGTAATTAAGGATGAATTAAGAATTAACAATGAAGAATGAAGAATTGATGAATGAAAATCCTTTGGGGATTTTCTGAAATTAGATAAATTAAAGAAAGTCCATAGGACTTTCATCCTACATTGTTAATTCTTCATTCTTCATTCTTAATAAGATTGCTTAGCAATCTTATAACTTAGGGGGTAAAAATGGAAAAGGTTATTGAGATAAAAAATTTAAGCAAAATATATAAAAATGGCAGAGGAATTATCGACATAAATTTAGAAATACATAAAGGTGATATTTTTGGCTTTCTAGGTCCTAATGGGGCAGGTAAGACTACTGCTATGGAAATCATGACCGGTCTTATTAAACCTGACAATGGCGATGTTAAAATTAATGGGTTCAGCGTTTTAGAAAATTTTGAAAAGGCTATGGAAAAGACAGGCTGCCTTATTGAAACAGCGGAGGCTTATCCCTTTCTTACAGCTTATGAAAACCTGAAACAATTCTCAAGATATTATAAAGATATAGATGATAAAAGAATTGATGAGGTATTAGAGCTTACTGGAATAATAAAGTATAAAAATGAAAAGCCGAGAAAGTTTTCTTTAGGAATGAAGCAAAGGCTTGGAATTGCCTTAGCAATATTGTCTAAGCCTGAAGTTGTTATTTTAGATGAGCCTCTCAATGGTCTTGATGTAGAAGGAATGATTGACATAAGAAACATGATTAAATATATGGCAGAAGTTTATAAGACAACCTTTTTCATTTCAAGCCACCTTATTCACGATGTGGAACTTACCTGTAATCGTATTGGCGTGTTGTACAACGGAAGGCTTATTAATGTAGACAGCACAAAAAATATATTGAACGATTATGCTTCACTTGAAAATTATTTTGTTAGCGAGGTAGAGAGAAATGG
The DNA here is from genome assembly GCA_964568335.1 of uncultured Clostridium sp. Classification (GTDB taxonomy): domain Bacteria; phylum Bacillota; class Clostridia; order Clostridiales; family Clostridiaceae; genus Clostridium_AT. Next base: position 1,321 of record CAZMQY010000100.1, read on the forward strand.
CAGGCTTTAAGGTTGCGCTTATAAATGAAATAGAAAAGCTGTATAAAAAGAAAAAGCTCTTTGTAGCATTAATACTTTCTGTTGTTTTTATAGTAATAGGACAAGTTGCAGTTATTGGTGTAAGAAGCGGATTTGGCTTAAGAGGAGCCTCAAGCATGGAATTCCCAATGCTTGTGCTTTCAATTGTGGTAAATACTATTTTGCCTCTGTTTACAGCCCTTATAACAATAGACTGCTTTTCAGGAGAGTTTTCTCATAACACAATGAAAATAGCAATTACAAGACCTATAACAAGGCTGAAACTTTTTACTGCAAAGCTTAGCGCAATATTTATATTTATATTATTTAACCTTGCAGCTATTATGATACTTTCTTTGGCAGCAGGAATTATGTTTAATTCAAATTCCTTTACTTTAAAAGGAGTAATGAACATACTGGTTTCCTATATAGTAAGCTCTATTCCACTCTTCATACTAGCAATGCTGATTACGGTGTTTGCCAATATGGTAAGAGGAGGAACAGCTGTATTTTTTATTTCAATTATTGTTTTTTTAGTTTTTAAGATTTTGGAAATGGTTTTATCAAGATATTCTGGGCTGTTTTTTACTTCCATGTTTGATTGGTATAATTTATGGATTATGAATCCCGTTCCAATTTTAAAGCTAACACGAAAGTTTATTATGCTTATGAGCCATGGTATAATATTATTTACAGTAGGTTACTACCTATTTGATAAAAAAGATTTTTAGGGTGAATAAATGAACATAAATAAACGCTTGATTATTAATAATGCTTTAATAGTTATTGTTCCTATTGTTATTACAATTATTGCTGCAGTCAGCTTCCTTTTTATATCCACAAAGCTGTTTGACAGAGGTATAAAATACGATAATATTAAAAATATTGCTCAAGTTAGAGCAGAGCTTTTTAATACTAAAAGCGTCATTTTCAACCAAAAAATTACAAGCATAGAAGAGCGTGATTTTCAGGAAGCTTTAAGACAAAGTCTTTCTCCATTTCAGGGTGAGTATATTTTAACGAAAGGGAGCAGCATTATTGCTTATCCTAGTACTATGAACAAAATTGATGTAGAAAAGGTCATAGATACTGCAAAGAATAAGTCTATAAATAAAGTTATAACAATTAATAATAATTCTTATATATTAGAAACAGCAGAAGCTTTCACAAAGGACGGCACTAGTGAGAAAATGATATTGTTAGCCCCCATAGGCGGCGAGGTTTTTTATTTAAAGGGATTTATTATTTTTTTAATTGGTGTTTTTGTAATTGCTATTATTAGTGCTAATATATATATATCTTATGAGTTCTCAAGAAGAATATTAACTCCAATAAGGTCTCTTAAAAAGGCTGCTTCTGAAATTAGTATCGGTAATTTGGATTGGGAAATAATTGAGGAAGGGGATAAGGAAATTAGAGAACTTTGCCATGATTTTGAGCTTATGAGAATACAGCTTAAGGATTCCATCAATATGAAAATGAAGTATGATGATAATCGTAAAATGCTTATATCAAGCATTTCCCATGACTTAAAGACACCTATAACCTCCATTAAGGGGTATGTGGAGGGTATATTTGACGGAGTGGCAGGTACTCCTGAAAAGGTGGAAAGTTATCTGAAAACAATTTACTCAAAGGCAGAGCATGTGGACAGCATGATTGATGATTTGCTTTTATCTTCTAAGCTGGACTTAAATCAAGTTCCCTTTAACTTTGAAAACACTGATATTTATGAGTATCTTAGCTACTGTTTGTATGAAACAGAGCCTGAGCTTATGAATTATAATATAAAAATAAGTCTGATAAATAGCTTAAAACATCGAACTTTTGTTATGCTGGATAGGGAAAGAATGAAAAGAGTAATAATGAACATAATAGATAACTCTCGAAAGTATATGGATAAAGAACAGGGAGAGATTATTTTAAATCTTCGTGAAACAAGTACAAGCATCATAATTGAGATTAGGGACAACGGCAGGGGAATAAGCAGCGAAGATATAAATAAAATATTTGAAAGCTTTTACAGAGCAGATGCAGCAAGAAGCGGTGCAAAAGGAAGCGGTCTTGGACTTGCCATTGCAAGGCAGATTGTTGAAGGGCACAAAGGCAGAATATGGGCTGTGAGCCATGGAAAAGAAGGAACTAGCATTATTATATCCCTAATAAAATAATAAAAAGCAGAGGTTATTATGAAGAAAATATTGATAGTTGAAGATGACTTGAGCATAGCTGAGCTTGAAAAGGATTATTTGGAGGTTTCAGGCTTTCAGGCAAAAATTTGTACTGATGGTATAGCGGGGCTTAATGAAATAAAGACAAATAAATATGACTTGATTATTCTTGATATTATGCTTCCTAAAATTGACGGCTTAGATATTTTAAGAATAATACAGGATAATAAAGACATTCCTGTACTATTGGTGTCTGCGAAAAAAGAAGAAATCGATAAAATAAAAGGCTTAAGCTTAGGTGCTGATGACTATATTACAAAGCCTTTTAGTCCAGGAGAATTAGTTGCCAGAGTAAAATCTCATATTCAAAATTATGAAAGACTAAAGAATAGGTTCAGCAGTAAAACAAGCATTAGTACTCTGACAATAAGAGGTCTTGAAATACAAAAGGATTCAAGGCAGGTATTTATAAACGGAAAGGAAGTAACCTTAGCTCAAAAGGAATTTGAACTGCTTCTATATTTAGCTCAAAACCCTAATAGGGTATTTGGAAGAGAGGAGCTTTTTGAAAGGGCTTGGACTCCTTAGGCGATAACGCAACTATTACGGTACATATTAGAAGAATACGGGAGAAGATAGAAGCAAATCCATCCGCTCCGCAATACATAGAAACAATATGGGGTGTAGGCTACAGGTTTAGAGTATGACCTGCAGCCTGCATTTTTTATTATCCATCAAGATATTCGTGACAAGTACCTATTTATATAAGAAATAAAAAGAGTAAGTGCATAGTCAAAGGCTATGAATACAAACTGAAGCATTATAACAGCGGCATAAATGGGTATATTCACTTTAATAAGTTCAGCAAAGAATACCTTATAAAGCAAATAAACCGCTCCTGCTGTAAGGTTGAAAAAAGCAAGCTTTAAAATAATCTCATAAACTATATTTCTAAGCCTTTCAATATAGTATTTTGCAAAGCCATAAAGACCGAAGACTAGAATATAAGCGGCAACACTACCCTTAAAGCCTATAAGCAGAAGACTTAAAAAGCTTGTAGCTAAATATACAAAAAAGCTATTCTTGATTGTTGTAGTTAATACGGACACAGGTATAATGCAGGAAGCAATACCAAGTATATAAATTTTGCTTGTTGGTGATATTGTGCTAAGGTAAATAAAAAGCACTCCCAAGGCTGTAAATAATCCACCTCTTGCAATATTTAATGTTTTATTCATAGTTCACACTCCTACACTAGAATATTGATCTTAGCAGCAGCCAATAAGATCTCCTCCAAAGCATTCACAAAAGGTATCTGCACACCAAAGTGTGGCACATACATCGCAAAAATCGCTGTCTCTCCTTGTATTTCTTCCATAATAGGTTTGCCTGTAGCTGGCATTTCTATTTTGAAGATTATTAAGAGCCTGCCTGTATTCAAAGTTATTTGGATCAAGATTGCAGGCATTTACTATGTAATTATAGGCATTATCGTACCAACCTTTTCTTAGGTTAACAAGCCCCATAAGATAGTTCCACTCTGCATCGCGTATGTTTATTCTATTAAGCTTATCTTCAGCAGCTCTTATATTTCCATTTTGTATGTCTCGTCTTATTTCATTGTAATTTCCATTGCTAGATCCATTATTGCCGCTGTTGTATTCCTTATAGCTATTTTCTGTGTAACCAGGTCTGCCTCCAGATTTATTCATAAGATAGTCATAAGCTTCATTAACTTCTCTAAGCTTTTCTTCGGCTAAATCTCTGAGGGGATTGTTGCCGTATTGATCAGGATGGTATTTCTTAACCATTTCCTTATAGGCCTTTTTAATTTCTTCAGTTGAGGCTCCTTCTTTAATTTCTAGAACTTCATATGGGTTTCTCATTTTTTTTCATCCTCCCTGTAAAGATGTTGTCCATTTTCTCCATAAGTCCAAATTGAAGTATGTTATGTAATAAGTCATGGTTTTTTTGAATTGGAAGTTTGCTTAGATATTCCAGGCAGCTTTGAGCGCAGCTGGTTAATGTAAAATCAATTCTAGGGCTAATTTCTTCTAAAAGCTCTTTGTAAGGCTTATTATCCTTATTATAAATTTTACTTAAAGCATTAAACTTATTATTGTGCATATCTTTTTCTAAATCATCAAAGGCATCTATTATGTATATCCATTTTCCAAGATTATAGCCGAGCCAGTAGAGATTTTCAGCGGTGTTGTCTTCAGAATCATAATGGGAAAGTATATATCCAGTTAAATCAGCAAAATGGTGGCTAAGCTCATCTAAGGTTTTGACTTCAGGATTATTTTCTACAGCGCTGAGCTCTCTAAGTGAACTTCCTATATAATCTGAGTTGTTTTTATACTTCTCAGGAGCCTTCTTTAAGTATAAATTTAAAACAGAGGAGTAAACTCTGCTTAATTTAGAATTATCGTCATAAATATTATCTAAAAGCTTATAGTAGGCAAGAAGAACATTGCAAAAGGCAGCATATTCCAATGGAGAATTTTCAATAAGAACAAGCCTCTTTTGCATGGGATGAAAACTGCAAAATTGTTTTTTAACTTTAAAATTACTATCATTTAGAGAATCCAATAATACTGCCAAAAAAGCCATATCATAATTAAGGGCAAGCCTCGGCAGGTTTCCAAAATTCTTCTTAATCATTCTGCATAGACCGCAATAATATGCTTTAAATTTTTCAAAGTCCTTAATTTTCAATTCCATTTTGCATGGAGTTACATAACCAAACATTATAAACCCAAAGCTCCCCTATCAGCTAATATTTCGTATATGGTTTTTGAGGTAGTATCCTCCATTTTATAGCCTAGGAGTTTTACAAGCTCCCATAGCTCTTCCTCATAAGCAGTTTCGATTTCTATATAAGGAAAGGGGCAGAAACTCTTATCATTAATATCTATTTCTACAAGAGTATTTTTATACTTATAGCTTTCTCTGTATTTGCTTATAGTCTGAACTAAAGAAAGACCTAAAGCTTTAAAAATATTCTCTCCTTCCTCATAGCTTTCAATAATTGTTTCGTGCTCCTCCATAACCTTATATTTTTCTTGGCTGAGCATCTTCTTAGTAGTCATGTAGTGTACGGTTTTATTATTTATCATATCTTCAATAGTTCTAATTCTAGCGTAGCCTTTTTTACTTAAAAGCCTTCTATCCTCAAAATCATATATTCTATTTATCTGGTTTTCCATCTTAGCCTTTTCTGCATTTAAGGCTATTAGTTTTTTTCTTATTTCATCTACATCCACATCAAGTATTCTTGTTTCTAATTCTTGCATTACTTTCCTCCAAGTACTACTGCGATTTCCTGTTAAAGAAAATTATAACACTTACATATGCAATTAACAATTAACATTTTGAAGAGCAAAATATCCTAAAGTGTTAATTTATCGCAATCAGATAACAATTCAGGCAAAATTTTCTCTAAGAAGTATTTTGCACTTACTGTGTTAACTTGTTTAAGTTGATTTAATATAGTATTATATTTTTCTTCAAAGGGTACACAATTTTCTAGATTTAATTCGTTGATACATTCGATTAGGGCGTCAATATGATCAGCAGCACGAAGTATTTGGCCTTCAAGAGTTTCATCCTTTCCGTCAAACATGAGTTTTTTATAGATGCTTCTATAAGGCTCTTCCATATAAGAAAGAAGATGCTCCTCTGCTACCTCCTCTTCAATAATATCAACCATTTTTTTCATTTCAGGCTTTTTATGTTTAACAAAGCTTAATATGTCTCCTGTTAAGGCTTCTACAACATCATGGTTTATAAGCTTTTTAAAAAGATGTTCCCAATCGACCTTATTTCCATGCTCTTCTTCAATAATAGCAAGCATCTGACCTATCTGAGCCACTAAGAAGGAATGTTCGCTTACAGTGGCTCTTTGATGCATAAATTCTGGAGCCCAGCGTCCCATATTGTTTAGCTTTCGTACTGTCTTTAAATATTTATCTAAACTCATAAGTTTCAACCTCCTTAAGATATAATTGCAGTAAACCTGCGTAAAGCATAGTTAAATACTTTGTAAGAGTTCACTAATTATACCATAAATATTATGTGTAATAGTAAAAAAAAAATTAATTAAAGTAAATTTATTTTTTTATTTATGGTTTATATGCTATAATAATTCTAAACCATTTCACAAAGAAAAATTTGAATTTTTAGTCATGGGAAAGGGGGAAGTTTAGTGGATAATTTTTACGAACAACTTATCACCACATATAAGACAACAACATATAAAATTGTCAATGCAAGTTTTTATATTTTTGGATTTTTAGCTTTAATAACTTTAAGCGCACTGCCTATATTTGGAGCTTGCGTAGTTTTATCAGCAGTAGCTTTCTTTGGCAAGAAAAAACTTTATATTGAGTATGAATATGTGTTTACCAATGGTGAAATAGACGTAGATAAGATTGTTGAGATGAAAAAGAGAAGCAGGGCTTTAAGCTTTAATATAAAAAATGTAGAATTACTTGCTCCAGAGGACAGCAGCAGTATAAAGGATTTCGCAAATAAGCCAGACAAGGTTTTAGACCTGTATCCAAAAACAACAGACAAGAAAATGTATGTTGCTATGGTAACAGGAGGAAATGAAAGAGTTCAAATAAGATTTGTTCCCGATGAAGAATTTCTAAACCTGTGCTATAAATATAATCCTAGAGCAGTTAAGAAGTACTAGTCTGACATACATATTTAATGTCAGACTATTTCTGGCTCATATAAAAAAATGGAGGAGAAAAAAATGAAGAGAAAAACTTTATCATTGATGATTGTTTGTGTACTAATTAGTACATTATTTTTTGGCTGCGATAGGCAAACGATTGCACAATACAATTCAAATCAAAAAGAGACTTATAATGGCAGAGTCTTTTATGAAATATTTGTTAGAGCCTTTAATGACGGCGATGGTGACGGCAAAGGCGACTTAAAAGGCATTACACAAAAGCTTGATTATTTAAGTAAGGATTTAGGGGTAAGTGGTATTTGGTTGATGCCTATAAATGCCTCACCTAGTTATCATGGCTATGATGTTACTGATTACTATAAAGTAAACTCAGATTATGGAACAATTGAGGATTTTAAGGAGCTTTTAAAAGAGGCTCATAAAAGAAATATAAAGATAATAATAGACTTGGTAATGAATCACACGAGCAAAGATCATCCTTGGTTTAAGGACGCTGCTGCAAATAAGGAAAGTAAATATAGAGATTATTATATATGGGCTGATAAGAATACCGATGTAACAGAAGGCTCGGCTATAAGTGCGGAGCCGTGGGTAAAACTTGGAGAGGATCATTATTATGCACTTTTCTGGGAGGGTATGCCAGACTTGAATTTTGATAATAAAGCTGTTAGAGAAGAGATGAAAAAGGTAGCAAAGTTTTATCTTGAAATGGGCGTAGACGGCTTTAGATTAGATGCTGCAATGCATTTGTATAAGGAAACAGACAAAAATCTTAAGTGGTGGAAAGAATTTAGTGATTATGTAAAGAGTGAGAACAAGGATGCAGTATTAGTAGGTGAGGTGTGGGACAAGACGCCTACTATAAGCCAGTATATGGGAACATTGGATTCCAACTTTAATTTCCCTGTAGGAGAAGCAATCATAAAGATGGTATCATCCGGGAATGCAGGCAATGCTGATTTTACTATTACCAACTCTTACGAGCAGTATGTGGCAAAAACATCAAGCTTTATAGATAGCCCATTTCTAACTAATCACGATCAAAACAGAGTTATGAGTGCGTTGAATGATACGGAAAAAGCTAAGAAAGCAGCTTCTATACTTTTAACACTTCCAGGAGCTCCTTATATATATTATGGCGAGGAAACTGGAATGACAGGAAAGAAGCCAGATGAAAGGATTAGAGAGCCTTTTATATGGGATGACAAAGATAGTTCTAGAAATACCTCTTGGATAAATTCAACAAATGATGCTCAAAAAGTTGCTGTTAGCCTTCAAATAAATGATAAAAATTCACTTTTAAATCATTATAAAAATCTTATTTCAGTTAGAAACAATAGCGATACTCTTAAATATGGAAGCTTTGAGTCTGTAGAAACAAACAGCAGCAATATATTTGCCTTTAAAAGAACCCTAAAGGATAAAAGTGTGTATGTATATATTAATCTAGGAAGTGAAGATTTAAAGGAAAAGCTTGATATAAATAAAGCCAGGGTGCTTTATTCTAACAAAAGGAATGATAAAAGCATAAGCTTTAAGGGTGAGTTAAATCTAAAGAGTGATGAAACACTTATTTTAGAAAAGTAGAAAATGGCAGCCATATAACTTATCAAGATAATAAGTTATATGGCTGCCATTCTTATTGACATAGCTTGCTTTTATCATTAAATTAATATATAGATTTAATTTTATAACAGCAGGTGATTAAAGTGGAATATATAAAAGAGATACACATAAACGAAGCTATAATACACATTTTAGATAATAACTCTGAGGAGCCTGTTATAAATGAGCATTACTTAGAACTTAATGAGGATACATATAAATTTGTTCTTAGGCATGTTGAAAGATGCCTCAAGGATGAAGAACTTAAGTATGCTGTTTTTAATCCTGAGAGAAACATAGTAAAAGACTTGTCACAGGAATACTTGAATGGTGAAAACAATATGTTAGAGGTTTCTAAAGAACTAGCCAGGCAAATGTTTATTCTTATGAAATCTAGAGGAAATATTGCTTCTGGAGATTTACTTATTGTATCCATATCTACAGAATATGGTCCTATGCTTGGTATTATGAAGATGGACTATATTAAGAACTACACTCACAGCATAGATTTTGTAGATAATAAAATTGGAATAAATATAGTTCCTCAGTTTACAGGGCTTCCTGCCAGCAGTCAAAAGATACAAAAGTGTGCCTTTATAAAACCATTAAGAGAAGAGCAGGAATTTGATCTTATGGTTATAGATAAGAGCAATAACAAGGAGAAGGAAGAGTATGGGTCCAATTATTTTATAGGCAATTATTTAGGCTGCAGCATCGTAAGCAATGAGAGGGATGTCACTAAGGCTTTTTTATCTGCCGCTGAAAACTGGACTAGAAGCAAGCTTAAAGAAGATGCTTCTACCCAGGAAATCGTAAGAAGCACAATAAAGAAGAAGCTCAAGGAAGAGGATAACATTGATGTTAAAGCTTTATCAGAGGATCTTTTTAAGGATCAATACGAAGCGCAGCAGGACTTTGTACAGTTTGTATCTGCATCAGGAGTTGAAGATAGCGTTGCTGTTGATAAGGAATGGGTAGCAAAAAAACTAAAGAGAGTAAGGCTTAAAATAGATAAGGATATAGATCTTTATATAAATGAAGAAACCTATGATGACAACAGCCGCTTTGAGATTCAGAGAAATGGCGACGGCTCTATTAATATTGTTATTAAGCACGTAATGAATTATATAGAAAAGTAAAAAGAGATAGATGGAAATTCCATCTATCTCTTAAAGATTATAGAGCGTTTGAAGAACCAAGAACTATAGTTATCTTATCTTCAACTAAGCCTTGAATAGCGCTTCTTGCTGCTCCCATATATTTTCTTGGGTCGATTTCCTTTGGATTTTCAGCAAGTACCTTTCTTATAGAGCCTGTCATAGCAAGTCTTAGATCTGTATCTATATTAATCTTGCAAACTGCCATTGAGGAAGCTTTTCTAAGCATATCAACTGGTACGCCCTTAGCTCCTGCTATATTTCCACCAAACTCATTGCACATAGCAACATACTTTTGATCAACCGCTGATGCTCCATGAAGAACTATTGGGAAACCAGGAAGTCTGTTTTGGATGTCTTCTAATATGTCAAATCTTAATCTAGCTTCTCCTGCAAACTTGTAAGCACCGTGGCTTGTTCCTATAGCTATAGCTAAGGAGTCAATTCCAGTTCTCTTTACAAAGTCTTCAGCTTGAGCTGGATTTGTGTATACGCTCTTTTCAACGGATACTTCATCTTCAACTCCTGCTAATTGACCAAGCTCAGCTTCAACAACAACGCCTCTTGCATGAGCATATTCAACAACTTCC
>CAZMQY010000101.1:0-11493 GCA_964568335.1 uncultured Clostridium sp.
CTTCTATGCTTTTAACTTTAATCCTAAGTTTGATGCTAAGTATGAGCCGGATAACTGGAAGAAGGCAGTTAATAATCTAAACTTCCGTAAATCCATATTTAATGCTTTAAATAAAACAGCTGCTATGAAGACTGCAGAACCCTATGAGCCTGAAAGAAGATTGAGCAATACAATTACTCCTAAGAACTTTGTTGATTTAAAGGGTACTGATTATACTCAATTAGGTTCCTTAGGAAAGCTTGCAAGCAAGGATACTTACAACGCTGATAATGCTAAAGAATTAAAGACTAAGGCTATGCAGGAACTATCCGGCAAGGTGAACTTCCCAGTTAAGGTGCCTATGCCTTACAACACTGGCTCTTCGGACTGGACCAACAGAGGGCAGGTTGTTGAGCAGCAGCTGGAAAATCTTCTTGGGAAAGATTATATAGATATAATTCTCCTTCCATATCCGCCAACTGGCTTTTTAAATGCTACTAGACGTGCAGGCAACTATGCGCTAATGGAATGCAATTGGGGACCGGATTATGCGGATCCACAAACTTATACAGATCCATTTACTTCTGAAAGTAACTATAATTGGGTAGATATGGCTGAAGGTTACAAGGAGTCTAATGGTAAAAACAAATATCAAAACATGATTGATGCTGCAAAGGCTGAAATGCTTGACATGGATAAGCGCTTTAAGCTGTTTGCAGAAGCAGAAGCCTTCTTAATAGAGCAAGCATTTGCTATTCCTTACAGCATAGGTGGCGGTGGCTTTATGGCATCATATTTAAATCCACTTGAATCTTCCTACTCTCCATTTGGAGTTTCAGGCTATAAATACAAGGGTATGAAGATAATGGAGAAACCAATGAACACAGAAACTTATAAGAAAGCTTTTGATACATGGCAGAAGGAACGTGCTGATGCACTAAAGGCTGCTTCAAAATAAAAGTTATGTATGCTATGAGCAAGGCGGTATATCACCGTTCTTGCTCAATTCATATATAAAGGACGGGGGAAAGTATGTTAAAGTATACCTTCAAAAGACTAGGACAATCTATGATAACCTTATTTATCGTAGTATCCTTAGTATTTTTATTTATGAGATTAATGCCTGAGGAAGGTTATTTTGGACAGGGCTACGAGAAATTGGATTTAGTTCAAAGAGAAGCTATTTTGACTGGCTTAGGTCTTAGAGATCCTTTACATGTTCAACTAGGAAATTTCTATAAAAATTTATCTAAAGGGGATTTAGGGACTTCAATAACCTATAGGCCTAATGTACCTGTGGCTGATATTATTAAGCCAAAGCTTGCATATTCAATATACTTTGGCTTAGGGTCTCTTGCAATTTCTCTGGTAGCAGGACTAAGTTTAGGCGTATTAATGGCGAGAAGTAAAAATAAGTTTTGGGATAAGATAGGAAATGCCTACGTAGTATTTATAAACGCTGTACCAGCAGCTGTATATTACTTGTTTTTGCAGCTCTATGTTACAGGGTTGCTGAAGCTACCCATTTTATTCGACAAGACCAACCCTTCAAGCTGGATACTGCCTCTTATATCCATGTCCTTGGGAAGTACTGCAGGTTATGCTATGTGGATGAGACGCTACATGGTAGATGAGCTGAATAAGGATTATATAAAATTGGCCAGAGCAAAGGGGCTTAGCAATAAGGTAATAATGGTTAAGCATGTGCTAAGAAATGCTTTTGTACCTATGGCTCAGTATTTGCCTGCCTCTATACTTTATACTGTAGCAGGTTCCATATATATTGAATCCTTATATTCTATTCCAGGCATGGGGGGATTGCTGGTTGATACTATTCAAAGACAGGACAACCCTATTGTTCAAGCCTTAGTATTGATTTTCTCCTCTATAGGAATTATTGGTCTATTTCTAGGAGATATTCTAATGGCAATATTTGACCCGCGCATTAAGCTTACAAAGCAAGGAGGTACAAGATAATGGAAGGCAAATTTAAAAAATCTGTAGATAATATTGATGCCTCTTTGTTTACCTTCGCAGGCTACGATGCTAAGGAAGCTGAAAGGACCGGATACTCCAACTATTCTTATTGGCAGTCAACTTTTCAAGTTTTTTTAAAAAACAAGATTGCGGCTGTTTTGCTTATAGTAATGGTATTATTGGTGGTCTTTACTCTAATACAACCCTACTTGCCAAATCAAAAACTGCCTACTAAGATTTATATCAATCCAGACACAGGAATTCAGCTAAGAAATCATGTTCCTGACAGCGAATTTTGGTTTGGTACAAATTCTATAGGTCAGGACCTTTGGGCAAGAATATGGAGTGGAACTAGAACTTCGCTGCTTATTGGCCTTTTGGCTGGAGTATGGAAGGCGGTAATAGGAATAACAATAGGCTGCCTTTGGGGTTATGTGAGAAAGTTAGATGCTTTGATAACAGAGATTTATAACGTGCTGGACAACATACCAACTACAATAGTTATGGTTTTGCTGGCCTATATTTTACGGCCAAGTATTTTTACCTTGGTTTTTGCCATGTGCATAACAAACTGGTTAAGCATGGCTAGATTTGTAAGGAATCAAATTGTTATGATTCGCGACAGAGAATATAATCTTGCTTCACGTTGTCTTGGAACTTCTGTTTACAGAATTATAACAAAAAACCTGCTGCCTTATTTGGTTTCAGTTATAATGCTTCAGTTGGCTTTGGCTATTCCTTATGCAATAGGCTCAGAGGTTTTCCTCACCTATATAGGCTTGGGACTGCCCCTTGATACTCCATCTCTAGGAAACCTGATTAATGAAGGAAGGGTAATAATGATGGTTCCTTCATTAAGGTATCAGCTTATTTTCCCAGCTGTGGTGCTTTCGTTAATAACAATATCCTTCTATGTTATAGGCAATGCTTTTGCAGATGCCTCTGACCCTAGAAACCATGTTTAAGAGGGGGAAGATAAGAGATGAGTGTTATATTATCAGTTGAAGATTTAGTTATAAAATTTAATTTAAGAGGTCAGGTTCTAACTGCAATTAGAGAGGCGTCCTTGGAAATATATGAGGGAGAAAGCTTGGCTATAGTTGGAGAGTCAGGCTCTGGAAAATCAGTATTTACTAAATCCTTTATTGGACTTCTGGATGGTAATGGCTGGGTGGATAAAGGGAGCATTAACTATGAAGGAGTTGATCTAGCCAAATATAATAAGGAAAAGGATTGGCTCAATATTCGAGGTAAGGAAATTGCTATGGTTTTTCAAGACCCTATGACCTCTTTAAATCCACTTAAGACCATCGGTAGGCAAATACAAGAAGTCGTTGAGTTACACCAAGGTTTAAAGGGAGAGGATGCTAAAAAAATAGTTATAGAGATACTAAAAGATGTTGGCATAGCTGAACCTGAAACAAGGTACAAGCAGTATCCCCATGAATTTTCAGGTGGTATGAGACAAAGAGTAGTTATAGCCATAGCTGTAGCCTGCAGGCCTAAAATACTTATCTGTGATGAGCCTACTACTGCCTTGGATGTTACTATTCAGGCGCAGATAATACAGCTATTAAAGAACTTGCAAAAGAAATATAAGCTTACTATTGTTTATATAACTCATGATTTAGGTGTGGTAGCCAAGGTAGCGGATAGAATAGCTGTTATGTATGCAGGAGATATAATAGAAATTGGTAAAGCAGAAGAAGTGTTTTACAATCCTCAGCATCCATACACTTGGGCGCTACTGTCTTCCCTTCCACAGCTAGGAATAAAAGGGGAGCATTTATATTCAATTAAAGGCACACCTCCTAATTTGTTTAATGAGATAAAAGGAGATGCCTTTGCACCTAGAAATCCTAAAGCATTAAAAATAGATTTTGAAATAAGGCCGCCCTACTTTCAAGTTTCTCCAACTCACAAGGCAAAAACCTGGCTTTTAGATGCAAGAGCACCAAAAGTTGAGCCTCCTGCCGCCTTAGTAAAGCTTTTAGAAAAATATAAGGAGGGTGAAACCAATGGAAAACAAATCTAAAGAGGTTTTATTAGATGTAAAAAATCTTAGAGTTGAGTTTGGAAAAAGTAAAAGAAAGGTTTTTACTGCTGTAAGTGATGTAAGTTTTAAAATATATAAGGGAGAGACCTTTGGCTTGGTTGGAGAATCAGGATCTGGAAAGACTACTATAGGAAGGACAATTGTAAGAATAAACGAGGCTGCAGCTGGAAGCATTTATTATAAAGGTCAGAGAATAACGGGAAGGATAAGTAAAGAATTAGATAAAGAAGTAACAAGTAAAATTCAAATGATTTTTCAAGATCCTATGGCTTCGTTAAATGAAAGAGCTAAGGTAGATTATATAGTTTCAGAGGGCCTATATAACCTGAAAAGCTATAAAAATGAACAAGAAAGAAAAGAAAAGGTCATGCAGGCACTTTTGGATGTAGGACTTTTGCCTGAATTCTCCAGCAGGTTTCCTCATGAGTTTTCAGGTGGACAAAGGCAGAGAATAGGAATCGCACGGTCCTTGGTTATGGAACCGGAGCTTATAATTGCAGATGAACCTATCTCTGCATTGGATGTATCTATACGTGCGCAGGTACTTAACCTTTTATCAGACTTGCAAAAGGAAAAGGGGTTAACTTATATGTTTATAGCCCACGACTTAGCTGTAGTCAGATTTATTACAGACAGAGTTGCTATAATTCATAAAGGTAATATAGTGGAACTTGCTGAAACGGAAAAGCTATTTAATCATCCTCTGCATCCATATACTAGGGCGCTTCTTTCTGCAATTCCACTGCCAGATCCTAGGGCTGAACGGGATAGAGTAATAGAGGTTTATGACCCATCCATTCATGATTACACTAAGGAACCGCCAGATTGGGTTGAAATAGAGCCAGGACACTTCATACTTGCTAATCCAAGAGAATTAGAAAAGTACAGCAAGCAATTATAAAAACAGCCGCGATGCTTTCGCGGCTGTTTGCATTAAGGATGAATAATGTAAGCTACTCTTCCAGAGGACTTCCATGCAGCATCAAATTCTTCTAATAAGTATTCCAATTTAACAGTTTCATCGCTTTCGGCAGCAGGGTCATTCACAATGATAAATTCTTGATCAGCCACTTTTTTAAAACCGCAAACTACTATAAGATGACCATTGGTCTTCTTAATGGGTGCTCCGTGAATAACCGGAAGCTTAGCATCAATCTCTTCATGGTTTTTATATTTAACGCTAACGGCAAGAGGATAGCCATTATATATTTCTTTTTTTAACTCATTAATTGAATGGCAGTAAGCTACATAAGCTTCATAACCCATGCTTCCTGCAAAGGCCGTGTTAAAAGGCCAGTTTCCATAGCCCTCATATTCCGTATCGTAAACTCTTTCAGCTGTTTCTTCAGGTATAAGATTTAGTCCGTAATAATTTAATATCATAGTAATGCTTGTAGGGCTGCAAATCACACCAGCTATTTTAGGATCGCGAATCATTTGTGAAAGCCTTGGAACTTTAAGCTCTTTATCTATGTTAATAATATTGTCTATTCCTCCGCTGAAATATAAATAGGAAAGTTCATCGTTATGCTGAATTTTTCTTGTAGACATTGAAATAAGCCTTACAGTGGGAGTTATCTTTGTGTTTGTAGTTGTCAATGTCAATCTGTATCTAACCGCATTAGCAAATTCACCCTGTGAACTATGGAGTTTCAGGGTATCTGTATCTAAAAAGGCAAATTCATCAGTATTACAAGCTTTTGATACAGAAGAGCGTTGACCTTCAAGACTCCATGTTCCGAAGGAAAACCATTTTGACCAACATATAGCTCCAGCCTTATCAACTAAGACCTGAGCTTCAACTTTTAAAGCTGTTCCTATAGGTGTATCTGCATTCCAAGAAATAATTAGATTATGAAAAGGCAAGGTGTGAATTACTTCAGAAGTATATATTCCTTCACTAGTATAGTCTTCATTATTTTTTATAAGACTTATTTCAGCTTTTAAGTTGTTTTTTAGAATGACATCATTAAAGCTTCCTTTGTTAAAATCCTCATAACTTTTATGAATAAAAAGACCCACCAACCTATTATCCATTTCCATCCTCCCGATTATATTTTTATTTTATAAAAAAATTAGTATAATTAATTTTAGCACATTAATTTTTATAATTCATGATTAAAAAACTAATTTGTGGCAACAATTAAAATGAAAAGCATATATGTTTTTCAAAGTCCATATATTACGTAGGAAGCAGTTGGTTAGTCCCCCTGACCAGCTGCTATTTCTTTGTGAAAAATATTAAGTTAAGAAACTTTTAAGATTTGTATACCGTTTTTATTAAGAAGTTAGTATTATTATAAGTATATGTTGTTAAGCCTGCCCAAAAAGTTTATAATTGGAATAAACTACTATATGTACTAAACAACTATATGGGAACAACTATAATATATAAAATCGTCTATTCGAGGGGAATTATCATGGAAAAAATAGCATTAAAAGAAAATACAGTTTATAAAAAAATAAAGGAAAATATTTTACCTTTAAGTGCAATGGGCGCTTTAGCACCATTAAATATTTTATATGTAGCATTAAATAACTCCGAAAGAGGAGCGAAAAGTTTGGTAACTACAGTAGATAATTCAATACCATTTATAAAAGCCTTTATAATACCCTATATTGCATGGTATGGATTTATTTTTTTGACTATGCTTTATCTATGCTACAAGGATAAGGATACCTATTATAAAACATTAACAAGCTATGCATTAGGGCTGATAGCTTCTTATATAACCTTTTACTTTTTTCAAACTACGGTTCCTAGACCTGAGCTTATGGGCAGCGATATATTAACGAAGATGGTTCATTCTATTTATAGTGCAGACCAGCCCTATAACTGCTTTCCAAGCATTCATGTATTGACGAGCTTTTTGATGGTAAAGGCCATAATGGCAAGCTCCGCAAGAAATAATATTAATATGTATGTAATATGGTTTTCGGCGGCTATGATAATTATTTCTACTCTTTTTGTTAAACAGCATGTAATTTTTGATGCAGTATCTGGTATTATTTATGCTGATATAATTTTTAGAATAGTAGATGCTTATGGTGGGAGGGTTTTTATTTGGATAAAGAAACAATTCTTATTGTTGATGATGAAAAAGAAATTAGAGATTTAGTTAATATATATTTAAGAAACGAAGGTTTTAACACAATACTTGCTGAAAATGGCCTTGAGGCTTTAGAAATATTAAAAACAAAAGAGGTACATCTTATAATTTTGGATATTATGATGCCAAAAATGGATGGAATTCAAGCCTGCATTAAAATAAGAGAAGAAAAAAACATGCCTATAATAATGCTTTCCGCAAAAAGTCAAGATATGGACAAGATAACAGGCCTAATTACAGGAGCAGACGACTATATGACGAAGCCTTTTAATCCTCTTGAGCTTACTGCAAGGGTGAAGTCTCAGTTAAGGAGATATATAAGACTTAATACTCCAGTTCAAAAGAATGATGGAACAATTGAGATAGATGATTTAACAATAAATGTGGATACTCATGAAATCAGAGTGGAGGGAAAGGAAATTAGGCTTACACCAAGAGAGTTTGATATATTGGAGCTTTTGGCAAGAAATAGAGGAATGGTTTTTAGTATTGAGAAAATATATGAGAAAGTGTGGAAAGAAGATTTTTTAGAGTCTGAAAACACTGTAATGGTTCATATAAGAAAGATAAGAGAAAAGTTGGAAAAAGACACAAGAAGACCTAAATATATTAAGACTGTCTGGGGGGTAGGCTATAAGATTGAAAATTAAAATACCAAAGTTTATAAGAATTTTATTTGCACCCTTGTTCTTGATTTTAAGACCTTTTAAGTTTTTGCTTAAGCCAGCCTTTAGATTTTATGATTACATTATGATGAAAGTTAGAAAAAGTATACGAGCAGAATTAGTTCTAATTTTTGTTATATGCCTTATAGTTTCTACTATTGTGTTTGGAGTTGCTAATTCCTATTTTAGAAGAAATAATAAAACGGCTAGAATTGACTACAGTGGAAGCACTAGTCAAATATCATCGACAGCTTCAAATATTGTAAATGAAATAAATCGTGAAAAGTTTAGTATTAATGATAAAGATAAAATAATGAGCGTTATACAAAGTCGTTCTAGAAGTAATGAAGATATGAAAATTTTGATTTTAGATTTAGACGGCCAGGTTTTATACAAAACAGACAATGTAAGTGAAACCAAAATAGATGTGTACAGCCTTATAAAAAATGCTCTGGAAATAAAAAATAACTTGGATTATAGAAAGGAATATGTAAGTTTTTCTCCACTGCAGTTTAGCGACAGCAGAGCTTATGTGGTTGTAAAGGCAATACCCTATGGATATATTAGCTATTATCAAACAGGAGGCAATTCATTTATGGCATTGCTTATTGCATGCGGTTCCTTTGTTATTATTTTTTTGTTTATAACAAAAAATAGAATGCTTTATTTTGATGAAATAGCAAAGGGAATTATTGAAATCTCAAAGGGCAATTTGGACTATAGAATAAATAAGTCTGGTGATGATGAACTTGCTATTTTAGCGGACAGCGTCAATTTAATGGCTAGAGAGCTTAATGATCAGATAGAAGCTGAGCGAAGGGCAGAAAGAACAAAAAATGAACTTGTAACAAATGTATCCCATGACTTGAGAACTCCTCTTACTTCCATAATGGGTTATTTAGGCCTAATTAAGGAAGGCAAGTATTCTAATTCAGAGGAAATGAAAGAATATATAAATATTGCTTTTAATAAGTCAGAAAAACTTAAGGTTTTAATTGAGGATTTATTTGAATATACAAAGCTGAGCAATGAGGGAATAAAACTTTACAAGCAGTCTGTTGACATAAATGAATTTTTGGAGCAGCTGGTGGAGGAACTTGTACCAATTTGTGAGGAGAATAGGATTTCAATAGCAAAAGATTTTCCAAATGAAAAGTTAGCGCTAAATGTAGATGTAGATAAAATTTTAAGGGTTTTTGAAAATTTAATTATGAATGCAATTAAGTACAGCTATAGTCCTGGAGAAGTGAAAATTCAGACTAGAAAAGAGGAAGATTGGGTTCTAGTATCGGTGCATAATAAAGGTGCCAATATAGCTGTTGAAGAGCTTTCAAAATTATTCGATAGGTTTTACAGATTGGAAAAGTCCAGGTCGTCTTCAACTGGTGGCAGTGGTCTAGGACTTGCTATAGCAAAAAATATTGTTGAGCTTCATGGAGGCAAAATTTGGGCTGAAAGCACAAATGATATCATAAGCTTTTATGTGAAATTAAAGTAATATATAAATTTACGCTGATGGAAAGTTGTTTTATATAGATTAGTTTTGATATCTGTATAAAATTGATTTTTCTTCAGCGTTTAATATTTTTTATAAATATAATACTAAGATTATAAAATCTTCATAAATTTATGCTATTATATATAAGGTACATATGTAAATATTTAAATGTATAGGACTTTAAGGAGGTACACAGGATGAATCCAGTAGCATTTAATTTGTTTGGTCTGTCAATAAGGTGGTATGGAATATTGATATCCTTTGGAATGATTCTAGGAATATTGCTTGCTTCTCATAACTGCAAGATAAAGGAAATAAGTTATGACCATATGATGGACTTGATACTTATAGCACTTCCAGCAGCTATTGTTGGTGCAAGATTATATTATGTGTTGTTTAATTTAGATTATTATTTAGCGAATCCTTCGGAAATTTTAAACATAAGACAGGGAGGCTTGGCAATTCACGGTGGTGTATTATTTGCTCTTACTGCAGCTTTTATATACGCTAGAAAAAAGAAGCTGGACTTTTTAAAGTACGCCGATGCTGCAGCGCCTTCAATAATCTTAGCTCAGTCCATAGGAAGATGGGGCAATTTCTTTAATCAAGAGGCCCATGGCGGAGAAGTTACTAAGGAATTTATAAGCCGGTTTCCACAATTTATTCAAAAGGGAATGTATATTGAAGGGACTTACTATCATCCAACATTTTTATATGAGTCAATTTGGAATTTAGCGGTGTTTGTTATACTTATGCTAATACTTAGAAAGACTAAAAAGGATGGTGCAACCCTCTTTGCTTATGTTGGTCTTTACTCTATTGGCAGATTTTTAATAGAAGGACTAAGAACTGACAGCTTAATGCTTGGACCTATAAGGATAGCTCAGCTGGTGAGTCTCACAGGAGTTGTAATTTGGCTTGTTTATTTATGCCTTGCATACTTCAAAAAGAAAAGGAAGTGATGTAATGGAAGTATATTTTGATAATAGTGCTACTACTAAACCTTATGAGGAGGTTATAGAAGCAGTAGCAGATACTATGAGAAATTATTATGGAAATCCTTCCTCAGCACATAGGCTTGGGCTTATGGCTGAGAGCAAGATGAATGAAAGCAGAGAAGCAGTAGCTAAAACTTTAAACTGTTCAAGGGACGAAATAATATTTACCTCTGGAGGAAGCGAGAGCAATAACTTTTTAATAAGAGGTTTCGTTAGGGAAGGTTCTCATATAATAACCACAAATCTTGAACATCCAAGTATAATAAATTTGTGTAAAGAGCTTGAGAGCCTAGGAGTTAAGATTACATATCTAAAGGTTGATGCTAGAGGAAAAATAAACTTAGAAGAACTTGAAAATGCTATTTTAAAGGATACTCAAATAGTCAGCATAATGCACGTAAACAATGAAATTGGAACTGTACAGGACATTGAGAAAATTGGCAGGCTTCTTAAAGAAAAAAGCAGCAGAGTGAAGTTTCATGTAGATGCAGTACAAAGTTATGGGAAGTATAAGCTTGATGTACAAAAGTGCAAAATTGATTTGATGTCTGCCAGTGGTCATAAAATTCATGGGCCTAGGGGTATAGGCTTTGCTTATGTAAGAAAGGGACTTGTGCCTAGGCCTCTTATTTTTGGAGGAGGTCAGGAAAAAAACTTTCGTTCTGGAACAGAAAATCTAGCATCCATGGTTGGTTTTGCCAAAGCTTCTGAGCTTATATATAAAGATAGGGAAGAAAACTTTAAAAAGATTTCAGAGCTTAAGTCCTACTTTATTGAAAGACTAGGGGATCTTCAGGGAGTTAAAATTAACAGTTCTTTTTCAGAGGATTATTCGCCTTATATACTAAGTGCTTCTTTTATTGGAGCTAGAGCTGAAGTTCTTCTTCACCTTTTAGAGGAAGGCGGGATATATGTATCAACTGGTTCAGCTTGTTCCTCCAAGGATACAAAAGACAGTCATGTGCTTAAAGCTATAGGACTTAAGGATAATGAAATAAAGAGTACTTTACGATTCAGCTTTAACAACAGCAATACAAAAGAAGAAGTGGATTATACAATAGATGTGCTTAATAAGTCATTAAGATTTCTAAGGAGAGTTTGCAAATGAGAAAACTTGTATTAGTTAAATATGCACCTGAAATATTTCTTAAAGGATTAAATAGAAATAGGTTTGAAAAAAAACTTAGGGATAATATTAAAAGAGTCCTTT
>CAZMQY010000102.1:0-11472 GCA_964568335.1 uncultured Clostridium sp.
TAAAGCTTGCAATACCTGAGGCAGTTGATGCTTATTCTTCTCCTAATAGAGATTTTGCAGTAGTCCTTACGGATAAAGAGCTATTAATAGTTCAAATACTAGAAGGAAAACTAGGAAAGATAAATAGCAGAATAAGGCTAAATCATGATGAAACCCCTGTTATGGCCCATTGGGCTACAGGATCTTATGTGGATGAGTGGTCTCAAAAAGCAAAATAAAAACTGTAACAATTTTGTAATCTTCTAATAATATATTTGAAATCTCTCCTTACTTGTTAGGCTATATACTGTATTTATAGACAACTTTAGACAAGGGGAGAGGGAGATTTATGAAATACACCAAATTACGCAACAAAATACTTTTACTACTATTTACTGTAATCATTAGTTCGCTTCTTTTAGGTATCAAGGTAATATCTGAGCAAAGATCTGAAGCACAAAAAAATGTAGAGCCTTCATATGTAGTAAAGGCAAATGATCTTGAGAATACTGCTGAGGTCAGTGAAAAGAATACCTTGGAAAATATCAAGGAAGAGGCTCCAGCTAAAACTAATGAGCAAAACAACGTATTACTGGCTGAAGGGAAGAAGGACGGCCCCATAAAAACTAAAACTGCTTATCTTACCTTCGATGATGGACCAACTTACAATAATACACCAGCAGTTTTAGATATACTATTAAAGGAAAATGTAAAAGCTACATTTTTTGTTATCGGAAGCATGGCTGAGAAAAACCCAGAGGTCTTAAGGAGAGAAAAGGCAGAAGGTCATGTTATAGCAAATCATACTTATTCTCATAATTATAAATATATTTACTCTAGTCCGCAAAATTATTTAAAAGATTTAAAGAAGGCTGAGGAAGTTATAACATCCATAGTAGGAGACTATAATAAAACACTTACAAGGTTTCCCGGCGGTTCTTTTGGTAGACAAGCCTATAAAGCAGCTGTTGAAAAAGCAGGTTACAAATACGTTGATTGGAACAGCTTAAACGGAGATGCTGAAGGGAAAAAGCGCACTCCTGAGGAATTGATAAATAGAGTTAAGGAATCTAGTGAGAATAAAGATAATCTTATTATTCTCATGCATGATGCACCAGGCAAGGAAACAACTGTACAAGCTTTACCTGATATAATACAATATTTAAAAAAACAAGGCTATGAGTTTAAGGTTCTAGAATAAGTTTATTATGTATAAACAACATTTATCAATTAAAGCATCCTCAGCTTGTTAATTAAAAAGTCCAATTAAGGTGATAATAACTCCATAGATATTTATGTGGAGGTATTTATAAGAATGTCTTTATTTTTTACCATTGCATTAAGAGGCCTTATAGTATACATTATGCTTCTGCTCTTTTTTCGCATAATGGGTCCAAGACAGCTTACTCAGTTTACATTTAAGGACTATGTTTTAGGAATACTTTTAGGAAGCATGGGTGGGCGTGCAATCACAGTATTGGAGCAAGATTATATAACCTTCTTTTATGGAATGGCAACTATTACGGTTGTACAGATTATTTTATCCCATGCGTGTTTAAAAAGCGATAAAGTGAGAAGATTTGTAAATGGCGGCTCTATAATAGTAATAGATAAAGGTCAGGTTTTACCTAATAACTTGAAAAAGGCTAGACTCTGTATGAACGAGCTTGCAAGCCTGTTAAGAGCCAGAAACATATTTAATCTTTCAGATGTTCAATATGCAATCCTGGAGCCTACCCGTGATTTCAGTGTTATGCTTAAATCCGAGAAAAGTGCCCTAACTCGTATGGATTTAAATATAAAAGTATCTTCTGGAGAACTGCCTGTAATTATAATAAAAGATGGAAGGCTGGTAAAAGCTGAGCTTAAAAGATATAACTTGACAGAACAATGGGTTCAAGATCAGCTAAAAATATGTAAAATCAACAAGATCACTGATGTTTTTTTTGCCCAAGCAGACAATAAGGGTATTGTATATGTTTGTGTTTATAATAAATGAGCATAGGGAGTTAGCCCTATGCTCATTATTATTGGTTTGCATTTTTTAATAAATAATTGTTTTTTATCCTTAAAGCTTTCCATCAGCCTTTTCCTTAAGTCCGTTGGATAAGGTGAAAGAAAGCATAAAGCAAAGCATAGTAATAGAAGCTAAAATAATAAATACTATATGAATTCCTGAATATAGCGAAGCCTTTACATGCTCTACTGATAAATTATGATTTACACTGGCTGAAGAATAAAGATTATCTGGTTTTATTCCCTTAATTCCAATATTGCTAAAGTATTTTACAATGCTTAGGTTCACAATGCTTCCCAAAATGCTTACTCCTATAGTTTGACCTATGGTACGAACAAGAGAATTCGCTGCAGTTGCTGCTCCTCTTGTACTGTATTCAACTGAGGACTGCGCAACTATAGTAAGAGTAGTAAATGCTCCTCCAAAACCAAAGCCAAGGATAAACGCATATATTATAACTGATATTATTGAAGCATCTATAGGAAGCGTTACTAAAAATACACAGCTTACTAAAGTAATCAAGGTAGATAATGCAATTACTGCTTTCTCACCATATTTAGGTATGGCCTTTCCTAAAATTACAGCAGAAATTGTCCACGCAATAGACATTGGAGCCATAGATAACCCTGATATGGTTGGACTATATCCTAAAATATTTTGCATGTATAAAGGCATATATACATCTACCCCTATTAATACAGCAGCAATAAAAAAGCTAATTAAGTTTACAATAGTATTTGTTCTTGTAAAAATCTCAAAGGGTATTATAGGCTCTGTTGCTCTTTTTTCCACAAAGAAAAACAGAATTAGCATAATAATCGCTGCCACCAAAGCTGCTATAGTTATTGGAGAAAACCAACTGCTGCTTTCTCCCTTCGACATAGTGCCATATAAAAATGCTAGTATTGCAGCGGAAAGCAATATAGTGCCCGCATAGTCAATCTTCACATTTTTCTTTTCCAGCTTCTCATCAAGATTCCTGCTTAAAAGCACTATGGATAATATTCCAAAAGGAATATTAATAAAGAAAATCCAGTGCCAGGAAAAATATTCTATTAAAAATCCTCCAAGGAAAGGTCCTGCAAGACTTGCAACGCCCCATACCGTTCCTAGCCAGCCTTGAACCTTTGCTCTTTCTGAAAGAGTAAATATATCACCAACTATTGTATAGGTTACAGTAAATATAGCCCCTGCACCAAGTCCCTGTATAGCTCGGAAAATTATAAGCTGATACATGTTTCCCGACACTCCGCAGAGAAAACTTCCTGATAAAAAGATGATTATACCAATAGAAAGAATATTTTTTCGTCCATATAAATCTGAAAGTTTCCCATAAATAGGAGTTGAAATAGCCGAGGTTAATAAGTATACCGAAAAAACCCAGCTTATAAGTTCAAAACCATTTAACGCCTTCACTATGGTTGGAACAGCTGTGGTTACTACTGTACCCTCAACGGCACCAAGAAACATTGCTACCATTAGTGAAATTACTATATTTCGTCTTTTTAAATCCATTAAATTACCTCTTCCTTCGTAGTGTGCTGCTATGTATGCTACTCAATTTGCTTTAAAAGTATTCTCATGACATTTTCCAGTTTTGTCTCTCCTAATTCTTCATGGGCAATTGCAATAACTAGTTTTATATCATTATCAGATGTATCCCATTTGTAAGCTCTTATATCTAATATAGCGCCTTCAGGAACAACTTCATCAAGCTCTGTGGCAACTTCTTCAGCTAATGTGAGGTATTCGTCAAAAAGCTCATCCTCTGTTAGCTTTGCCTTATCTTCTTTACTTAGCTCTTGTTCTTCTTCCATAATCTCATTTAATGTATCTACACTTATGCTTAGATTATAGGCTAAAATATCCTCTCTTTTAGAACCTTTGCTCATATCCTTAACTACTTTAAAATCAGAATTTGCTTCTATAGCTTCCTTCATATCTTTACTGTCTACAACTGTATCACCAAATAATACGTACATCTTCTCAACTCCATTCTAAATATCATATTTATAGCATGCAACTGCCTCTACCTGCTTAAAGCCTTCCTGCTCATATAAGGCCTTTGCCCTATCATTCTCAGCATTTACGCAAAGTACTGTTCTTGAATAGCCTTTTTCCCTGCCAAAGCGAACCCCTTCTCTCAAAAGCATTCTGCCTAATCCTTTACCTTGATATTCAGGGATTATGGCAAGCGGCCCTATATTTACTATAGGTAAGTCTTCGTATTCATCCTTTGCTGCTCTAACAACGCCCACAGGTCTTTCCTCATTATACAGTATCATAGCTCCACCCTCAAGGTACTCTTCCCCTGAATTCATCTTTACAACCATATCAGGAGTCATGGGAGTTTCGCTGCCAAGCAGCTTTGCAAAGCTCTCGTTTCTTACTTTACACCAAGCTTCTTCATCCTTACCTATCTGCAGGGGCTTAATGCTGTAGCCCTCTGGTAAAACTACCTCAGGCACCTCCAAATCCCCCCTTACCAATAAATATGAATACCTTTCAGCATTAAATTTAAGCTCTTCCAAGACACTTATTAGTTCTTCATTTATTATTGGTGAAAAAATAAAAATTTTATTCAGTCCTTCTGTATGCTTTAGTATAACCTCCAAAAGCATTTTATAACACCCCCACTGCTTTATGCTTGAGTGAAATATTCTAAAACGGCCTTTTTTCCCTCTTTTCATATATTCATCCACAATAAGTGATGCTGCAGCTATGATTTTATCCCCATCATCCACAACTATATAGGTTGGATTTTCGTTGTTAGGCATAAATTCTTTTAGATCTTCATCATAAAGAAAGGAGTCATCAATGTCTCTTCTATATTTTTTACAGTACTCTATAAAATCCTCAATTCTTTCATTCTTTAAAGCTTCAATCCTCATAATTATTCCCCCATACTCTTAATATTTTCTCCTACTGAAATATTCTTCATTAAATCACAAATTCCTGCTGTTTGCTAAGGGAAGCATTCCACCCACATTTGTTTAAAATAAAAGCCACAGGGTGTTTAGTATAATGTGTCAAACTAAACATCCCTGTGGCACTCCTTATTGCTTCTAGGCCAGCATCTTAATAATCATATTAGGAATAAAGGTTGCAACTGCTATTCCATAAGCTAAGTCCAGCCAAACAATAGATCCTACTGCACCTATATAAATTAAAAGAACTATGGGGGCAGCAAATATTTTTGTAAGGAGATTTGTTTCCTTGCTCTTTATTGCTTCCCACATGCTTGCTGCATCTCCTGTGCTTGGAAATGAGTGCATTGCAATGGAAACCCCAACCCAAATTAAAAAATAGCTCCCTATGGTATTTGCTCCAAATTTCACTCCAAAATTCAGTATTGGTATAGCTGCTGGTAGAGCAATAAGCGCACCAATAATTGAATTTATAAGAAAGGGCCCAATTCCTATTAATATTTGGCTATATGTACTTTTAGGGTGCTCATGAACAACGTAACCAGCGGGATTACCAAATTTAAAATAGCATACATCTATAACTGCTACTCTGCATATTCGGCAAAATATCTGATGAGCCAGTTCGTGTACAATTACACCGGGAAAGGTTAGAACAGTAATTATGACACCAGGTATAAAAAACATTATTTAGTCTCCTTTCAAATATGGATTATTTTTGCCACTGCAGGCTTCCGCTATAAATAGAATTTAAAAAATCAATAGTATATTTATCTTTGCTATTTAAATTCTGAAAGGTTTTAAAGTTATCATCTCGTTCTTTTATCATGTTATTATAGTGATAAGCCAAAGAAAGATTTGATATGATATATGGGTCTGAGTTGTCTAAATTATATGCTTGTCTGGCATATTCCAGTCCCTTTTCATTATTTTTTCTCTTAAGCTCTATTTTTGATAATGTTACGAAGGCACCAATATCCTCTGAATTATGTTTTAAAACTTCATTCGCGCATTCAACAGATTTGTCATACTGTCCAAGTTCACGAAGAGTTGCGGCTTTTAGAAGCTGACCGGAATAAAAGTCCGGATATGAAGCTAATATCTTGGTTAAAACAGCATTGGCTTCATCGAATTTATTCATTTCAAAATACGAGTCAGCTAAGGCATAGGCTCCATATACTTCCTTTGTATTCTTATCAACAAAAGGCTTAATTGTGTTCACTATTTCTTCGGAGGTTGGGTTTTTCATAGTTTTTAGCTTGTCATAAAGTTCTTTGCTAGGACTATAATACCTATCCATCTTGTCCATTAATACATTAACTTGAGTAACTAAATCCTTGTCCATCTTCTTAGTTTCAGGGGATGGTCCTGCCAGCTTATCAAAGGTACTATAGGCCTCGTTAATTTTCTCATTCTCGTAATAGGCTGACAGCAGTCTCACCATTATCTTATCAGAATCAGGAAAATCTTTTGCTGCATTTTCAAAGTGTCTCATTGCGGTAACATATTTCAATGATTTTTCTGCTCTTACTCCTCTTTCATATTCAATGCCTATCCGAATGGACTCAGGAAACTTTAATAAAGAAACAATAATTACTAATACAAATGCTATAGCAGTAATTTTTATTTGTAGTGGTATGGGACGCTTAGATAGATTGTCCCTACATTCACTGCATAAAGCTAAAGAGTAGCCTTCCTCAATCATGTCACTGCCACAGGATCTGCATTTAGTGCTTTCCTCTTCAAGCATTTGGTCTACATCTTGAATATAAGGAGAGGTGTTCTCATTTTCAGTTTGTCTTTCAGTATGCTCATTCATTTTTATTATTCTCCTTTCATAAAAACATAGTTTATTTATAGTTAACATATGTATCAAATATTCCTGCGTGTAATTAAAAGCTCTAAAAAATCAAAAAAGATAGACAACATAGCTGCCTATCTTTAAACAAAGATACATACGTCAACCTATATTATCGGCAACCTGACTATCATGGCAATTAAATTTGCTTTAGACTCACGGCTTTGCGTCTCCACCTTTCGATGGATTTGCTATTTACAAATATAAAATAATTGATTTATGAAACTAAATACTTAAGTATAAATTTATTATTATTACCATTATATTGTATTTTATTTGCCAAATCAAGGATATATTTATCATATAAACACGAATTTGTAAAATTTTTGTTTGATTTTTGCTTATTTGTGTTTATATCAAGGCACTTGCTGGTGGAGGCAATTAGTTATATATATCTGAAAACTCTATATTAAGCCTCTGAACTTTGTCCATATTATGACTATAAAAGGTGTTTTTTGTTAAGCTATTCTCTTCTGTTATTTGTATATCTGGCAATTCAATAGTAACCTCAGTGCCTTCACCATACTGACTTTGAACATGAATGTCCCCTCTATGAGCTCTCACTAAGGCCTTCACAAGTGAAAGTCCAATACCACTACCCTCATATTCTCTATGAAGCGAGGAGTCAACCTGCCTAAAGCGCTCAAATATGACGGGTATTTTGTCCTGTGGAATTCCTATCCCAGTGTCCTTTACAGCAATAACTACTTTATCGCATTCCTCGAAAATATTGACATATATATTCCCTCCCGAAGGAGTAAATTTAATTGAATTAGAAAGAAGGTTAAGAACAATTCTTTCAATCTTGTCAGGATCACACCTGATTATCTTTTCTTCCACCTCTGTATCAAATATAATATTAATCCCCTTATACTCTGAGTAGGATACAACAGAAAGAGTAATGTCTTCCACAACAGATACAATATTGTTATTTGTAAAATTAAATTTTAAAAACCCAGAATCAATGCGAGTAATATCAATAAGGTTATTAATCAATCTAAGTAGTCTAAAGCAATTTTGCTTCATAGTTGGTATATACTTTGACAGATTAATATAGTTATGACAGCTTGCTTTAGAAGCACGCATGCTTTCTATCGTCTGTATTGAAGCTAATATTATATTAAGTGGAGTTTTTAGCTCATGAGATATATTGGAGAAAAATTGTGTCTTGAGTACATCAAATTTCTCTATAGAGGCTGCCATTTGATCAAAAGCTTTGGCTGCTGAAGCAAGTTCATCTGTCCCATCTATATTGGTACGAGCATTTAAATCACCATCTGAAACCTTTAACACAGAAGAATGAAGTATATTTATTGGACCAAGAATTTGTCTGCTTATTTTAATGCTTACAAATAAGCATGCTGTAATTATTAGCGCCAAAATAATTAAGCTATCCCGAATGTTCATAAAAGCTCTCATTAAAACTTCCTCATAGGAGGTATTTGCAAAAGCAATCCAGCCAATTTCTTGTATGGGTAAACTAACACCTGACATAGTTTTACCAGTAACAGGCGAAAGATATTCTTTGGATTTTACAGTTTCTCCTTTTAATGCGGATGCTATATTAGGGTTTTCTTTTATGCTTATCATCTTTTCAGCAACATCAGGAGCTTCATTACAGAACACAAAAACCCCTTGGTTATCAAGCAATCCAAAAAAACTAGAGTCTGATGCTCTGCTTGACGGTAAATCTTTCTTAAGTTCCTCTACGTTTATAGTAGCTATAACGATGCCCTTAAGTACATTATCCTTCTTTATTCCTCTTGCTACTACAAAAGATGGCTTATTATCGATACGAGAATTTACCATATTGGAAACTATTTTATCATCACCATTTAAAATTTTATTAATGTATTCCCGTCCTGCCAAAGAAACTCCAATTGCCTCTGGATTAGAACTTATAGTCATTTGCAATGTGGAGACGTCAACCCATCCATACTCTCTTATTGTAGGTTGATTTTCCATAACTGTTTTCATAAATTGGCCTATTTCTTCACTGCTTTCTTTAGTAACGCTGATTGCCAATCCCATAGAAAGCTCAGTATCCCAAATTTTTTCTAGATAATTTGTGAAAGATACACTTAGCACTTCTGCAAAATCTTGATTAGATTTCAGCTCAAACTCTACACTTTTTTCCATGAAGTTCATTTTTTCATAAACCTGGTGCATTGTCATTGCACTAAATATAAATAAAATCAAAAAGTACAGTTTTCCTTTTATGCTTAAGTTCTTCATTCTTAACCCCCTAGAATTTTTCTTTTGTGCATTAGCTTAATTTTAATACTAGACATTCAGTAGGGCTTTAATTTTAAACCAAACTCATACATATCCAAAATAGGAAGCTTCAATGTTTTTTATGCATGTATAAGTTAGCAATTGAACCTGAAACCCTCTATTTGAAAACTACTTGTACACCAAGCTGAAATCAGACATAAATAATTATACAGGTTG
Organism: uncultured Clostridium sp.; assembly: GCA_964568335.1. Classification (GTDB taxonomy): domain Bacteria; phylum Bacillota; class Clostridia; order Clostridiales; family Clostridiaceae; genus Clostridium_AT. The sequence goes on from CAZMQY010000102.1 coordinate 9,230, forward strand.
TGACAATATAACCCAAATAAAACCATGCATGAATATTTGATAAATTCAGACAAATATATTAAAAATATGACTAAAGTATATATATAACATCAATAAACACAATTATTTATCATAACTACCCAACATAAGTTTCGAATTTTTTCTACCACAGGCTTTAATTTTCTTATCTAAATCTATTAGCATATATTTATTAATTAAACTATTCATCACTAAGATTCTATAAATTTATAATTGGTGTTTGGAAATTTTTATGATATTATTAATAACATAGTATCTTTGTAAAAAGATATCCTGCAATCTTAGTGAACGACTTTATTAGCCTGTATTTCTTTGCTAAAAACCCTCACATCAGCAGTTTTACTTCATAAAAAACTCTCGTGATATTACAAAAGCTATAATTGAAGAAAGGGTGATTATTTGATTAAACTACCCAAAATTCATATCAATAAAATGGTGGAAGAAAAATATACTATCTTAATAGTACCAAATGGTACTAAGACTACTAAGCACTTGGTTTTAAACAAGATGATGATTTTAATTTCCCTGATTTTTACTATCGCATTAACTGGCCTTTTTATTATTCTGATTGGATTATATTCTAATGAGAGAAGAGATAACACAGAATTGAACGCAAGTAATAGGCTTCATAAATCCAATATAGAAATGCTTCAACGGAATATGGATGAGAAGCAGGAGGAAGTAAATCTCTACAAGGAAGCTGCACAAAGTGTTAAGGATAAAATGGACGAGCTTCTTGAGCTTGAAGGTAAAATTAATAACATTTTAGATAAAGAAGCAGTAAAGCTGCCTGCTTCCAGAGGCGGCTCTATTACCACCTCTTCAACAAATATTAGTGCAGATGAAACAATTAAAAGGCTAAACGAAATCCTAAGCAGGTTAAAAGCTTACGAATCAACTAAGAGAAAAATTCCATCTATACTTCCTTGTTCTGGAGATTTTACTAGTGAGTTTGGAAGGCGCAGTAATCCCTTTGGTAGAAAATCTACAGAAACTCATGAGGGAATAGATATATCAGGATATACCGGAACTCCAATCAAAGCAACTGCCGATGGACTGATTAGCTATTCCGGCTGGAAGAATGGCTATGGCAATGTAGTAATAATTAATCACGGAAATGGTTATGAATCCTTTTATGGGCATAATTCTAAATTAAAAGTAACCGAAGGAGCTCAAGTTAAACGTGGTGATGTAATTGCACTTATGGGAAGCACAGGAAGATCCACTGGTCCACACTGCCACTTTGAAATTAGATTAAACGGCATTCCAATTGATCCTTTAAAATTAGTAAAATAAAATTACAATTAGATGAATTAGGAGGTAACTAAATGTTTTCAAGCTCTAAAAATTCTCAAGCTTCAAACGCAAAGGTAGAAACTATTATTGGACAAGGCACCAGTATTGATGGTGATATTAAATCAACAGGTATAGTCAGAATTGATGGAAAGTGCACCGGAGACATTGCAACTAGTTCTGATGTTATAGTCGGAGAGCAAGCCTTTATAAATGGCGACATAACTGCTGTTAATGTAAGTCTGGCAGGCAGAGTGGAAGGCAATGTAAGGTGTACAGGGGTTCTTGAAATCATGCTGCAGGGTACTCTTATTGGTGATGTAGAAGTAGCTGGATTATCTATCCAAAAGGGAGCTGTGTTTAATGGTAAGTGCAGCATACTTTCTAAAGAGGTAGATAAGCTTGTAGCAGTTGATAGTACAATTTAGCTTGGCATTTCATGAAAAGCACTAATCTTCATTGAAGGATGGGTGCTTTTTGATTTCTATTTATAAGAGACAGTTATCTTGCTACTTATTCAAATACCAAGCTAACCGTCCCTATAATTCCTTTACCTATTAAATATAGATTTAAACCTGCCTAGCTCCGATACTCCCATGTCTTTCAAATCATCAACCTTTAACATAACCTTGCTAGATATATCCTTTGCCTTTAGCATTGCTTCCTCAGCAGCTTCACCTGTTTTATCTAATAAATCACCTGCCGCCTCTGAAGCTTTTTCAGAAAAGCTTTCTTTAAAGTCTATTACTTTTTCAACAACAATATCCTTGCTTTCTAAAACAAATTGCTTAGAGGTTTCTAAAGCATCAGTCATTCTAAAATACATTTCATTTTCAGAAAGATATTCCTTCAGTACATCTCCTAGTTCAAACTCGTCCCAAATAGTCTTTAACACAGATATGCCCATGAGTGTTATTCCTAGAGGCGGGTAT